>JBKJMZ010000172.1:0-20139 GCA_046596255.1 Ferruginibacter sp. | reverse complement strand
TTTAACCTTCAAAATATAAAAATCATGAAAAATGTTTTTCAGTCAATTTTAATTGCCGCATCAGTATTTGTTACTGCATGCAATAATCCTGAAGCAGTTACAGAAAAAAACAAAGTTGATACCAACATTACTGTCACCACCAAAGATAACTCCTCTATGCCTGATTATGATCCCGCATTGGACCCATGGAATGTAGAAGCCCCGTTCGCTAAAAAGTTTGGCGATACTCTGGGAATAAAAATGTTTGAAGTGACGCTGAAACCAGGTGATTCAGTCTCGCTACATAGACATCCTGACCATACTTTATATGTAGTTCAGGGAGGAAAAATAGCGATTACCACAGAAGGGGGAGGCCGCCAGGAATTAGACCTGCCAACAGGTACCGGACTTGTTAATGCAACTACCACGCATTCAGGTAAAAATATTGGTAATACTACTGTTCGTTTGCTTGTAACTGATATTCACAGGCCAAGAGTGAAAGAATAAGGAACAACCACCATAGCTTATTTTTCAGGCGAGTCTCTGCCATTGCTCATGTTAGAAGGCATGCAGGACCCGTACTGCGGGGCGATACGTTATCACTAAAATAAAAAACCACCTTTCTAATTGACGGCGAGTTTTGTGGCTTGCCTACATATCTTTTGCAGAGACTCGCCTGAGAAACGGAATTTCCTGATTTATGCAAAGAGGTGACACCTTTTTGCATAAATCCTCCTTCGCTGAACTACTGAAAACAAAAAAATCCCGTTCAGCCTAAACTGAACGGGATGTATAATTTAGAACTCGCCACAAGGCGAATTCTTACTCTCCTTTTGGCTCTTCAGGAGTAACGGCTGCATCAGCATCGCTATCCATCTTTGCCTTCAGGTCGGCCAGTGCACCAATATCGCCCAAAGTAGATTTCTCAACCTTGCTCTGTAAGCTTTTTACAGCTTTCTTGGTCACTTCAAACTCAGCTTTCTTTTCTTTAATAACAGCTTGCTTCTCTTCTTCTATCACCTGCTCCCAAAGGCGGGCATGGCTTAAAACAATACGTTTGTCATTACGGTCAAATTCAATAACCTGGAATTTAGCGATCTCATCAACACCAACTGATTTACCATCTTCCTTGGCTAAATGACGTGCAGGAGCAAATCCTTCAAGTCCGTAAGGCAATTGAACGATAGCGCCTTTATCATCTTTCCTGGTAACAGTTCCTTCGTGCTCACTGCCTACAGGGAAAGTTGATTCCAGTGAATTCCATGGATCTTCTTCGATCTGCTTATGTCCTAACTGAAGCTTACGGCCATCTTTATCAATGTTCATAATGATCACTTCAATTTCGTTACCAACTTTGGTATACTCATTTGGATTGTTGAAACGCTTTAACCAGCTAAGGTCACTGATGTGGATCATACCACCGATACCGGTGGTTAATTCAACAAACACACCATAAGGCGTGATGTTCTTAACAGCACCCATATGCTTGCTTCCTTCAGGGAAAGAAGTTTCGATAGTGCTCCATGGATCTTCGGTCATCTGCTTGATAGAAAGGCTCATCTTACGTGTATCCTTATCGAGGGTAACAACCTTTGCTTCGTACTCGTCATTTAATTTGAAGAATTCTTTAGCATTGATCGGTGTGTTAGCCCAGGTAATTTCACTTACGTGAACAAGTCCTTCAACACCCGGCATGATCTCGAGGAACGCACCATAGTCTTCTATATTAACAACCTTACCTTTTACAATTTCACCTTCTTTCAGGTTCTCTGTAAGGGTATCCCATGGGTGAGGCGTTAATTGTTTTAAACCAAGGCTGATACGCTTCTTATCATCATCAAAATCCAATACAACCACGTTCAGTTTCTGGTCCATCTTCAATACTTCAGTTGGGTGGTTGATACGACCCCATGAAATATCGGTGATGTATAATAAACCGTCTAAGCCGCCAAGGTCGAGGAATGCTCCAAAATCTGTGATGTTCTTGATCGTTCCTTCCAGTACCTGACCTTTTTCCAGTTTACCCATGATCTCGGCTCTTTGAGCTTCGATATCGCTTTCGATAAGTGCTTTGTGAGATACAACGGCATTCTTAATGGCTTCGTTGATCTTAACCACTTTAAATTCCATTGTCTTGCCAACGAACTGGTCGTAATCGGTAACGGGTTTAACGTCGATCTGAGAACCTGGTAAGAAAGTTTCCATACCAAATACATCAACGATCAAACCACCTTTGGTTTTGCTGGTAACCAAACCTGTTACGATCTCACCTGTGCGGTGTACTTCCACTATACGTTCCCATGCTCTTGTAGTACGGGCAGATTTGCGGCTCAGGTTAAGGTTTCCTTCCCTGTCTTCTTTTTCAACCACCATTACTTCCAGAACGTCTCCAACTTTAACACCACCGGGGATGTCGCGGAATTCGTTCAAAGAGATAAGGCCGTCACTTTTAAAACCGATGTTTACAACAGCATCCGTCTTGGTCAATGATTCAATGGTAGCCATGATCATTTCACCATCATTGATCTGCTTAAAGGTGTTGTCGTAAACAGTGTCATACTTAGCTTTTTCATCAGCAGTATAACTTGTAACGTTACGCTTGTCAACGCTCCAGTCAAAATCATCATGAGCGGTTACAACTTTTTCTTCAACCGGTGCTTTTACTTCCATGTCAACAACAGATTTTGTTTCCACTTCAGTTGTTTGTTCAGCTTCATTTAATTCCATATTCTCAACAGGCACATTTGTTATCGCAGCAGTTTCTCCTCCCGAATTTTCGGGACCGGAAGAACCTTCCTGTGCATCTGCGTTTAATTGTTTTTTAATAAATGACATAAGATTGCCCCGTGGTTTTTTAAAACGGGAGAGCGAAGGTAGTAAAATATGCCTGAATATGTCACGAAAAGGAGGCCTATTTTGGCTCTGAGGGCTAATTACAGCGAAATTTCAGGTAATTTTTTGGATTTGGTGCTGATAATTAAGCAAAAAGGCTTTTAACGCAGCATTAAAAAAGTGGTTATTTCATAGGCAAGCCGGGCCTTGTCAACCACTTCAATTGGATGGGCAGTATTCGGTAAAACTGCCAGCTGTGCAGCAGGCAGAACCCTGTAAACTTCCAGTGTTTCATCAAGCGTAACCATTTTATCCCGATCGCCCAGCATCATTAAAATCTGCTGCCGGATATTTTTATAGTCATCTATTTTCAATGGGTTATCTTTTCCCATTTTCACAAGCATGGCTGCTGTGCTTTCTAAAATAGTTTTCCAGTTATTGGGTGCATGCCTTTTTTCTAAAGCTGCGGCAAAGGCAGGTAATTTTTCAGCTATCATTTCTGCATTAAGCATTTTAATTTCATTGGCTGCAATGTTTTGCTTAGCAAACCGAGCTATAGAAAATCCTTCCTCATTTAGCGCAGAACCGCCATGGCCGCTGAAGTTGAGGCTATGTACCAAAAAGGAACCGGCAAGATTTTTTTCCAGTTCAGCCAGTTGATCTTTGGCGCCCAGGGCACCATGGAGGAAAAGAAGCCGCTGCATAATTTTTGTAAAAGATAAATATAAAAAAAGTCCCCCGGGTGTTTCCAGGTGCCAATACAGATGTAAAATAAAATATTATTGGCTGGGCGGGGCAATAAAAAACACCTCAAAAGAAGAGGTGTTTTTTTAAAAAGTATTGAATAAAAATTAGTTATTCTTTTTTGCAGCAGCAGCTTTTGCAGCTTCCATTTTCTTAAGCTCTGCTTTTTCTTTAGGAGAAAGATCATCGGCTGTAACTACTACACCATCAGCAGTTACTGCAGGAGATGGCTTTGCTTGAGCAGCCTTAAATTTTGCCGCTTTATCGTTTGGTGCCGGAGCAACAGCCTGGGTTGCATCTTTATCTGTTGCAGGCATAGCATCAGATGTAGCTTCAGTATTTAACACAGCTGCTTTTTGTGGAGTAGGTGCAGTTGAAGTGGTGCCTGCTTTCTGAAACTTTGAACCAGTTGCATTTTGAGCAGATACATAACCACATACGGCAAACATCATAAGAGAAGAGAGTAATAACTTTTTCATTGTGTTAGTTTTTGATTTATGAGTAAATTAATTTAAAGATTTTAAAATCAAGATATTGCGGTACTTGATTAAATGAGTGTAAATATACTTTTTTTTGGAAAAAAACAAGATTCTATTTTTTTTTATAATAGTATCATTTTTTATAAAGCATTTACACAGCTAATGATACTGTAAACTGTCCAGTATCAATTCATTAAAATTATCAAGTGTGGAGATCCGGATATCTGCAGCGCTCCATCTGGGGTTCCCACTATCATGCGATGCCGGCACTACAACACACTTCATTTTAGCAGCTTTTACAGCTATTACTCCGTTAAAGGAATCTTCAAAGCAAAGACAATTTTGTGGCGGAGAATGCAATTGTTGGGCGCAGTTTAGATAAACCTCGGGATGGGGTTTTCCAAAAGATAAATTGGCTGCGGAAGTAACCGTATGCAGGTGCTGCCGGATACCCAGCATGCCTGTAACCACATCTATCAGTTCTATAGGCGAAGAAGAGGCTAAACCGAGCTTGAAACTACGCTCTATAAAAAAATTAAAAATATATTCGATACCGGGCATGGCTTTGCCCTTTTCCTGTACGAGCGCAATTACATTATCAACCAGCAACTGTTCATCAACAGCGATCTTGCCTGCAGGTATATTAAAATAGGTGAACCAATGCGCTAAAAATTCTTTGGTACGTAATCCCGTGGTTTGAGCATACTGCTTTGGCGACAATTGTTTTCCATAATTTAAAAGCAATTCATCTGCTGCTTCTTTCCATAAGGGTTCTGAATCAATCAGCAGGCCGTCCATATCAAAAATTACCGTATCCAGTTTCATGTGCTTATTTTATTGTTTTTTGCCACATGCCCGCCCGGCAGAAGCCGTTCGGACGGGGAACCTGCCTACCGGGAGGCAGGTTTGCTTATATACAATTCGTTGGCTTTCAACTTTTGTTATAGCTCATTTCATGCCTGCAAATATACAGTGTGGCATACGGGCCGGGTTAAAAGTTTAAATTTTCTTCAGTAAGAAGGGTTAAGGAAGTTTGTTCAGCATAACCATCTAAACTTTCCAAACTTTATAACCTTTCTCAACCTCCCTAAGGAGAGTTTATATAAATTGCAGCAAACATCATTGGTAAAATAAAGTATACATGAGTAAGCTTGGTGCACGGATAAAAGAATCGGCGTTCATTAAAAAAATGGTTTACACGGTAATTGGAGTAATATCATTTCCAGGCCTTTCCATTATAAACAGGATGAAAGTAAATGGGATGGAAAAACTGAAAAAGCTTCCTAAGACCAACGTGCTTTTTGTAAGCAATCATCAAACCTATTTTGCCGAAGTGATCGCTTTTTTACATATTTTTTGTGCGGTAAGCTGGCGAAAAAAAAATAAACTGGGCATTCCTTATTACCTGCTGTGGCCATACACCAGGATACAGTTCGTATCGGCCGAAGAGACCATGAAAAAGAACCTGCTGAGTAAAGTATTTGCCCTTGCGGGTTCTATTATGGTAAAAAGGGTTTGGGTTGATGAGGCAAAGGAAGTGAGGAAGGGCCTTGACCCCAGCGATACCCGCAAAATTTCACGTGCACTGGATAAGAACTGGGTGATCACTTTTCCGCAGGGCACTACCACTCCCTATGTTCCGGGGCGAAAAGGCACTGCCTTTATCATCAAGCATCATAAACCCATAGTGGTGCCTATCGTGATAGATGGATTTAGTAAGGCTTTTGATAAAAAAGGATTGAAGCTTATTAATAAGGGCACAAAGCTTTCTGTTACTTTTAAAGACCCCCTACCCATCAATTATGATGATTCAACCGAGCAGATATTGGAACAGATCATGGACGCCATAGAGCAGAGTAAAAGATTTAAACCGGCACAGCCCGATAATTAATCCTTGATAAATAAAGCCTTTAACTCTACTGCCTCTTCAGGCTTCAGCTTACCGCCAAGAATAAGCCTTAACTGCCTTCTTCTTAAAGCGCCTTCAAACAGTTTTTTCTCATACTCGGTTTCCGGTATTAATTGATTCACTTTACGGGGTTTGCCATTTGGGTCGAGTGATACAAAAGTGTAATAAGCCTCATTGCTTTTGTATTTGTATTGTTGTATGGCATCTTCTCCCCAAACATTTAAATGCACTTCCATACTGGTATTAAAAGTACGGGTTAATGAAGCTTCAATATGTACTACATTGCCCAGTTTAATCGGGTTCTCAAAAGATATATTATCAACCGATGCTGTTACAACGGGCGCCCCACAATGCTTCATGGCTGCCAATGCTGCAGCAATATCCATCCAATACATTAACCTGCCACCCATCAGGTTGCCAAATGTATTGGTATCGTTAGGTAAAACCAATTCAGTCATAATCACCAGCGATTCTTTTGCTTTCTTATCCATTTCATTCAATTTTTTGCAAAGATAAGTTCTTTACCACTGTTGGTTCTTCTCAGCAGTGTATTATTAACATCCACTACCATCAAAATCAATAATTTTTTATGAACACGATATATATCGTGTTTAATTATTTGGCAGTTCGTCTTTGTTTTATGAATTTCGGTCAACGAATTGATAATTATGACAGATCAAACCAAAATATCTTTTGATAATACGGAATATGCTTTTGCAGCAAAATCTGATGCCGACCTGAGAAAAGCAAATTTTCTTTTCGGCATCATGGGAAAACCATGGCTGGTTAATGCAGGATTAAAACTTACACCACTTGCCATTAACTGGCATATACCTTTTACAAAAACTTTGATCAGGCAAACTATTTTCCGGCAATTTGTAGGTGGAGAAACTTTAGAGCAAACCGCAAAAGTTGCTGATAAGCTGGAAGAATATAATGTGCAGGTAATTCTGGATTATGGGGTAGAGGGTAAAGAGGGAGAAGAAAATTTTGATCGTGCCCGTGATGAATTCAGAAAAGTGATCGCTTATGCTGCTACTCAAAAGAATATCCCTTTCATGAGTATAAAAATTACCGGTTTTGCCCGGTTCTCCTTACTCGAAAAAATGGATAGCCTGATGGGTAAAAGTGAAGGAACACTGATGAAACGTTACCTGGCTGTAGTAGAATCATTACCGCAGGCCGAAAAGGAAGAATGGCATAGGGTAAGGTTGCGTGCCCAGCAATTGTGTGAGGAAGCAGATCTTAAAAATATTGGCGTATTGATAGATGCAGAAGAGACCTGGATACAGGATCCCGTTGATGCACTTACGATCCTGATGATGGATGTGTTTAATAAACAAAAAGCAGTGGTTTATAACACCATCCAGTTATACCGGCACGACAGGTTAGCATTCCTGAAAGATTCTTTCAAAGCTGCCGATGAAAGAGGATTTGTTTTAGGTGCCAAATTGGTAAGGGGTGCTTACATGGAAAAAGAAAGGAACCGTGCGGCAGAAAAAGGATATCCCTCACCCATTCAGCTCAATAAGGAATTCTGTGATAATGATTATAATGATGCAATTGCTTTTTGTATCGATCACCTTGATAAAATTGCCGTGATCGTTGCATCTCATAATGAATACAGTAATTTATATACAACGCAGCTTTTAGATAAAAAAGGATGGCCACATGATCATCCGCATGTTCATTTTTCCCAGCTATATGGCATGAGTGATAATATCACTTTTAACCTTGCCAAATCTGGATGTTCTGTAAGTAAATATTTACCATTTGGTCCCATTAAAGATGTTATACCTTATTTAATGCGGCGTGCTCAGGAGAATAGTTCTGTAGCGGGCCAAACCGGCAGGGAGTTGGGGCTGATAAAAAAAGAACTTCAACGGAGAAAAGTATAAAGGACGGCTTTATAAACCAACAATTAGCAGGATAAATACCCAAAACTTAATTAGATTTGAGTTTGAATAACGGCATTTTTTTACAAAAACTAACTACTATGAACCCCGATCCAACAACAGATGTTTTAAATTTTGATCAAAATGCAAAGCCCAATTTACCACAGGGTTTAAATGTATTAACGATCTTAACTTTTATAGGATGTGCACTATTTGGATTACTTACCTTATTGATGCCAATGCTCTATAAATTTTTACTTGGGATCATGGATAAAGCGGCAAGTTCAGGTGAGGAGCTTTCTGCGGAAAAATTGGAGGAAATGGAAAAGGGGCGTGCAGTTATTGAATTAGCTCAACAGAATATAATCCCATTAGTGACTATCAGTATGATCGGTATTATTCTTTGTTTTATAGGAGCACTTTGGATGCGAAAACTTAAAAAAGATGGCTATTGGATGTACCTGGCCGGGCAGGCAATTCCATTAATAGGCAATTTTTTTATCCTGGGCACAAAGCAATATACAGGGATCGGAAGTATTCTAATGGCAATAGGTTTTCCGCTGGTCTTTGTGATCTTATATACGATGCAGAGAAAACATTTAGTTAACTAGGTCAATTGGTTTCCAATACAAAGCAGGTTTTACACTTGTTTTTTTATTACCAGGCTTTGGATGCCGTGCCGTTCAATATTTTAATAAGATAGAGGTGCTTGTTCTCAAAATAATCCGGGATACCTGCTTCATTTTTTAACACTACCGGCCTGAAGTTATATTCACAAAAAACCTTTAAGCTTTTGTCATTGATATTATTCATGAAGTTATCAGGATTCTTTGCAAGTAATCTTGTAAATAAGTATACCGACTCAAAGCCTTTGAATGCCATATCGCTTGGCTTTCCCCGGTACTTTTTTAAATAAGCAGCCATCAGCGTTTTACTATAGTTGTCCTGCTTTTCGGTATAAAATGCGGTAGTATAATAAACCGGGAAATTGGATAATTCTTTTTTATTATAAAGCACCGGAAAATTATCCCAGGTAGGCATTCCTATTAAAGTAACAGGGTAAGTTTTCTGGAGCTCAGCTCCAGCCTTTGCAATTTTTGCGGCGAAAGCCTCATCCAGGCTTCCGGCTATAAGAATGTTCTTCCTGTTGCTGTCAAGTTTTGATCTGAGGTATGCAGCGGGTGAACTATTAACCAGGTTGATGGTCTCAATATTCAATAACGGTTTGCCTTCTTTTTCATTGATCTTTTTAAAATAGGAGGCTACCATATCTTCCTGCGCACCCTTTTGACGCACCAGGTAAATCTTATCCGTACCGTGATTTTGTAACACATACGTGTAAATGGCTTCGCAGTGTGATCTGAGCGTAGAGTTCATGATCACTAAAAAAGGATTGGCGCTAACTCCTCCATCATTTGGATAAGTGGCCGAAATGAACGGAATGTTCTTCTGCAGAGCAAAATTGGCAAGCTGCATATATTCCTCATCTTTTACATTGCCAATGATCAACTGCAGGCTATCTAGTTTTTTATTTAAAATAAGATCAGCAACTGGTTCAGTAAAGGATTTTGAATCATAAACTGTAGCATCAAAATAGTTTTCACCCCACTGTAAACTGTCAAGTGCAATTAATGCACCTTGTACAAAATCAACCGCCGGCATAATAAATCGCGGAACATTTTGTTTGTACCTGAAGCTATTCTTTGTAAATACAGAATCAAGATAAAGGGGTGAGAAAATACCTACCCTGTAAACAACATGTTTTTTTGAAACTTCATTTTGGGCATAGCCGTTTACGGAGTATAAAAAAGCAAACGTTAAAATAAATCCCACAATAAATTTCTTATTCATAATCTCGATCTGGTTTTATTTGCGAAGCCTTTTTCAATTCTTATGCTTTATTCCCATTCTATTGTAGCAGGGGGCTTACTGCTGATATCATATACTACCCTGTTAATACCCGGTACATTGTTAATGATCTCATTGCTGATGTGGGCCAAAAACTCGTAAGGCAAATGCGCCCAATCCGCCGTCATCCCATCAACAGAGGTTACTGCCCTTAATGCAACGGTAAATTCATAAGTCCTTTCATCTCCCATCACTCCAACACTCTTTACCGGTAATAAGATGGTTCCTGCCTGCCAAACGGTTGCATACAACTCATGTTTTTTTAATCCATTTATATATATCGCATCTGCATCTTGCAATAACCGTACCCTTTCTGCATTAACTTCTCCTAAAATTCTGATGCCTAAACCGGGTCCCGGGAAAGGGTGGCGGAAAAGTATTTCATGCGGAATACCCAATTCCAGCCCCACACGCCTTACCTCATCTTTAAACAGTGACCGTAGGGGTTCAACCAAACCCAATTTCATGGTATCGGGTAAGCCGCCCACATTATGATGCGATTTAATAGTAGCTGAGGGACCATGTACCGAAAGTGATTCGATCACATCGGGATAAATGGTTCCCTGCCCTAATAATTCTACCCCCTCAATTTTATGTGCTTCCCGGTCAAATATCTCGATGAAACCCCCACCAATGGCTTTTCTTTTTTCTTCGGGGTCTGTCTTGCCCGCCAGTTTCCTGTAAAAATGTTCCTTTGCATCTATCCCAATTACATGGAGCCCAAGTTTTTTATAGATCTCCAGCACTTCTTCAAACTCATGCTTGCGTAAAACACCATTATCTACAAAAATGCCATACAGGTTTTCACCAATGGCCCTATGGATTAAAGTGGCAGCTACTGTACTGTCAACACCGCCGCTTAAACCCATGATAACTTTTTTGGAGCCGATCTGTTTTTTAAGGGCATCCACTGTATCAGTTATAAAATGAGCCGGGGTCCAATCCTGGCTGCAATTACATATATTAACTAAAAAATTTTTGAGGATCTTTTTGCCTTCGGCCGTATGATACACTTCGGGATGGAACTGAAGTCCATAGATATCGCAATTTCCATCACCTGCATATTTAAAAGCAGCTACAGGAATACTTTCGGTGGTTCCCAGCAATTCAAAACCTGCAGGAAGTTCCTTTATCGTATCGCTATGGCTCATCCACACCTGTGATGACGTGGAAACATCCTGTAAAAAAGGATCTGTCTTTTCAACACTGAAAATGGCCCTTCCGTACTCCCTTTTTTCACTCTTGTCTACCCGTCCACCATAAATTTTGGCGGTTAACTGTGCACCGTAGCAAAGTCCCAAAACAGGAACATTTGCAGCCATCGCTTTGATATCAACCATAGGTGAGCCGGGCTCATTAACTGAAAAGGGTGAGCCCCCCAATATGATACCCTTTAAACTGGCATCATATGTAATTGGTTTATTATAGTGAATGATCTCGCAGAATACATTGGCTTCCCTTACTGTTCGGGCAATAAGCTGTGTGTATTGAGATCCAAAATCGAGTATAAGTATTTTTTCTGTCATAGCGCAGCGAAGGTAAATAATACAATCTTCATTTTAACAGTTACCCGAAGGGTAATATTAAAATGTTAGCGTGTATTATGCCGATAGTAAAAGCTTTTAGTACTTTGAGCTGGTATATCGGCATAAATAGTTGGATGTTATTGGTTGCCGATCATAGGGTTTAATGGTACAATTTTTTATATTTGCCAAAATTAACTGCCATGAAAAGTATCTTCATTCTTTTTTTCTCCATACTATTATTAGCTTCCTGCCGGTACAAAACCGGGAGCGGTAACATCATCAGCGAAACCCGTACAGTGAAGAATTTTAGCGGTATCACGGTAGGGGGTGATTTTGAGGTAGAAATAAAGATCGGGCCTGTTACATCGGTAGTTGTAGAGGCTGATGATAATATTATGGAGTATATAAGTACCAAGACCAGCGGAAATATTTTAAAAATAAATACAGAGGACCTCAATAATTACTCAGATGTACACATGAAAGTTTTAATTATTACCCCTTCCCTTCAAAACATAAAATCCTCAGCATCGGCCAAAGTTATAGTTGAGGGCGTGCTTACCAACAGCAGTAGATTGACCTTTAAGGCTTCCAGCGCAGCTTCTATCCAGGCAAATATTGAGGCTCCTGAAGTAGAAGCAGATGCCAGCAGCGGAGCATCAGTAAGTATTAGCGGCAAAACCAGGCAATATACTGCCGAGGCCTCCAGCGGTGCAGAAATAAGATCGGCCGAACTTTTGAGCGAAAATACCACTGTAAAAGCCAGCAGTGGGGCCAGTGCCAGTGTGCATGCCAGCATCTCACTTAATGCTGCGGCCAGCAGTGGGGCAAGCATTTCCTATAATGGCGGGGCTACTGTAAACCGGTCTGTAAGCAGTGGGGGTTCCGTAACAAAGAGAGACTAGAATCCCGTTTATCTATACAATTTCTCTTAAAGCTTGCCTTCAAACTATTTATAAAAAAACTTCCGGCAATCCTTTGCTGTTTACTAATCAAACCCTACCTTTGCACTCCAAATTAAAAAACGGTTTTAAAAAGTTCTTTTTATATGTCACAGAGAATCAGAATAAAATTGCAGTCTTACGACCATAACCTGGTTGATAAATCAGCTGAAAAGATTGTAAAAACTGTACGTAGTACGGGCGCTGTGGTAACAGGACCAATTCCTTTACCTACACATAAGAAAATCTTTACCGTGTTGCGTTCTCCTCACGTAAATAAAAAAGCACGTGAGCAGTTTCAACTGTGTACGCACAAGCGTTTATTAGACATTTACACCAGCAGCAGCCGTACGGTAGATGCTTTAAGTAAGTTAGACTTACCTAGTGGTGTTGATGTTGAGATCAAAGCCTGATGAACTTCCTGAACGAGGGTCTTTCGACTCCACTCAGGATAGCAGAAGGTAAGTTCTTAAAAAGAAAAAAAATAATGAACATCTATCTCCGGACTGAGCCAAGTCGAAGTCAGGGAGCGCTGGATATAAACAAGATACAATGAAAAGTATTATTGGAAAAAAGATCGGCATGACCAGTATCTTCGATGCAAGTGGCAGGCAAACTGCTGTTACTATTATTGAGGCCGGCCCATGTGTTGTTACCCAAAAGAAAACCGTTGAAACAGACGGCTACAATGCTCTCCAGATAGCATTTGGTGATAAAAAAGAAAAGCACTCCGTAAAAGCTGAGATCAATCACTTTGCCAAAGCGCAAACCTCTCCTAAAAGAATCGTTAAGGAAATCCGCGATAGCGAAATAGACAAGAATGTTGGTGAAACAATTACTGTAGACATATTTGCCGAAGGCGATGCTGTTGAAGTAATTGGTACTACCAAGGGTAAAGGTTTCCAGGGTGTGGTAAAACGCCATGGCTTTAAGGGTGTTGGTGGACAGTCTCATGGTCAGCACGACAGGTCAAGGGCTCCGGGTTCTATCGGTAACTCTTCAGATGCCAGCCGTGTATTTAAAGGTATGCGCATGGGTGGCCGTATGGGACAAGACAGGGTTACCATGAAAGGATTGAAAGTGGTAAAAATCTTCGCTGAGAAGAATTACATACTAGTTAGTGGTTCAGTACCGGGCCATAACGGTTCAATTGTTTTAATTCAAAAATAAAAACAATTAGCTGATTGGCTAATGAGCTAATCTGCTAATGCAAAAGATAAAGATTTTACAAACGAATGTATTAATTAGCACATCAGCAGATTAGCACATTAGCAAATTGAAAAAAGATGCAAGTAGATGTTTTAAATATAGAAGGAAAGCTCACCGGAAGATCGGTTGAATTACCTGATGAAATATTTGGTATTGAGCCGAATGACCATGTTATTTATCTGGCTGTAAAGCAATACCAGGGAGCTCAGCGCCAGGGTTCTCACAAAGTGAAGACCCGTGCGGAAGTAAAAGGTTCTTCTAAGAAATTGCACAAACAAAAAGGAACAGGTGGAGCCCGTAAAGGTAACCTGCGTAACCCTTTGTATAAAGGTGGTGGTACTATTTTCGGACCAAAGCCACACAAGTATGATATCAAGTTGAACCGCAAGGTTAAAGATCTTGCCAAGATGAGCGCCCTGGCTTATAAAGCTAAGGAAAATGCCATCATGATTTTGGAAGATGTTAATATGGATACTCCTAAAACTTCAACTTTTACAGGTATTTTAAGCAAGCTTAACATTGCAGGAAAGAAAACATTGGTAGTTATTCCTGAGTACAATGATAACCTGTATTTAAGCTTACGAAATGTACAATCCGTTACCGGTACTTTATTAAGCGACCTGAATACCTACGATATCTTAAACGCAAATGTGTTGATATTAACTGAGAGCGCAGCCAGGATATTCAGTGAAGAAAGCGTAGAAGCATAAAATCAATTTGCAATAAGCCAATAGGCAATTTGCAAATTTGAGATATAAAAATAAAACATAATCTTCCCGATTACCCCTTTAGGGGATAGGGGCAAAAATTAAAGACGAATGAAACTGTCTGATGTATTAATAAAGCCGATCTTATCTGAAAAAGCTAACAAGCAAACAGAAAAAATGAACCGCTATTCTTTTGTAGTGGATAAGAAAGCAAATAAGCTGGAGATAAAAAAGGCGATTGAAAGTTTTTACGGTGTAACTGTTGATAATGTAAATACCATTGTTGTGCCTTCAAAAGCAAAAGCAAAATACACCAAAGCCGGGTTTATAGTTGGCCGCAAGCCATCTAAAAAGAAAGCGATCGTAACCGTAGCAAAAGGCGAATCAATTGACCTTTACGGCAGCGGGATTTAAGGCCCCCTAACCCCCGAAGGGGGAACCGGAGGAGTTCAAAAATTTAAAAAAGAATGGTATTCAATTACCGCAAAAATTGAAAAAATAATAAACAATGGCATTAAGAAAATACAAACCAACAACAGCAGGAACCAGGTGGAGAATTGGTAATGCATACGAAGAGATTACTACCAACGTTCCGGAAAAATCTTTGCTTGAAGCACAGAAGAATACAGCCGGCCGTAACTCCCAGGGACGCAGATCAATGCGCTATATGGGTGGTGGAAACAAAATCATGTATCGTGTTATTGATTTCAAGAGAGATAAGAAAGATATTCCAGGTACTGTAAAAACCATCGAGTATGATCCAAACCGTACCGCATTCATCGCTTTATTGGCTTATGCTGATGGTGAGAAGCGTTACATCATTGCTCCACAGGGATTGCAAGTTGGCCAGATCGTTATCAGTGGTGATGCTGCTGCACCTGAATTAGGAAATGCGTTGATGTTTAAGAATATGCCCCTAGGTACAAACGTTCACAACATCGAAATGCAGCCAGGCCAGGGTGGTATACTTGTACGCAGTGCAGGAACATCGGCCCAGTTAAGTAACAAAGAAGAAAAATATGCGATATTAAAAATGCCAAGTGGTGAGTTGAGGAAAGTGTTGATCAGGTGTTATGCAACCGTTGGTGTTGTAAGTAACAGCGATCATAGCCTGGAAAGCATGGGTAAAGCAGGCCGTAACCGTTGGAAAGGTATCCGTCCAAGAACAAGAGCTGTAGCGATGAATCCGGTAGATCACCCGATGGGTGGTGGTGAAGGTAGAGCTTCAGGTGGTCACCCACGTAGCCGTAAAGGTAAATACGCAAAAGGACAGATCACCCGTACAAGAGGTAAAGGTTCAGACAAGATGATCATTACAAGAAGAAACGGTAAGAAGTTACCTAATAAATAAACATTAACCATTGTTAAAATATCCCGATTGTAAATCAGGAGAATCAACAAAAAAAAATAAAACATGGCTCGTTCGTTAAAAAAAGGTCCTTATGTAGAAGCTAAGCTTGATGCTAAAGTTACTGCAATGATCGAAGGAAAAAGCAAAAAGGGTGTAATTAAAACCTGGAGTCGCAGAAGCACAATAACTCCTGATTTTGTAGGACAAACTTTTGCGGTTCATAACGGTAACAAATTCATCCCGGTTTATGTAACTGAATTCATGGTTGGACATAAGTTAGGAGAATTTGCACCAACAAGGAATTTCAGGGGTCACTCAAGTAAAAAAATATCGTAATTGAATGTTGAAAAAGCAGCATGGTTGAAACTAAACCACTAAACTTTCTAAACTTTCTAAACATAAATTAAAAAATGGAAGCAGTAGCAAAATTGAACAATTACCCGACATCACCTCGCAAAATGCGTTTGCTGGTTGACCTGATCCGTGGTATGGAGGTTGAAAAGGCATTGGCCGTTTTAGAACATAATCCTAAGCACCCGGCTGTTCCTTTACGTAAACTGGTATTATCTGCCATTAACAACTGGAAACAGAAGAATGAATCAGGTGATGAAAGTACACTTGTAGTTAAAACCATCATGGTTGATGCGGCAAGGGTAATCAAGCGTATGCGTCCTGCTCCACAGGGCCGTGGATACAGGGTTCGTAAGCGTAGTAACCATGTAACTGTAATAGTTGATATTAAAAGCAATACAACTAAAGCTGCAAAGCTTGTGAAAGTTACCCCTAATGAAACGGTAAACGTTCAGGAGCCGGTAGCAGTTGCTCCAAAGAAAACAAGAACTAAAAAAGAATCTGGTACAAAATAATTAAATAATTACAACACAAAATGGGTCAAAAAACAAATCCGATAGGCGCAAGGTTAGGAATTATCCGTGGATGGGACAGCAACTGGTTTGCAAGCAAAACGGAATATCCAAAAAAACTGATCGAGGATAACAAGATCAGGAATTACCTGAACGCCCGTATTAACAAAGGTGGTATCTCTAAGATCGTTATTGAGCGTACGCTTAACAAACTGATCGTTACCATTCATACTTCCAAGCCAGGTATCATCATTGGTAAGGGTGGTGGAGAAGTAGACAGGATCAAAGAAGAATTGAAGAAATTATGTGGTAAAGATGATGTGCAGATCAATATATTGGAGATCCGTCGACCGGAACTTGATGCAAACATTGTAGCCGATACTATTGCCCGTCAATTGGAGAATCGTATCAACTATAAAAGAGCAATTAAAATGTCTATCGCTTCAGCATTACGTATGGGTGCCGAAGGAATTAAAGTAAAAGTTGGGGGTCGTTTAGGTGGTGCAGAGATAGCACGTAGCGAAGAGATCAAACAGGGCCGTACACCATTACATACTTTACGTATGGATATTGATTACGCCAATGTATTTGCATTAACTGTTTATGGTAAGATCGGTATCAAGGTTTGGATCTGTAAAGGCGA
This sequence comes from Ferruginibacter sp., assembly GCA_046596255.1. Taxonomy (GTDB): domain Bacteria; phylum Bacteroidota; class Bacteroidia; order Chitinophagales; family Chitinophagaceae; genus Ferruginibacter. Next base: position 3,156 of record JBKJMZ010000172.1, on the reverse strand, counting down.
AGTATTAGGAAAGCGTGACTTGAATCCGAATGTTGTTGCAGGTGGTGGTAAAGAAGTTAATGACAGGCAGGGTGGTTTCGACAGAAGGGATGACAGGAGAGATGACCGCAGGGGCGGTGGTGGTGGTGGAGATAGAAGAGGACCAGGCGGCGGCGGTGGAAACCGAGGCGGTGGTGGTGGCGGAAGAAGATAAATCAGGATTTAAGATTGCAGATTTACGATTTTAGATTTGCAAGCACAATAAAACTTTTAAGAATTAGAAATTAGGTAGGAGATAAAGAAAATCTAAAATCTCCAATCTAAAATCAAAAATCGAATTAAGATGTTATCACCAAAAAGAAGTAAACACAGAAAGGCGCAAAGGGGAATGATGAAGGGCGATACCAAGCGTGGTGCAACCCTTGCTTTTGGAACCTTTGGATTAAAAGCACTGGATGAGGTTTGGATGAGTGCCCGTCAGATTGAGAGTGCCCGTCAGGCAATGACCCGTCACATGAAACGTGAAGGAAATGTCTGGATACGTATTTTTCCTGACAAACCTATTACTGCTAAACCAGCCGAAGTAAGGATGGGTAAAGGTAAAGGTAACCCTGAGGGTTGGGCAGCTGTTGTTCAGCCGGGAAGGATCTTATTTGAGTGCGATGGTGTACCCATGCAGGTTGCTAAAGAAGCATTTGCTTTAGCTGCGCAGAAATTACCGATCCAGACAAAATTTGTAGTTCGTCACGATTACAAAGCATAAAATTAAAATGCCAATGTGCCGATATGCAAATATGCAAATTCAGTTAACAGGCAGAAATAATAAAAGTGTTGAAAGTGCAATTGGCACATTAGCACATTAGCAAATTAGCAAATTGATATAACAATGTTAAAGAAAGTTGATTTTTTAAATAGCCTGAAAGGATTAAATGAAGCAGACCTGAAAGCAAAGATCGCTGAAGACGAGTTGCGTATGAAGAAGCTTTCATTTGCTCATGCCATTTCTCCGTTGGAGAATCCGCAAAGCATCCGTTCTTTAAGAAGGGATATCGCCAGGTTGAAAACAGCATTAAAAAAAGTACAGGCAGGATTTTAAAGCCCCTATCCCCTAAAGGAGGAAATGGAGAAAATTATGTTTGTATAAAAAGCGAAAGCTAAAATTAAAAATAGTAACGAAAGTGGAAAGAAATTTAAGAAAAACGAAATTAGGAGTGGTATCCAGCAACAGAATGGATAAGACCATCACCGTAAGTGTAGAGCGTAAAGTAAAGCATCCGCTTTATGGTAAGTTCGTAAAAAAATCTACCAGGTTTCATGCTCATGATGAGAAGAATGAGTGCAGCATTGGTGATACCGTAAAGATCATGGAGAGCCGTCCTTTAAGCAAAACAAAACGCTGGAGACTGGTTGAAGTGGTAGAGAAAGTGAAATAGTGATTTCGGATTTTAGATTTGCGATTTTAGATTTAGCTGAAACGCAAATAACTGGAAAACATCTAACAGTTTAAAGTTGAAAATAATCTAAAACCGGTAATCAAAGTTCTAATTTAAAAAATGTACTGATTTTGGTTGAAAGAAATCTAAAATCTTCAATCTAAAATCTAAAATTGAAATAAGATGATACAGCAAGAAAGCAGATTAAATGTAGCCGATAACAGTGGTGCTAAGGAAGTACTTTGTATTCGTGTACTGGGTAACAGCGGCCAGGACTATGCAAGGATCGGTGATAAGATAGTTGTTACAGTAAAAGACGCCATGCCTGCAGGTGGTGTTAAAAAAGGAACTGTTAGTAAGGCAGTTATTGTTAGAACAAAGAATAAACTGCGTCGGAAAGATGGTTCTTATATTCGTTTTGATGACAATGCAGTTGTTTTATTAAATGCATCAGACGAGCCAAGAGGCACACGTATTTTTGGACCAGTGGCCCGTGAATTAAGGGATAAAGGATATATGAAGATCATATCTCTTGCACCGGAAGTTCTGTAAAAAAAATTAAGAATAAAACGAGCAAATTTGCAAATTTGCAAATTTGCAAATTTGCAAATTGATAAAAAATGAGTACAAGATTTAAACCGAAATTCAACATTAAAAAAGGCGACACCGTGGTAGTAATTACCGGTGAAGATAAGGACCTGAAGAAGCCCCGTAAAGTGTTGGAAATAATTTCAGAAAAAAAACGTGTATTGGTTGAAGGTGTAAACATCGTAACCAAGCATACCAAGCCAACTTCACAAAACACCAAAGGAGGTATTGTAAAAGTTGAAGCGCCAATTGCTATCAGTAATGTGATGCTTTGGGATGCTAAGTCTGGCGCACCAACTAAAGTAAAACGCACCAGGGAAAACGGTAAATTAGTAAGAATCGCTAAAAAATCAGGGGAGGTAATCAAATAATGAGCACAACAACAAATAAACCCAGGTTAGCAGATAAGTACAAGAAAGAAGTTGTACCTGCTTTAATGAAAAAATTCAGTTATAAAACTGTAATGCAGGCACCCCGTTTAACCAAGATCTGTTTGAATCGTGGTGTTAACGGAGCTGTAACAGATAAGAAGCTGATCGACATTGCTATTGACGAGTTATCAAACATAACCGGTCAAAAAGCAGTGGCTACCATGTCTAAGAAAGACATATCAAACTTTAAGCTGCGTAAGAACATGCCCATTGGTGCAAGGGTTACGCTTCGTGGAGTTAAGATGTATGAGTTTTTAGACAGGCTGGTTTCTGTGTCTTTACCACGTGTACGTGATTTCAAAGGAATCAACGACAAATCGTTTGATGGCCGCGGAAACTATACGCTGGGTGTAACTGAGCAGATCATTTTCCCGGAAATTGATATTGATAAGGTAAATAAAATTACCGGACTGGATATCACTTTTGTTACTACGGCCAATACCAATGAAGAAGCATTTGAATTGCTTAAAGAAATGGGTATGCCTTTTAAAAATGTAAAAAAATAATATCAAAATCCTAAATTCTAAACTTTAGAATTTAGATATTCAACTTTAGAATTTAAAACAATTATGGCAAAAAAATCAATTGAAGCCAGGCAGAGAAAGCGTGAAGTAATGGTTGCAAAGTATGCTGATAAAAGAGCAGCTTTAAAAGCAGCCGGAGATTATGCAGGTTTGGATCTATTACCAAAGAATGCATCCCCGGTTCGTTTAAAAAACCGTTGC
>JBKJMZ010000105.1:0-35270 GCA_046596255.1 Ferruginibacter sp. | reverse complement strand
AGTTCGATTTGCAGGAAGGCAAAAAAGGAATGAACGCAGTTAACGTGCAGGTAGTAGGATAATCCCTCAACCTCAAAACCTTTACAGGGCTATTCTTAAATGAATAGCCCTTATTTTTTGCTTTACAACCGCAAAAACCTAAAATTTTTACAAAAGTTCAAACAAATGAATATTATCATCTGTTAGTTGATATTTTTACATCCAATTAATTTATACCATGAAGAAAATATATTCAAGTTTTGTAATACTGTTGATTTCCGTGGCTTCTTTTGCACAGCCCGGCATTCCCAATAATAATAATAATCCGGGCACCCGGCTAAAATTATCCAGTGGGCAGAAGATACTTGTTGAAAGCACAACTCAACTTGAAGCAAGTTTTGGAATGGGTATGGAAATGAATAGTAATTCAACTGCTGTTAATATACTGCAGGTTAAGAACAGTATTGATAAGCTTACCACTGTTTCTAATACGCTTACCAAACTGAAATTGGATATGAACATGATGGGACAGCCCAATAATTATGATTCAGAGAATAAAGCTGGCAATAATACTGATATGGCTAAGATCTTTGATGAAAGATTGAATAAGACCGTTGATATTGATATTGACAATAATACCGGAATACCGGTTGAACAAAAGAAGATCGTTAAGGCAAAAGATACAGACGGTGGAAACCCAGCTGACGACCTGATGAAAATGTTTTCCAATACGTCGGATGATGCCATGGTTTCAGGTGCATTTGAACTGATCCCCGCAGGAAAATCCATTGGTGATAAATGGAGCGATACCACTGATTCAAAGGATATGAGGATCATACGTACCTATACGCTTAAATCTATTACTGGTACTGAAGCTCTGATCCTGCTTGATGTTGCAACCAAAGCGGTAAACATGCTCAATTTCCAGGAAATGGAATTCGAGATCAAGAGTAATACAAAAACAAACGGCGAGATCATCACGGATGTATCTACAGGACTGGTTAAGAAAAGAACAAGTAACAGCGATATTACGGGTAGCTTACAAATGATGGGACAGGATATGCCGATCAGCGCTAAATCCAATTCAACGATCCTTTATAAGTAATCTATTTGTTTTGCCTGCCGAGGAGTATATTATAACCCCACGCTGCTAACAGGCAAATTGCACAAATGATCCACCATAAATTATTGAACCCAATTGTATAAGCGATCTGGGTACCTCCCGTACTTCCAATCACCTGCGCAGCGCTCCAGGCCATGGTGTAATATGCTGCATATTGGCCACGGTTTCCTTCCGAACTCCTTGAAATATACCAGGAATTCATAAATGGCATGGCCACCATCTCTCCAACTGTAATCAATATTGTTGATAAAACCGCAATAGCAAACGCTGCTGCAAAAGGAATATTCAATACCAGGAATGATACGGCCATTAATATTGACCCAATACTCATCAGGCGCAGGTAAGGGCGGCTCCCTTCCAGCTTGAATACAATTACCATCTCAAATACAGCAATGATCATCCCGTTCAACGCCATTAATACCCCTATCCAAAACTCATTGATGTGCAAACTCTCCTTAAAGTACAAAGGGATTGTGGTAAATAACTGGAAGAAACAGATCGCAAAAAGCAGTTGCAATCCTATAAAATACATAAAAGTTTTATCCGCATAAGCAGGCCTTGTTATTTTCGATGCTGTTTTATGTTTTGCAGGGTCTTGCTGTTGAGCCATACTCACTCTTGGCAAAAGCACCAATAGTAAAAAAGCAGCGATGATATTGGTAAATCCATCAACCCAAAATAAAAGTTTATAGTTTATTGATGCCAACAAACCCCCTAATGCACCGCCCACAGCCCAGCCCAGATTTATGGCCAGCCTTACTATGGAAAATGATTGTGTACGGTTCCCTGCAGTGCTGTAATGCGCCACGGCAGTTGCATTGGCAGGCCTGAAAGATTCATTCACCATGCTCAGGAAGAAAGTGCATACACAGATGGAAAAGTAAGTATTCATCTGCCCCAGCGTAATAAATAATATTCCGCCACACAAGAGGGCAAAGAACTGAGTGTAATAGAATCCAAAGCGGTCACTAATTTTTCCCCCGATAAATGCGCCAACCAGCGAGCCTATGCCATAGATAGCCACCACTAATCCTGCCTGCCTGGTAGAATATCCAATATGTTTGCAATAAAGGGTCATGAATGGCAATACCATGGTGCCACTGCGGTTTATTAGCATCACCACAGCAAGCAGCCACATGCGCCGGTTTAAACCTGTATACGCATTTTTATATAGATTGATTGTAGCAGTCAGCATAAAAAAGTGCTGCAAAGTTAATTATTGCAACACTATCGCTGAAAACAAAATATGATATAACTATATTATTGATTAAAATTTTCTGTTTTGGGAATAAGCTCTAATCCTGTCTTACACACCTGTAGAGGCTTTGCAAGTTTTCTTATTGCTGTATCCATCCATGCACCGTCAATAGTTATAATGGCTGCAAGTGTGTCGCCATTTATCCAAAGCTCATGTACCATTGACCATCTGCTGCCATCTTCATTACATTTACTGAGCTTTAAAAAAACTTCCAGCCCATCGCCGAATTTAATTTCCCTTTTGAACAAACATTCTTCCCTGAAAATGATCGGGCCTATATGGTTTCCCATCATCACTTTCGTTGTAATGCCATGCTCCGTTAAAAAAGCCATACGGCAGTAAGCTCCAAAATCATAATATTTTGAATGCAGTACATGAAAATTAGGGTCAAGGTCTGACCAGCGTATCTCTATTTTCTTTGAATATTTTTCCATGAAAAAAAATTAGGCTAAAACTAAACATCCCCGGCATAGCCAGGGATAATTTTTAAAACTATTTGTATAGAATCTCATAATACTCTTTCGCCATGCGGTTGCTGTCAAACTGCCAGCGAACATCCCTCATGCCATTCTTAGTGATCTCCCTCCACACTTCCGGGTTATCATAATATAATGGCAATACCTGGTTTTCCAGTATCTCATATAATTTATTGAGGTCGTATTCATCTTGCTCATGCACGCTTACATTTGCGTAATCGATAGGCGGTACCACAAAACCATTGTTGCCATGATTCACAAATTCGCAAATCCAGCCGTCATTGGTACTGCAGTTAACCGCTCCATTCATGGCGGCCGTCATACCACTTGTGCCACTGGCCTCCCGGGGTACCCTGGGATTGTTGAGCCAAAGATCCGAAGCCTGTTTTAAGCGTTTGCTCAGTCCCAGTTCATACCCAACACAAACCGCTACATTATCATATTTCTTACTCAGGTGAACCAACATGTTAAAATCGCTGATGGCAGGATAATCAACGGGATAAGGCTTCCCGGCCCAGATGATCTGTACAGGATATTTTGGATTATTCAATAGGGCTTCAAATCTTTCTTCATCCCGGGTAAGTAATTCTGCTCTTTTATATCCTGCAAAACGGCGTGCCCAAACAATGGTAAATACATCAGGCTTAAAAAGTTTTCCTGTCTGGTCGGCCACTACATCAAAGGCTCGCTTTTTCAAATATCTTTTACGGTCAATAAAACCATCTTCGTTATGGACATCCATATAACGATACAATTGTTTATCCGCCCAATAATGCCAGTTCTGGGCATTGGTAATGGCTTTTATTTCACAGATATCTTCATACTTTTTCCAAAGCTGCCTGCTTACTTCACCATGCAACTGGCTTACACCATTTGCAAGTTTTGCAAAACGCAGGGCAGCCAGGGAATGATTGAAAAGATCACCTTCCATCCCCGTAAGCTTTCTTACCTCTTCCAGTTTCATCCCGCAGAAATAACTCATTTTTTCACAAAGATGAATGTCGTGCTTTTCATTACCCGCTTCTTCCGGGGTATGGGTTGTAAATACCAGGCGTTTTTTAACATCCTCCATGTTTCCAAATTTCCCATACAGGTAAAATGCCGAGCTTATGGCATGCGCCTCATTTAAATGATACAACTCCGGATTGAAATTCAATTCATCCATTAATTTAGCACCACCCACACCTAATAAAATAAACTGGGCAACCTTGGTAGCTACATTGGCATCATATAAACGATGTGTAATGGTTTGAGAAACATAATCATTCTCCGGCAGATCTGTACTTAATAAAAATAATGGCGCCGATTTAAAAGTTTCAGGGTTCAGGTACCATACTTTAACCCATACCGGGTGCTCATGTATTTCGATCTGGAACTTGATCCCTGTATCTTCTAAAAAATTATAGATCTTTTCGTTCCACTGCACCTGCAGGGTCTGGTCCTGGTTGCGGGCCTGATCATAATATCCGTATTTCCATAAAATGCCGATACCAACTAAATTTTGTCGCAATTCATAAGCGCTACGCATGTGGGAGCCGCTTAAAAAACCCAAGCCCCCGCTATATATCTTCAATGGCTGGCTAATGGCAAACTCCATCGAAAAATAAGCGATGCGCTTGCTGTATTGCTGATCTATCTCATAGGGTACATTAAAAGAAGCAAAATTCATAAATGGGTTATATTGGTTTGAGTCGCAATATTAAAGGAAATTTCAGACAAATTGCTGTGTAAATAATACACATTAATCCATTTATGTTAATTCAGCTACAACAATAAATTTTGGAAAAAGAAAATTATATTTTTAGTTTTGTCTAAATTTTATTTTAAGGGCTATGGAATTCACAACCAGCGAAGAAAATTATATTAAGCGCATTTATCATTTACAGCAACAGACAGGACTTGTTAACACCAACTCCCTTGCGGCTGAAATGCATACCCGTGCTGCATCGGTATCAGATATGCTCAAAAAATTAAAAAACAAAAAGCTTTTGCAGTATGAAAAGTACAAGGGCTTTAAGCTGAATGAGGCCGGCAAAAAAGCGGCGTTGGATGTGGTACGAAAACACCGCTTATGGGAGTTTTTCCTGGTTGAAAAATTACAGTTCGCCTGGGATAAAGTTCATAGCATTGCCGAAGAACTGGAACATATCAGCAGCGAAGAACTGGTTCAACGCCTGGATAATTTCCTGGGTAACCCGGCTTTTGATCCACATGGAGATCCGATCCCTGATAAAAACGGGCTAATACCCATAATAAACCAGCAAAACCTGGGTGTTGCACCATTAGGTAAGATAGTGACCGTAAGTTCTGTTACCAATCAATCAGCAGCCATGCTGGAAATGCTCAAGCATTATAATATATCATTGGGAACACAAATAACCGTGCTTAAGAAATTTGATTTTGATGGATCTCTGGAAATAAAAGTTTTGAAACTAAAAGCCTGTATCATCAGTGAGCAGGTTGCTAAAAACGTATTTGTACATTATGATCAGTAAAAAAAATAATGATACTTCATTAAGTGAAGTACACGAATCAGTTGATACCACCGGAAAAAAAACCGGTTGGAAAAGGATCTTCTCCTTCTTAGGCCCTGCCTATTTAGTGAGTGTGGGTTATATGGATCCCGGTAACTGGGCAACTGATCTTGCGGGTGGTAGTAAATTTGGATATACACTTATCTGGGTATTGCTGATGAGTAACCTCATGGCATTATTATTACAAGGCCTTTCAGCCAGATTAGGTATCGTGCGTGGCCGCGACCTGGCACAGGCTAACCGGGAAACCTATCCAAAGGTTGTGAACTTCTTCCTGTATATTCTTGCAGAGATCGCTATTGCCGCCTGCGATCTTGCTGAGGTGTTGGGAATGGCCATCGGTATCCAGCTACTAACAGGACTGCCGCTGGTATGGGGCGTATCTATCACTGTGCTGGATACTTTTTTATTGCTCTATTTACAAAGGCTTGGTATCCGTAAGATGGAGGCATTTATCATTACCCTTGTGGGCGTTATCGGCATTTCATTTTTAATACAGGTATTCATGGCTTCTCCCCCGCTGGGGAAAGTAGTAACCGGATTTATTCCCTCTGCAATGACCAATGAAGCTTTATACATTGCAATTGGTATCATTGGTGCAACTGTAATGCCGCATAATTTATACCTGCACTCTGCACTTGTGCAAACAAGAAAAATAGACCGCACAGATGCCGGTATAAAGCAGGCTATTAAATTCAACCGCATTGATACTACCATTGCTTTAAACATGGCCTTCTTTGTTAATGCTGCCATCCTGGTGGTTGCCGCTTCGGTATTTTATGGTACTCCCAATGCTGGTGTGGCGGAAATAAAAGAAGCACACAGATTATTACCAGAGTTCCTGGGAAATACTGCTCCTGTATTGTTTGCTGTTGCATTGATTGCTTCGGGACAAAGCAGTACCATTACCGGAACATTGGCAGGGCAGATCATCATGGAAGGATATTTGAGTTTGCGCATCAATCCAATTTTAAGAAGGCTGGTTACCAGGCTTGTTGCCATTGTACCAGCGTTGATCGTAATTGTTATTTATGGAGAAGAAAATGTGGATGCGCTTTTAATCTTAAGCCAGGTGATCCTGAGCTTGCAACTTGGCTTTGCCATTATTCCCTTAATTCATTTTGTAAGCGATAAAAAAACAATGGGCAAATTTGCCATCAATACCCTACAAAAAATAGCTGCTTGGCTGATCGCCTCTGTACTCGTATTCTTAAATTTAAAAATGCTGGTAAATGAAATAGGAGAAATTTTTACAGACGGTGTATTGTGGCAACAGGTATTGATAAGCATTGGTGTTTTACTTTGCAGCAGCTTATTGTTATACATTATTATCAGCCCTAAAAGAAAAAAGCATGCTTCTACTATGATACACGCGGAGACAAGCACATTGAAAACACTTGACATCCCCAGCTTTAATAAAATAGCCATCGCACTGGATTTTAGCGAGCATGATGAAAAGCTGCTGGCCTATGCTTTAGGACAGGGGAAAAAGGATACCCAATATATTTTAATGCATATAGTGGAAAGCGCTTCGGCAAAATTATTTGGAGATGAAAGCGATGACTATGAATCGCGGAAGGATAAGGAACGGATGGATGGTTATGTTTTGGAAATGAAGTCACGGGGATATATGGCAGATGGTTTCCTGGGATATAAGAACAGGGCTAAAGAGATCGTACGGATCGCCAGGGAAGTTAAGGCAGATATGTTGGTAATGGGCGCACATGGCCATACCGGAATTAAAGATTTTATTTATGGAGAAACCGTAAATACGGTGAGACATGAATTAAAGATCCCTGTACTTATCGTGAATCTATAGGAAGTAGTTCTTCCAGTTTCTCATCGATCTTCTTATTCCATTTATATTGATTGCGTGGGATCCTGCCATTGCTGGTTTCGCCGTCATACTCATTCTGCATTTTATCCAATGCGGCAAAACTTTCATCATGGATCCGGCTAACAACAGAGTCATAATTCTTTAGGGTGATCTTTGCATCCTTTAATTTTTGTACAAACAGGTTTGCATTGATATAGGTGATATCATAATGATGCTGTTCATGCAACAGGGCATAATTCGTATTCATATACTTTTTTACCCAGGAACTTTTTTTATTAAAGTAACAAAATACAGTAATGATAATTGTTGCTCTTTTCTTATACGATTGCATGGTCATTTTATATCCAAAGCCTGATTCTGTAATTGCCGCAGCAGGGCTTGCTGCATCAGGCTTTCCCTTAAAATCGTTCCAGGTTAATTTTCTTGCAGGGTCATAATAAATAGTATCCCCGCTAATACCTGGCTTTATCGTTTGCCATTGAATAAAAACATTGGTCTGCGCTTTTAGTGACACTGCAGCAAATAAAGAAATGAAAAGGTATAAATACTTCATGATATTAATTGAATCTACAGTACAAAACAACAACTATTATCTATTTCTGTAAGCGTTGCCTCACCAGATTTACAATATCGTTAACAGCGATATTTTTCATGCATTTGAAGTGGCCACGTGGGCATTTGTTATACCCGATCTTACTACAGGGCCTGCACCAGAGCTTGTTTATTTCCACTACATCATAATGCTTATTTGACCTGGTGCCATAATAAGGAAACATACCGAAAGCCGGTACGGTATTGCCCCATACCGATATGATGGGCTTTTGCAGTGCTGCTGCTATATGCATAAGCCCGGTATCATGACTGATGACAAGTTTTGATCTTTTTAACAGATCAGCAGACTCATTTAAGTTAAATTTACCGCATGCATTATAGATCTTTATCTCATCAACTTTAGCAATTTCTTTACCATCCTCATAGTCTTCCTTCCCTCCCAACAGAAGAATAGGATGATCGATAGCCTCACATAATTCTTTCAATTTGTATAATGGAAGTTTTTTAGTGGCCAACGCTGCGCCAATAACGAGGGCGATATATCCATGCATATGGGAGGTTGGAAAATCACTTTCCTTAACATTATCCTTCGCAGGGATAAAATAATCAAGCCCCATCCCGTCATTTACAACGCCAAGCGAGGCAACCGTCTCCAGGTTCCTGTCAACAATATGTTTTTTAGGAAGAATATTTATTTTTAGATTAGTAAGTATGAACTTTTCAACATTTAGTTTATTGAAAGAAAATGACTTTACATTTTTTAAAAATCGTTTGATACGAAGTGTACGCAGGTTATGGTGCAGGTCAATAATAAAATCGTATTCTTCTATTGCGAGCTCATGCAGCATCAACTCAAAACTTTCGCCAAGTGTGTGAATTTTGTTGAGGTATGGATTATGGGCAACAATGCCCTTAAAAGAATGCTTGGTTAAAAAATGGATCTCTGCATCAGGATATTTATTGCGCAGGCAACGGATAACAGGCGTGGTTAAAACGATATCGCCGATGGAAGAAAAACGTATGATGAGAAATTTTGCCACAGTTTTTTTTATTTGCCATCCCGATAGAACAGGACAAAGAAACACAGAAATTGAAATTTTATTAATATTTATTCCAGTCATTCTCCTCCATTTCCTTCCGCCGCGGCGGAGAGATAGAGGGGGCTTTATTCTTCAACGTAATCCAGGTCCTTATGAAAGGTTTCTTTTGTCATCATCGCTGCAACAATTGTTATCGCCATGATCACGATGGCGGTTATCCAGCCACCAGTCACATAATCCGTCATGCCCCTGAACAATTTGAACATCGGTAATATCATTACCGTTAACATACCTCTTACCATATTAGGTATGGTGGTTGCTGCGGTTGCACGGATATTGGTTCCAAACTGCTCTGCTCCCATGGTTACAAATATGGCCCAGAAACCTGTTCCAAACCCTAACCCGGCACATATCCAATACATTTGTGCAGCAGTGCCGTTCCATTGTATGGTAAAGAACAGTACCATGAAAACTGCTGTAATAAAATAGAAAAGGTACAAGGCATTTTTACGGCTTTTAAGCCATTGGCTTATAAATCCGATCAGGATATCACCAATGGAAATGGCAGCATATGCATACATGATGGCTTTACCCGGGTCTATTTTTTCAACAATACCCATTTGCTTTCCAAATTCGCTGGAGAATGTTACCAGCACCCCAATTACAAACCAGGTTGGTAATCCGATCAAAATACTACAGAGGTATTTTTTAAATTTTTCTTTGGTATTAAAGAGCATGAAGAAATTTCCCCTCACTACATTCAGTTTTTTAGTTTCCTCGAACATACCCGATTCAAAAACAGAGATACGCAACAGCAGCAATGCAAGTCCCAGTCCTCCGCCAATAAAATAACAGGTACGCCAGTCAAAATTTTCTTTCATAATAAAAGCAAGAATAGCGCCTGTTAGTCCAATTCCTGCAACCAGTGAGGTAGCAATGCCTCTTTTACTTTTATGTGTGAGTTCTGATACCAATGTTATACCTGCACCCAATTCGCCTGCAAGCCCTACGCCAGCAATAAAGCGTATGATCTTGAACTGATCGGCCGTTTGCACAAAGCCATTGGCAATATTTGCAAGGGAATATAAAATGATGGAACCGAACAAAACACTAAGCCTGCCTTTCTTATCTCCCATGATACCCCAGATAATACCACCGATCAATAAACCTGCCATCTGCCACATGATAATGCTCTCGCCTTCAGATAGAACCAGGGCATCAGATAAGCCTAATGATTTAAGACTGGGAACACGTGTAATGCTGAATAATAGCAGGTCGTAGATATCAACAAAATAACCAAGCGCAGCTACAATTACAGCAATGTTAAAAACAGAAGCAGTTTTATTCTGGTTTTGCATCCTCAACTTTTTTCTTCTTGCCAAAGATCAATTTGATAAAAATAGGGATCATTGATAGCGCTACAATACCAATTACAATGATCTCCAGGTGTTCCTTCAGATCAAAATCATAAGCCTTCAATATCCAGCGCTGTAAAAAGAAACCACCCAATACCATGGAAGTTACCCATGCAATACAACCAACAATATTATAGTAGGTGAATTTTGCCCTGTCCATACCAACAATGCCGGCTATCAGGGGTGCAAATGTTCTGATGATGGGAATAAACCTGGCCAGCACAATGGCACGGCCACCGTGTTTCTCATAAAAATCATGTGCCTCATGTAAATAACGTTTTTTAAAGAACCACCTGTCACGCCAACTATACATACCAAGACCGAATCTTTTACCTATCCAGTATCCCAGCGCATTACCCAAGATCCCGGCAATGGAGATCAGGGTAACCAAAACAAACAGGTCGAGCCAGTAGCTGTGGTTATTATCAACCCCGAATAATCTTAAGAACTGGTTGGCCAACCCCGGCTCCTGTGTTTTCTCATTCATTTCATGGGCATATATTCCCGTAACAAAAAGTAAGGAATCTCCCGGCAGGAAAAAACCGGCAAACAGGCCTGTTTCTGCAAACACGATGAACAGCACAAACCAAAGTCCGCCATTATCTATATACCATTGCGGTTGCAATAACTGTGTCCACGAAAAATCAAGCAAAATAAAATCTAGCATGTACTTTTTTTATTTATAATAGTTACGGATGTTGAGCTCCCTTACTCCGCTTGAAATTCTAGAGCCTTTTTATCATCAAATTCTCCTTCCCACCGGGCTATAACACAACTTGCCAATGTATTCCCTATAACATTTACAGATGTTCGTGCCATATCCATTAATTCATCAATACCATAAATAGCCATAATAGGCCACAAGGGAAAACCAAAGGTAGAAGCAGTTGCAATTAATATTACTAAGGATGCCCTGGGCACGGCTGCCACCCCTTTACTGGTAAGCATTAAAGAAAGGCCGATAAGCAACTGCTCTCCAAATGAAAGATCCATACCTGCCGCCTGTGCCACAAATACAGATGCTAAAGAAAGATACAAAGTTGTACCATCCAGGTTAAAAGTATAACCGGTAGGTATTACAAAGGATACTATTTTTCGGGGCACACCAAATTTTTCCATATTCTCCAATGCTTTTGGCAGGGCCGAATCTGAACTGGTGGTAGCAAAAGCAATAGACACAGGTTCCTTTATGGCCTCAATGAATTTTTTTATCGGCACTTTGGCTACCCATATTGCAATGGGCAGCAGCACAAACAATAAAAAGGCGATCAAAGCAAGATATAATGTGATAAGCAGCAATGCAAGATTCTTCAAAATGTCAATCCCTAAATGCCCTACAGTAACTGCAATGGCTGCGCCAACACCAAAAGGGGCGAAGTACATAATAATGTTGGTGAATTTAAACATGGCCTCGGCAAGGCTCTCTGTAAAATCAAGCATGGGCTTTTTCTTATGCTCATTTAACAGCGCCAATGCAATACCAAAAATAACACTGAAAACAACGATGGGCAAAACATTACCTTCATAAATAGATTTGATGATGTTCTCCGGGAAAATATCAATGATATGATCCTGCCAGGTCTTTATTTTAGCTTCGGGTAATTCTTTTAAAAAGCTTTCAGGCACTATGATGCCCACACCTGCTTTTGTAATATTAATAAAGACCAGGCCAATAACAAGTGCAATAGTGGTAACCACTTCAAAATATAAAAGCGATTTCCATCCCATGCGCCCTACCTGTTTCAAATTAGAATGACTGGCAATACCAACAACAAGTGTAGCAAATAACAAAGGAGCAACAATTGTTTTTACTAAACGTAGAAATATTTTACTGAGAAACTGGAGATTCTGCGAAAAAGCAGGAAAGTCAAGACCTATTTCCACACCAATAGCCATTGCCACCAGTATCCAGGTAGTTAATGATTTTTTATACAGCGCAAACAATACCAGGCTGGCCACAAAAATCCATCGCAAAGCCATCAGGAAAGTATCAAAACCATCGGGGAAGATTACCCAGCCTTCCAAATGAATAAAATGGATGATAGCTACCACCGTAAATAAAAGCAAAGATACAAGCCCGGCCTTTCGTTGATTCATTTTTAGATTTTATAGTGAAGCATCAAAACTAAAAGAAAGTTTGTGTTCAGAAAAATTGATTGTTTATCAACCCCTTGGTATCCCGCTACCAAAAAATTGTCTCGCAATATAATATTTAATACTTATTATAGCCGGCAATTCACTCAAAAATGTATTAGTGGTTGCTTAATTAAGAATTTATTGCTTATTTTTCCATCCCGATAGCCCTGCATTCCGGCAGGCAGGTATCGGGAACATTCTTCATCAAACCCAACTAATTAATATGAGTTTATTTGTAAAAAAACCAATGGCCGACCTGATGGCGGAAAGTGGCGACTCAGAAAGACTTAAACGTACACTCGGCTCCGGTGCACTTGTAGCACTGGGTATTGGCGCCATCATCGGTGCAGGATTATTTGTAAGAACCGCGGCAGCAGCAGCTCAAAATGCCGGACCCTCAGTAACAATAGGATTTATAGTAGCCGCCATTGGTTGCGCCCTGGCCGGACTTTGTTATGCTGAGCTTTCTTCATCTATCCCTATTTCTGGTAGTGCTTACACTTATACATACGCAACCATGGGTGAGTTCATGGCGTGGATCATTGGTTGGGACCTAATGCTTGAATATGCGGTTGGTGCTGCTACCGTAGGTATTGCCTGGAGCGAATATCTGAATAATTTACTTACCAATGTGCTGCATACGAGCCCCATTCCTTATGAATGGTGTCATTCGCCTTTTGAACATTCGGTTGATGGTGTGAGCGGTATTATGAACATCCCTGCATTTGCCATCATCGCTGTGCTTAGCTTATTACTAATAAAGGGAACAAAAGAATCCGCTTTCGTAAATGGTCTTATCGTGATTGCAAAAGTTGCTATTGTGATTTTAATAATTATACTTGGGTGGGGTTTTATAAGTCCTGAAAACCACGCCAACTATATTCCTGAACCAGGTACCTATACCGATCACCAGGGCATAACACATACATACGGAGGTATTATGGGTATACTTGGCGCTGCCGGTGTGGTATTCTTCGCATTTATTGGTTTTGATGCCGTAAGTACTGCTGCACAGGAAACCAAGAATCCTAAAAAATCAATGCCTATTGGTATCCTCGGCTCACTTGCCATCTGTACCGTGCTTTATATTTTATTTGCACACGTTTTAACAGGTATGGCACCTGTTGAGTTCTTCCGTACCACCGGTAAGGAAGCATCTGTAGCACAGGCTATCAATACCTATATGCCGGGCTATGAGTGGCTTGCCAAGCTTGTAACTGTCGCCATTCTTGCAGGTTTCTCCTCTGTTATATTAGTAATGTTGCTTGGCCAGAGCCGCGTGTTCTATTCAATGAGCCGTGATGGATTGGTTCCAAGAATATTCAGCGATGTTCATCCTAAATACAAAACACCTTACAAGGCAAACCTTATCTTCCTTTTTGTGGTAGGTGCATTTGCAGCTTTTGTTCCGGGCGATATTGTGGGTGATATGACCAGTATCGGAACGCTGTTTGCTTTTATGCTGGTTTGCGTAGCCGTAATGGTGTTGCGCAAAACAGATCCTGATATGCCACGTGCATTTAAAACACCGCTTGTACCAATAGTACCAATACTGGGCATCCTGGTTTGTGGTGCAATGATCGTTGGACTGGGCTGGACGAACTGGTTACGTTTGGCAGGATGGCTGTTACTGGGTGTGATCATTTATTTTGCTTATAGTAAAAATCACAGTAAGCTGCGGAATCCGGGTAAAAAATAATTAATAATACTTCCATAAAAAATCCGCCAACAAAAATTGGCGGATTTTTTAATATCTGTCATTTCGAACGTAGTGAGAAATCTGTTATTAAGGAAATAGATTTCTCTCCGGATCGCTATCGGGATCTAAATGACAAAAGAGAAATATCAATTCCCTGGCACATCATTCACACCTATATGATGTTTTTGAACCATTGCCCATCCCAGGAAACCTGCTACAAGTGTCAATAAAAAACCAATGGCTGTTAGTGGAATGGCCCATCGAAGGAAGTGGACCTTCTTTGCCGGCGTAAGTAAAACTAGTGCACTGCCGCCGTCTGGCTTTCAGCCAACGGCGAATCATACTTTTTAATTCATACCCACTTTTCTTTAGCTAAAAAGAACGAAAATTAATGGGGAAATCACCTATGATAATACTAAACCGAAATCTAACTTCATTTGATGGACTATCCAGTTATTTGGCCGCAATTCTTTACAGCTACAATACACAAATGGAATCATTTACTTTCAAAGGACTCCTTTAAAGATATAATCGTCGAAAGCCTGAGATATTTGGTTAATGATGGGAGAATTGAGTTAAATGCATTTGTGATTATGAACAATCATATACATTTGATCTGGCAACCTCTAAAGCAATACGATCTAACAGACATTCAAAGGTCATTTTTAACACATACTGCTAAAACCATTAAGAAAAAAATATTACAGGAAGATCCTGCATTAATTGAAAAGCATAAGGTAAATAAGTATGACCGGACCTGCCAGATTTGGAAAAGAGAGTCCTTAAGCGTTGAACTATTTACAGAAGCTGCTTTCATGCAAAAGTTAGAATATATTCATCAGAACCCGGTGGCTGCTGGCCTGGTGAATATGTCTGAAGAATATTCTTATTCTTCAGCTAAGTTTTATGAGTTGGGAATTGATCACTTTAATATGCTTACGCACTATAGCGGGAATTAAATGAATTTTTAAGCAGCCTTACTCGCCGTTGGCTGAAAGCCAGACGGCGGCATGTAACTACCTGCGGCGGCAAAGGATGGCTGTTACTGGGTGTGATCATTTATTTTGCTTATAGTAAAAATCATAGTAAGCTGAGAAATCCGAATAAAAAATAATTGATAATACTTCCATAAAAAGTCCGCCAACAAAAATTGGCGGACTTTTTTCTTCTGTCATTTTGAACAAAGAGAGAAATCTATTTTTTCATCCATGGTAAGTGTCACACCGCACATAGCCAAAAAATGACAAAAAATATAATTAGCATTTTCATTTCACGATTACCTCATCCACAAAAATATGCGTATCACCACCTGCCCCTTCGTGCCATGCAGGAAGCTTACCATACTGAATGGCTTTAATCCTTACATACCTTGCATTAACCAGAGTAAAACCAGCTTCCACTGTTTTAAGCTGCGTTTTCAAGTTGTCAATTGGTAAAAAATTGCTGCCGGTATAAACTTCGGTAAAGGTTTTATTATCTGCAGATATTTCAATGATCACCTGCTTTGGTAATACTATCCAGGCACGTGTATCCTGCAATAAACTTACATCCACCTGCGATATTTGTTTTACCTGCTGCAGGTCAATCACTACATCCATATCTGTTTTTTGATAACCCTGCCAGTTTCCTTTGCGCCAGTCTGCTTCGCCACGCAAGTCATCTATCAGGCTGTTGTTGCCGCCACCATCATACTGTTGCTCATAAGGAGTATTCAGTTTTATTGTCCAGTTATTAGATGCTTTTTTATATTTAGCCGTGGTAACAAAACTGCTCTCGCCTTTGGCATTTACAGCAATGGCTTTTATCGTAGTTGATTCCTTTATAATAAAAGGAGCTATATATTTTTTGGAAGCAGTGGTAGGCAAACTTCCATCAACGGTATAAAAATAAGTTACCGGCTTTTGTGCTGAGCTTATCTTTATTGTCTTGGGTGTTTTAAAAGAAATGGCGCCGCCATCAATTACCGGGTTCAAAACAAGCTTATTATCGGTAATGGCTGTAACAGGCATATCGGTTGTTCCAAACATAGAAGGCTTGCTACCCATTACAAAATCCAGGCTGCCCCCATTGGCAATATCACTATGCGAAAGATATGATCTTGTGTAAGGTGTACCATTAAGACTGGCCGACTGGATATAAAAGCCCCTCTCTAACTCTCCCCGAAGGGGAGAGGACAGTGCAGAATCGCTGATATTGGCTGCTTTAATAGAAAATGTTTTTCCATTCTCCAGGTTAATGGTAGCCGAAGAAAAATAAGGTGTGCCGATGATATAATCCGTACTTCCTGGCGTAACCGGGTAAAAGCCCAATGCGCTCAAAATATACCAGGCACTCATCTGGCCGCAGTCCTCGTTTCCTTCCAACCCATCGGGTGTATCGTGGTACATTTCATTCATAATGCGATGAACCAGCGACTGTGTTTTATGAGCAGCTCCTGTAAAATTATAGAGGTAGGCAATATGGTGGCTGGGCTCATTGCCATGGGCATACTGCCCGATCAGCCCGGTAATATCGCTTTGCTCACGGCCGGTGGTTTGGGAATTCTCTGCAAATAATTTATCCAGCTTCTCTTCCATTTTCTTTTTACCGCCGATCAGTTCCAGGTAACCATTGATATCCTGTGGGGTATAAAAAGAATATTGCCAGCTATTGGCCTCCGTAAAATTATTATTCACTTCACGTGGGTCAAATGGTGAAAGCCAGCCACCGTTACGGCGTGGCCGCATAAAACCTGTGATTGGATCAAATACATTTTTGTATGCCTGCGCTCTTTTTATATAGTAATTATAATCTGCTTCGCTACCCAGTTTTTTGGCAAACATGGCAATGGTCCAGTCATCGTATGCGTACTCCAATGTCTTGCTTACACTTTCATGCTCATCATCCATTTCCAAAAATCCATGATCCATAAATGCGGGCAAACCCAGGTGGCTCCACGTTGAAGACTTCTTCATCGCTTCCAGTGCAAGCTTTGTATCAAACTGGTTAATACCTTTCATATAAGCGTCTACAATAACCGGAACACTGTGGTAACCTATCATGCAATCCGTTTCATTGCTGCTGAGTTCCCAAACCGGTAGCCTGCCGCCCTGCTGATATTGCACTAAAAATGTTTGAATATAGTCCAGGGTTCTCTTCCTGTCAATGATGGTATATAATGGATGTGCCCCGCGGTAAGTATCCCAAAGTGAAAAAACAGAATAGTTTGTAAAATTCCTTGCTGTATGGATATTGTTATCCCGGCCACGGTATTGTCCATCTACATCCTGGTTAATATTGGGCACAATGGCTGTGTGGTAAACTGCCGTATAAAAAGTTCGTAGTTTTTTTACATCGTCGCTTTCAACATCTATTTTACTTAATTCTCCGTTCCATATTGATTGGGCATCCTTTTTTGTTTTTTCAAAATCCCAGCCGGCTAATTCAGACTTTAAATTATTAATAGCGCCTTCTATACTTACTGAAGAGATTGCAACCTTTGCCATCACCAGTTTATCTTCAAATTCAAAAAAGGCTTTTAAGTTCTTTGAGTTTTTAATATCCTTATTATCCTGGGACAATAATTTGTCATTTTCCCATATCCCCATATTGACAAATGGTCTCGAGAATTCAATCACAAAATAAACATATTGGTTAGTGGCCCAGCCCCTGCTACGTCGCAGTCCGGTGATGGTACGCAGGTTCACTACTTTTAAGGAAGATTCAATTACTTCATCTCTGTGCTTCAGGTCGAGGATGATATTATTACTGTCTGATCCTGAAAAATCATAGCGGTGAAATCCCACACGGGTTGTTGCAGTAAGTTCTGCCAGGATGTTTTCATCTTCGAGTTTTACGGAATAATAACCCGCTGCTGCTTTTTCATTGGCATGCGAAAATTTTGAGCCGTAAACTTTGTTATCGGGTGATGGTATTCCGGTCATCGGCATCAACAGCACATCTCCATAATCACTTACTCCAGTACCGCTTAAATGGGTATGGGTAAATCCATAAATATAACTATCTGAATAATGATACCCACCACAGCCATCCCATCCTTCAAGCCGGGTATCCGGACTTAATTGTACCATCCCATGTGGCAATACGGCACCGGGATATGTATGGCCATGGCCGCCGGTTCCTATAAAGGGATCAACATACTGAACATAATTTTTTTGGGCAAAGAGGCAATAGTTCGGCAGGCTCACCAGGAAAAAGAGGGATAGAGATAGAAGAAATATGGTTTTAGATTTCATGCAAAGCATTTTGCACAAGATAAAACTTTATAAAAAATATAAACCATAAAAATCCCACAAAGGCACAGAGAACACAAAAGGTTAGTTGAATAAAAAGACTCTTGTGTGCTTCGTGTCTCTGTGGGAAATAAATTTTTAGAATGGCAGGTCATCTACCGGTGATGAACTGTTTGCAGGTTCTGTTCTTACAACAGGAGCTGTACCCATACCGGCGTTGCTGACATTACCCTGGTTAGATCCCTGGTTATCTTTGTTACCACCCAGTAACTGGATATTCTGTACCCTCATGCGTAAAGTTGCGGCAGCCTGTCCTTCCTTATTGGTATAAGGATCGGCCTCTGGCGAACCCTCGGCATATACCGTGGTGCCTTTTACTAAATAAGGAGCAATTGCTGTACGGTCTGTCCAGTATGCACATTCCACCCAGGTGGTTCTTTCTTTCTGGTTGCCTTGTGCATCCTTAAAACGTTCGGAATGTGCTACGCTGAAGTTGATAACATGTTTTCCGTTGATCTCTTTTACGATGCAATCTTTTCCAAGATTGCCGATGATCTGAAGCTTAATCATAACTGTGTGTTTTTAAATTATTAATCGATGTATCTGGTTTTGCTATAGTTATGTTGTAAAGGTAAAATCTAATCCCATATTGCAGCCCGGGGTGCATTCAATGTGCGTAAATAATAAAGCAATTGCCCGGTATGAACACTCTCGTGGTATGCCGTTCGCAACAGGTAATCACCAAGTTTTCGGTGTTGGCCTTTTTCCTTCCGGATGATCTGCGTCTCCTCCAGTTCCTTCAACGAAAAAGAATGCACCATCTTTAAAAATTTCTCCCGGTAAGGCTGCGCATTTTTCAATTCGTCATCAACACTGATATATGGATTACCAGTGAGCGGACTCTCATAATCACCCAGCACACCCCGGTGCAAAATAATATGATGGTATATGTTCTCCGATTCCAAAACATGCCGTATCATCTGGAAGCAACTCATTGCGCCGGGATCGGGCCGCCAGTACAGGTCTTCTTCAGATATGGATTTCCATACCTTGATACTCCTGCGCCTCACCTCTTCAAAATTCAATATCAATAATTCTTTTGCATTCATTGCCTTCGGTCTGAGCTTTACTGTATATTTTGCCACGAATTGCACTAATGAACACGAATAATAATGCTTTGATCATTAGTGCAAAATTCGTGTACTGAGCTTGTCGAAGTATTCGTGGCTACATTTTTTTTGCCACGAATGACACTAATTTACACGAATTCTGTGCAAGGGTATTAGCGTTACTTCTATCATTCGTGTAATTGGTGTAATTCGTATAATTAGTGTTTTTTATTTAATTCATTTTCTTTTTTAAAGTACTCACCTGGGTTTGCAGGTTATTCACCATGCTTGCAAGCGAGTTCATATCCCAACGTTGCTGCAGGCTAACTTTACTGATCACCATCTGTGCCTGCCACAGTTCCACTACATCTTCGGCATTAACCTGGTAGGGTTGGTATTGGGGGTTATCACTTATTAAGGTGAGCTTGTTCTTACTACGATTATTTTTTTCAACACGCTTGTACACTATACCTTCATTCCGGCTTACCACAATATATGCCTGGCTATTTTTGATATCCGTTGGGTTCTCTATCTTTTCGCCTACAATAATACTTCCACTTGGCGTGGGTAGCATACTGTCGCCAATTATCTCAAAAGCACGGTAATTACCACCTGCTAACATGGGCAAGGTAAATGTATTCAGCTCATCGATAAACTCAGTATCGGCATAGCTTGCCAGGT
Organism: Ferruginibacter sp.; assembly: GCA_046596255.1. Taxonomy (GTDB): domain Bacteria; phylum Bacteroidota; class Bacteroidia; order Chitinophagales; family Chitinophagaceae; genus Ferruginibacter. The sequence continues at coordinate 15,199 of JBKJMZ010000105.1, read as the reverse complement.
AACCGGCTGCAGCTTTTACAGGAACGAAATGTATCACATTCCTGTCGGCCACCATCATCTTCTGCTGGCGGCGCTTGGCAAGATAGTTATCCGCATTATTGCTGAGGTCTTTCAGCAACAGCTCATCCAAAGAAAGCTTAAAGATATCTGCGAGTATCTCCAGGACATCTAAACGGGGATCGGCACGCTCTTCTTCATAAGCGCCAATTAAAGAGCGCTTAATACCTAACTTGGTTGCGAATTCTTCCTGAGTCCAACCGCGAAGTTTGCGGAGGTATTTTAAATTTTGTCCTGCTATTGACATGGTACAACTAATTTGATTAGCACAAATATACTAATTATTTTAGTTTAACAAAATTTATTTTTTAAACTGTCATTTCGATCCCGATAGCAATCGGGGGAGAAATCTGAATCTCTAACCAATGAATAGATTTTTATCCCGATAAATATCGGGAGAGAAATTACAAATAAGAATGCCACAGAGGCACTGAAACACAGAAAAGGAAATAAGAAAATCCTGATCTGCCGGTGGGTGGATTGGGATAGGAATTAATTATAGATTTCTCCCGTTGGTCGAAATGACAGGAATCAATTACCATTCCATACCGGTAACCGATCATTATTAAAACAAATTGGCCACGAATGTCACTAATGAACCCGAATAAGGAAACAAGACCTTATTTTTGCAGCAAACTAATTATTATGAATTATACACTAGTAATACATAGCATACTCCGCTGGGCAGTTTTGCTATTTGGCTTATGGGCAGTTTTTGCAGCTTTCAGTGCTGTTATGTCAAAAAGAAATTACAGTAGCGGGGATAATAAAGTTGGCCTATTCTTTATGATCAGCTGCGATATACAGTTGCTGCTAGGCCTTATCCTGTACTTTTCAGGTATGTGGTTCGATAAGGTTAAGGCTGACATGGGTGGAGTAATGAAAGACAGCGCAGAAAGATTCTTTGCTGTTGAGCATGCTTTAATGATGATCATTGCCTGGCTGCTTGTACACGTTGGCCGCACAAGTATAAAACGTGCAGCAACGGATGCACAAAAACATAAGCGCACATTAATTTATTTTGGCATAGCCTTAGTGCTCATTTTAGCAATGATACCCTGGCCGTTCCGCCAGCCCGGTATTGCAAGAGCTTTTTTCCCGAATTTTTAAAAAAGAATTGAATTTACATGGCTAAGAAGAAAGACGAACCCATTATCCTTATTACGAATGATGACGGCATTACAGCTCCCGGTATAAAGAACCTGATAGAAGCAGCAAAGCCATTAGGCAAAGTAGTAGTGGTTGCCCCTGATAGTGCGCAGAGCGGCATGGGGCATGCTATCACTATCGGCACACCTTTACGGATGGATAAAGTAAACCTGTTTGGCGATATTGAAGCCTGGCAGATATCCGGCACACCCGTTGATTGCGTGAAACTGGCTGTTGACAAGATACTGCACCGTAAACCCGATATCTGCATCAGCGGTATCAATCATGGAGCCAACCATTCCATCAATGTTATTTACAGCGGTACCATGAGTGCCGCCATGGAAGCTTCTATTGAAAGTATTCCAAGTATTGGTTTTTCATTACTGGATTACCGCTTTGAGGCGGATTTTACGGGGGCAACTTTTTATGCAAATAAAATAATCAAGACCATACTGGCCAATAATCTGGATAAACATCTTTTACTGAATGTAAATATTCCTTCGGTGCCGCTTAAGGAAATAAAAGGCATCAAGATCTGTAAACAGGCCTATGCCAAGTACAAGGAAGAATTTGACGAACGTATTGATCCGCATGGTAAAAAATATTATTGGCTAACCGGTGAGTTCACCAATTTTGATAAAGCTAAAGACACTGATGTGTGGGCCCTGCAGCATAATTATGTAAGTGTAGTGCCGGTGCAGTTCGATCTTACGAATTATACACTCAAAAAAATATTGGACAAAAAGAAATTATTCAAATGATATTTAAAAAAGACAATTTTGGTTTTGGCGCCATCCTGGGTTTCCTCGGCCCTGTTCTTGGCTTTATTGTTTTTAAAATGACAAAGTTCCAGTCATTTACCTGGAGCAATACATTAGAGTATATGTGGCGTGAGCAGGGCCACCGTACTTTCAGCGTAGCATTAAGCCTGGCGCTGATGGTGAATGCCGTTTTATTCACTATTTATATCAATACCCATAGGGACCATACCGCAAAAGGGATCTTTGTACTTACATTGATTTATGGTCTCATTGTGCTGAGCATTAAAACGTTTTCCTGATATTTTGTATTATTCCTTTTTAGATTGCTTTATCAAATATTCTTTACAAGGCTGAGGCACTCCTAAAAAACTATTTTATGCTCTTTAAAAATGACAACAGACTGAGTTTAATAAAAATGTCAGGGTGAGCCTGTCGAACCCGGGTTACTCTAAAAATTCCGCCTTCGACAGGCTCCCCGAAATAATGCCGAAAAAATGGGCACAGGTCGGGACAGGCAGGCTGACACTCTAATAGTTAAAAAGTCAGAGCTTTAAAATACTTGTCAAGCTTGACAAGCTTTTAAACTAAAGCACATAATATTTTATACCAAGCCAATCTTCATCTTTAATTTTTAACTTGCAGCATGCGTTATTATATCATTGCCGGTGAAGCCAGTGGAGACCTGCACGGCAGTAATCTTATCAGGGAATTAAGAAAAAAAGATGCTGCATCAGATATCCGTTGCTGGGGCGGCGATAAGATGGAAGCTGCCGGGGCCACACTTGTAAAACATTATAAAGAACTTGCCTTTATGGGTTTTCTGGAAGTGATCAGGAACCTCCGCACCATTTTAAAGAATATCAGACTTTGTAAAATAGATATCCTTCAATATAGGCCCGATGCCATTATACTTATAGATTATCCCGGCTTTAATTTACGCATTGCCGAATGGGCAAAGGAACAGGGCTTCCGGGTTATCTATTATATTTCCCCGCAGGTTTGGGCATGGAAAGAGAACCGGGTGAAGCTGATAAAAAAATGTGTAGACAAAATGCTTGTCATCCTGCCATTTGAAAAAGAATTCTATAAAAAATGGAATTACGAAGTAGAATATGTTGGACATCCGCTGGTGGAAGTTGTTGAGGAATTTGGAATAAGGAATAAGGAATTAGGTTTGAAAAATGAAGACGCTCTTTTTCCCAATTCCCAACTCCCAATTACCAATTCCCAAATCATTGCCCTCCTTCCCGGAAGCCGCCAGCAGGAGATCCTGAAAAAATTACCCATCATGCTTGAAGTTGCAAAGCATTTCCCGGATTACCAATTCGTGGTAGCTAAAGCACCCGGACTTGATGAAAGTTTTTATGCCGGCCTTTTAGCTCCTTATACTAATGTATCATCAGTAATTAATAAAACTTACGAATTATTGGTAAGGTCAAAAGCGGCACTGGTCACCAGTGGCACAGCTACATTAGAGACAGCTTTATTTGGAGTACCTGAAGTGATCTGCTACAAAGGAAGTGCATTCAGCTACCAGATCGCCAAAAGGCTTATAAAAATAAAATTTATCGGGCTGGTAAATCTTATCATGAATAAAGAAGTAGTGAAAGAATTAATACAGGATCAACTGACTGTTGAAAACTTAAAAATGGAATTAAACTTATTGCTTACGGATAAAGAAAAACAACAGCAGGTGGCAAAGGATTATGCATCTCTCAAAAACCTATTAAGCCAGGGCGGCCATGCATCAGCCAATGCAGCAACAAGCATTTACAACTACCTCACTGCCCTACCTCAATAATTTTATAGCCAGTATGATCATGGCCAGCAGGAATAATAGGATAGACAACCTGTTAATAAAGTGCATTTTCTTTACAAATGACGAATTGGGCCGGCTGGGATCTTTCTTCTTCAGGTATAAATATTCTGCTATCTGGCTAAGTACACTCATGATGTTAAATTATGCCTGTAAAATTAAGATTTAAACTTAAATTCCTCATTTTTGTTAAAAGTTTAGTGCGTGAGAACTTAAATTGTTCAAATTGCGTATCTGGTTTAAATCAACAGCAATGAAATTCATTTTAAGTATCCTCATTTTATTTACAGTCTCGGGAGCATGGGCACAGTCTTCAAAATATACGGTTACCAAAACCGATGTAGAATGGCGAAAGCTGTTAACTGCAGAACAATACCAGGTTACCCGTAAAAAAGGAACTGAAAGAGCTTATAGTGGCAGGTATTGGGATAATCATGAAAAAGGAATTTATAAATGTGTTTGCTGCAAACAGGAGCTTTTCTCTTCTTCCGCCAAATTTGAAAGTGGTACCGGCTGGCCTAGCTTTTGGCTGCCTATAAAAAAAGCGAATGTAGAGGAACTTACGGATAACAGCCATGGCATGTTACGTACCGAAGTGAACTGCAGCCGCTGCGGTGCTCACCTGGGTCATGTGTTTGATGACGGCCCCAAACCCACCGGACTTAGGTACTGTATGAATTCTGCCTCGCTGATCTTTGAGAAAAAATAATTTACAGGTTGTACGTAGTAGCCAGTTCCTTTAATTTAAGGATATTATCAACTCCCAATTTTTCAAATAGCCTGGCCTTGTGCGTACCAACTGTTGATGTCTGAATATTCAAAGAATGGGAAATGTCTGTAACTGTTTTACCCTCCAGCAATAAAGAAACGATCTCAAATTCACGCGGAGAAAGTTCATTAAAAGGATTTCCTGATTTACCGGAAAAAGAATCTTCGGCGAGATTTTCTGCAAGGGTTTCACTGATATATTTTCTGCCGCCTAAAATAATATTGATCGCACGGGTGATCTCTTCAAGTGGTGCTTCTTTTGAAATAAAACCATACGCACCGGCTTTCATAAAGCGCTTTGCATAAATAGTCTCAGCACTCATGGAGAACATCAAAACTTTGGCAGCTGGATAGGTGATATGCATGTATTGCATTAATCCAAGCGTATCAGTATTGGGCATCTGTATATCGAGCATGATCAGGTCATATACGTTCTCCTTAAGCTTTTCAACTGCACTGTCACCATTCATGGCCTCATGGATCTCCGCAGGATTATATATTTCTGATAAAAGAATTTTGATGCCCGATCGTACAACTACATGGTCATCAACGAGTAGAAATTTTTTCATATTTTGGATGCAGGGTTTAGGAACAAAAGTATAAACTAAAACGATTGTTCAATTGAAGGTAGAACATTTTCTACATAATAATTGATATCTTTACTATATTTTGCATAGCATACAAGTACAATCTTTACTTGTAAACCTGTAGTATATCTACTCAATACATACAGTAAATATGCTTAGTACTTTTTCATACACTTCTACATGATCCGGAGTTGTATTTTAAAAAACACCGATCCAATAATCAATACCACCAAATTGAGCAGCTTATGAAAAAGAATAATTATCAATTCCCTTTTACTTCTTTAGTAAAAAATCCTGCATTCCATACCAATTATATTAAAACAGAAGAAAGATACCGCTCGATCATAGAGCATTCAGCCCAGGCTTTTTTGCTTACCGTAGCAGATGGCAGCATCCTGGAATCCAATCATGCTGCATCACAAATGTTTGGATATACTCCTGTAGAATTCAAACAAATAAAAAGAGGGCAGATCATTGTCATTGAACAGACAGAGCTTGCATTATTAAAGGCATTACAACCAGGGATCAACAGCATTACTTTATGTGAAGCTACCGCCATTAAAAAGAGCGGTGAAAGATTTTTCATAGAAATGTCATCTTCAATTTTTATTGACCCATATGGCCTTTGTAAAAGCAGTATCATGATCTCCGACATCAGCCGCAGAAAAAAAGCAGAAGCGGCTATGCAGTTGAGTAATGATCGTTACGACCTGGTGGTAAAAGCAACTAAAGACCTCGTTTGGGATTGGGATCTTATCACCGGTGAAATATACAGGAACGGAAGTAACCTGATGGATGTATATGGACACAGCAGCAATGATCTGATCAGGAACATCCATGACTGGGCAGATTTTATTCATCCACAGGATAAAGAAAAAGTGATCGCTAATATTGAGTACTATACCAATTCAACAACTGAAACTGCTTTTAATTTTGAATATCGTTTCAGAAAGGAAGATGGTAATTATGCATACATTAATGATAAAGGTTACATTATCAGGAACAGTGCAGGTAAAGCTTTACGTATGATCGGTGCTGCTGAAGATATTACCGAGCGTAAGCATATAGCACTTGCTATAGAGGAAAGTGAACAGCGTTATAAAATGTTTGTTCAGCAAAGTACGGAAGGTATCTGGCGCATTGAACTGGCAGAAGCAATGCATATTAATTTGTCCGTAGACAAAATGATAGCCTATTGTTACGACAACAGTTATATAGCAGAGTGTAATGATGCATTTGCCCGCTTATACGGTTATAAAAATGCGGACGGAATAATCGGTTGCCCGCTGCATAAACTGATGCCGGCAGATAATGAGGACAATATGAGTTACCTGCGGAAATTTTTCACCAACAATTTTGTGGTTAAAGATGAAGTGAGCCATGAAATTGATAAAGATGGCAATCCTGTAATATTTTTAAATAACATGGTGGGTATCATTGAAGGTGAGCATATGAAAAGAGTCTGGGGTACTCAAAGAGATATTACCGAGCAGGTTGCACTTCAAAACAGTTTGAACCTGGAAAGGGAAATAAGGCAGCAACAGATTACCGAAGCTGTAATTACCGGACAGGAAAAAGAACGTACCGAACTTGGAGAAGAACTGCATGATAATATTAACCAGATACTGGCATCAACTAAATTATATATTGAATGCGCTATGAAAGATGAGCGCCCACGCATGGACTTGATAGCAGAAAGCAAATTGCTTATTGAAAAAGCTATGTTCGAAATAAGAAATCTTTCCAAATCACTCCTGCCGCCATCTTTGGGCCAAACAGGTTTGTTACAGGTCCTTCATGAATTGGTAGAGAATATCAATGAAGTAAAAGAGCTGTCTATACAAATTGACTGGAAGATCATGGATGAGAACACTATCTCCAATAAACTAAAACTTACTATTTTCAGAATAATTCAGGAGCAGTTAAATAACGTGATCAAGCATGCGAATGCACAAGAGGTGATTATAAGCATTACAGAAACCGGTAAGCATATAGAGCTAGGTATAAAAGATAATGGAATAGGTTTTAATACCGAAGTTAAAAGAATGGGCGTAGGCCTAAGAAATATAAGCAGCAGGGCCGAAGTTAATAAAGGAGTTGTTTCTATTAAATCGGAACCGGGTGCAGGTTGCCAGGTGGTAGTAACATTTCCCGTAGAAGTAACTTCCTGATACTGATTTTTTATGGTGTACCTGGCAAAGCCAGGCTAAGCAAATGCCCTTTAATGGTATCAAAATATTCCCAGGGTATAAAATGCCCTGCACCCTTAATAATAATTACTTTAACCTGTGCATTGCCCGCCAGTTTTAGCCTGCCATAATCTACATTCTTTACGGTAACAAATTTATCGGCATCACCGTGAATAAAAGTTACCGGCATTTTTAATGCCGCATATCCTGTATCAATGCTGAACAGGTCCTTCTTAAAATAAAGGATCTCGTTGTTGGAAGGCTTAAAAGCCCCGGGCATCAGCAATCTTAAAGGTGTATACATGAACAGGTAGCGCCAGTACTCTCTTGGCTCATGGTCGGGTGAAATAGAACCTGCGAGCAACACCAGGGATGCAAATTTATCCGGGTGGTTCTGCGCCATCTGTACAATAACAGGTGCACCAATACTATGGCCGATAAGGTGAACGGGTTTGTGATTATCCTCTTTTTCCACCACGCTGTTGATCATATCAGCCTGCCCGGCTAATCGATAAGCCGAGCCGAAATTGCTGTAACCAAAGCCGGGCCTGTCAACCGATATCAATCGGAAATGCTGCAATAACAAGCTGTCCATCATGTATATCTTAAATGCATCCCAGCTTCCGGGTGAGCCATGTACAAAGAACAAAGTTGGCAGGCTATCGTTGCCCGTCTTAACATAATGCACAGAAATTCCCCTGACTTCCACGTTCAAAAAATTGGCAGAAACCTGCTTCTCTTCAAATTGTTTTTTGGCTTTGCTATCGCTTATCCTGAATTTCATACATGATTGCGCAAAAATAATCCAGCATGATATAAATATCAACGCCCAGCGTCCGGGGGATAAACCCCATTTCCTTTTGTTATTTTTATTCATTGCGGTCAAAACCTTTCCAGGGTTTTATTAACAGCTTTATTTTCTTTAAACATCTGCATTCCTTCTTTCACCGTTAAATACCGATGGCCTTTTTTATGATTTTGAATACTGATATCACATAACATCCTAAAATGCCGGGCTATTTCTTTCCAGGCAAAGAAGAGTGAATGACGGGGGTCGTAAATATGTGTAGGCTCGCTGCCGGCGCCATTCAGTTCTATGATACATAAATGCCGACCCGCCTTAAGGTCTTCAAAATTACTATACATGATATCAAGCCGGCCAAAATAAAAGCCCGGTATCTTTTTACAGAGCTCATCAAAATTTATATTGAAAGATTCATCCGCCCAATGGCTCACATCAATAAATTTGGCACCACGGGCATGGTTGCCATAAGGTACCAGGTTCTTCAGTTCATCTTTCTCCAATACAGCCTCCAGCCCATCTCCATATATCTTTTGCAATGCAGGTAATTGCAAATGATAGCGGGGATCTTTTTCGATCAACTGCGTTAAAGTAGAAACACCATCAGCTTTTACAATTAAAAATTCTTTGGATACAATTCCGGTAATTTGTCCATTAGCCTCATCGGGCATCCGGCAATAAAATATACCAACTTCCTGGGGATAAGGAATAAATTGCTGCACCAGGAAATCCATGTTTATTTTAGCAGCATAAGTAATTATACCTGCAGCGGTAAATAGTTTTTCTACCCCCCTCCCCTTTCCGCCAATATCGGGCTTGGCAATGCACGGAAAACTAATGCCGGAATTTTCAACAGCTTTTAAAATTTCAGTCGCAGGTGTGCCATCTTTAAAGAATAACGTTTTGGGAATGTATTTTTCTGGAATGATATCATAGATCTCTTTTTTTGATTCCATCAGGAACCCTGCATTTTTTATAGTTGGGTTGGCCGCATTAAAAAAGAAAAAAGACCTCGCCTTTGCGGCATACCAGAACCAAACAAAATACATGGGTATATAAACAATATCAAAAGGCCAGTACTCCCAATGCGTAAGTTTATGGATGAACAGCTTAAATTTCTTCACGTTTGATCGTATTGAGCGTTTCCGGTATAGCCATTGTTTCCAGGTATTGTTTGCTATGCAAAAGATCATCATGCATAAAACGAAGGCTGCCGCAACTGATGACTGCCTGGGTAATACTAAATGTCTTCATACCGGTTTCCCGGTTTATAACAAAACCATTCTCGGGGTCGCCATGATCAGATCCATGAAGATCGTGTACCAGCCCGGGGGTTTTATTGGCTTCGTTGCTGATGAACTTATTAAACAATCTTTCCCGGCCTTCAATTATAGCTTCACTGTATAAGGTTGATGATGACCATATATAATTTCCCAGGATATCCAATGGCCGGTCATGTTTTTTATTTCCATCCCATCTTAGTTCATGCAAACTGCCCGGTTGAAAAAGAATAAGGGTGAATGGTTCAATATTATTGAGATCGATCTCCTTAAAAAGTAGCCGGGGTTCATCATTTGCCATAATATCAAGCAATATTAAACCCCTGCTTTTGCGGTAAGGCGGTGCAGGCATATGCTTTATAAAAGCGCCGTTCAGCAGCACAGCAACTGTACCATCGTTGGCCGCAGCAAACCAGGTACCCCCTGCTTTTGCATCTTTAGGAAAGATTATTTTTTTATGGTTTAGCCGGTGAAAGGCAGGCGCAGCAGCATTTTGCCGCTGTATATTTTCATCCCTGTTTGAAGTGATAATTACCGAATCGGGAACAGGCACAAAGCTTACTGTGCACATTGCTGCCTGTATTGTAAAGTTGAGGGAGCTACACCAAAACCATCCACTATCTGCAGGTCTTTTATAGCAAGTAAAGCAACTTTAATTAAGGCCTGGTGATGAATACAGTGTTCCAGGTTATACAAAATCTCCCGGTAGTAATTGGATTCAATACAAACTGACTCACCATCGCAACCACAGTAGATCTTTACTGTTTTATCAGGCTGCTCCAGGTTAACCTGTATCTCTTTTATAATATCAACGGCAGCAGTTATCTCATTTTCATATAGCGTATTTCTTTCGCGGTCGTCATAATTTATAGCTGCAGCAGGATAGCCGGCAAGCAGGCATTGGTACAGTTCTATGATATGCCTGGTATGTTGGCCAATACTTGCATTACTCAATGCAGTACAAGGATCGGTATAACTGCTTTGATCCGGCAATTGCCCCAATACATTGACAAGGCTGCCTAATGCTTCTCTTGATTTGCTGAAAACAGTTGTCAAAATTTTAATTTTAAATGTTGAGGTATATTTTTGAGATGTATGCCTAACCAGGCTAAGGTCAGCATACAAAAGTGATCACTGCGTAAAGGAATAAAAACACATCTCCTTCAAAGTTAATGCCCAATTCGGAATTAGTTACACGAATTAAAAAACAATTACACGAATTACATGAATTCTTAAACCGTATAAGATCAATTCGTGTAATCCCAAAAATTCGTGTACTAAGCTTTATTGTTTTTTATTAGAAACGAAATCTCCTTTTAAATATTTATCCAGGAACTCCAGTGTTTTGTTTGATGTAGTGATCTGGTTCTCCTTCTTGTCAAAACCATGGCCTTCATCGGCATAAGTTATATACTCCACGGGTACATTATTCTTTTTTACACCGGCAACTATCTCCTCGCTTTCAATAGGCAATACCCTTACATCGTTCATACCCTGGAAAACAAGCAGGGGTTTTTTTATTTTTTGATAATTGAACAGCGGCGAAATATTTTTCAGCCTTACCGAATCTGCCGAGAAAGGATCTCCCAGCTCATCATACAGGGCCTTCCTGAACGCCTCCCAATAAGGTGGAATACTCTTTAAAGTACGAGGCCAGTTGGCAACGCCAAACAGGTTAACCCCAACTTTGAATTCATCCGGGTGGAACGCCAATGCGCCCAAAACCATGCATCCGCCATAACTGCCACCCTCAATACCGATCTTTGCTGTATCTATATAATCCTGCTGCTGCAGCCATTTCTTTGCCCAGATACAGTCTTTGAGATCCCCGTTGCTGTGGTCTTTGTTATCCATTTTATAGAATGTTTTACCATAGCCGCTGCTACCGCGGTTATTAACAGCCAGCACGGCATAACCATTATTCACCAAATGCTGTATGCTGTTGGAGAAACCTATTCTTGACTGTCCACCTGGTCCTCCATGTATCCAGAGCAAGGCAGGCACTTTGTTGTTCTTTGATGCGGTAAGCGGTTTATAGTAAATAGCAGGTATTTCTTTTCCGTCGAAGGATTTAAAACGTACCACCGTGGCGCTTACCAGGTCATTTACATCCACTTCGGGATTTAATGTTTGCGTAAGCTGCTTTAAAGTTTTGGTCTCAAAATTATAACTGTATAAATTATTGGGGCTTCGGCTGGTACCCACCGTAAGCAGCATATTCTTTTCAGTGGGCGAAATACTTACAGATTTAACATCACCATCCTTTATCTCCGGAAAATCAACAGGCTTATTGGTTGCATGATCAAACAACAACACTTTGTTCTTACCATCTTCGTTAATGAAAAAAGTATGGTATTTTTCATTTTCACTGATCTGCATATTATCTACGTCCCAGGCATCACTAAAATATTTTAATGAGCTGCCGGTATTTAGATTATATCGTACAACGTAGGAGAATTCACTGCCGTCATTGGTGATATAATACATGATGCTGTCATTCTTTTCAAACGCGGTGGCAGACCAGGTTGCTTCATTATCATTACTGATCTTTTTCATGGTTTTACTTGTACGGTCATACAGGTACAATTCATTCTTATCTGTTGTTATGCTTTTGGTGAGTGCTATATAGCGTTCTGTGAAACTGATTCCGCCGGGGTTATAGCCCGAGTCATTCTGGTAAAGCAGGGTTGCATTCCAACCTGTGGTATCAGCTTTCCAAAGATCAAAGTAACTGGTATTGCGTTTGTTTGACTGGATATACAGGGATCTTTTATCATCGCTCCATCCAAAAACATTGTTAGTGCTGTTAGCCCATGGTGTGAGGTCTTTAGCTAAACTATCCCCCGGAGACTGTAGGTAGATATGTGAATTCTCATTGCCTCCCTGGTCGGCAGTATATAAATATTTATTACTGCCTGGCAAATAATCAACCGAAAACAAAGATTCTTTTGTGGAGTTGGTCAGCGGTTTCATGGATGTATCAGCAATATTGATCTCGTAGATATTAAAAATACCGCTGTTATTTGCATGAACCAGTATTTTCGATTCATCTGCATTAAAAGCGCCGCCCCCAATAGCTTTATTATTGAAGAGTTGTTCAGCCGTATACTTCTTTACATCTTTACGGGCTTCGGGTTCGTTACTGCAGGAAATCATAAGGGTGATAATTACCAGCAATTGAAAGATAGATCTAAGCATTTAGTTTTTTATTTACTTTAAGGTAACAAAATTTAGTAATACCCATTAATATTTATTAAAATTGACAATCTTCCGATCTTTCACCATGCATTTTAAATTATTAATTTTACCGTAAGATGATGAAAGAATGGGATATGCTAAAACAAATTACTGCAGTTTTCCTGGAGGACAAAACCGAATGCCGGGAGATATTGTCCCTATACACGATAAAGAAATAACCGTTAAATTACAATACCATTTAGGGTCAATACCTGGCTTTAATATAGTGTGAGTTATAGCTGATAGTTAACACATAACAATTACAATGATGACGGAAAACAAAACGGCAGCAGTAAATGATTTTATGCGCTTGCTTGATCATCCTTTAAAGCCCGAGATCGAAGCCGTTAGGGCCATCATAAAAGCAAACCCCGATATCGCAGAACGGGTGAAATGGAATGCACCCAGTTTTTTTTATACGGATGACCTGGCCACGATCCATGTAAAGGCAAAACAGCACGTCCAGCTTATCTTTCACCATCCAGCCATTGTAAAAATAAAGTCGGCATACCTGGAGGGTGATTACAGGGACAGACGAATGATGTATTTTGAAAATATGGCCGAGATCAAAGCCCGGAAAAAAGACCTGGTGAGGATCATAAAGGAGTTGGTTCAGTTAATGGCTGGTTGACCCAAAAAATTAGTGCCAGCTTAACATTTCCTTAAAATATTTTGACCTAAATTTATTATCGTTATGATGCGGTTCAAGCGATATATCACTTCTTTATCTTTTATTTTGCTGGCTGTTATTGCACAGGCACAGGATATTACAGGTACCTGGGAAGGAGATCTTGGGGGTGACCAGTTCCTGCAATTGAATATCATACAAACAGGGAATAAAATATGTGGCTATACCCGGGATCATGTGCTGTCAGACCAAAGAAGTTTTTGCAAGGCTTTTTTTGAAGGGTATTTTGATAAGCAAAGAAAGAAATTATACATTACCGGTAAATATTTTATACAGAATTCGGGCAGCCATGTGCTGATGAAACTGAGCCTCACTTACAAATTGGTTAATGGAGTAGAAGTGTTGGAGGAAAGGCCCAGTGCAAGCAGATTGCTTTTATCCCTCCTGTCCCCTTTTGGAGGATTGGATCCTGCTGAAAATAGTGACGAACCCCAGGCAAACTCCCAATTTGTTTATATCAAAAAGGTTTCCAATAAACCTAATGAAATGAATGCGCTGATGAGAGACTGCATTGCCAGGGATAAAACAAAAACAGATACTGTAGCAAAAAAGATCACTCCTCCAAGGCCTAAAGACAGTACCCCTGTTATTGTAAAAATGCTGCCCCCAAAACCTAAGGATACCGTAAAAGTAAAACTACCTCCTCCTCCGGCAAAAAAAGATAGCGTGGTTGTCTCTACTCCTCCTGTTGTAATTAAAAAAGACAGTGTGGCTGCTGTTCCTAAAACAATTACTCAAAGAAAGAATAAAGAGCAGAGCCGTATCACCGTAAACACAAAAAGCATCAATTTAAAAGTGTATGACAATGCGATCATGGATGGAGATACGGTAAGCATTCTATACAATGGAAAACTTCTGCTCAGTCGTCAGCTACTGTCCGAAAAAGGCATTGATATAAACCTGGTTCTGGATGATAAACAATCACGCCATGAAATTATTCTCTTTGCACACAACCTGGGCAGCATACCTCCCAACACCGCATTGATAGTAATTACTGCCGGTGATAAACGATATGAACTTTTTGCAAGTGCCAGCCTGGAAGAAAATGCGGTGTTGGTTTTTGAATACCGACCAAAATGATCTTAGCCCTCTCTTTACTGTTAGTTAATGCTTAATCGGCTGTTTGCTTTGCCATATGCATATTAATGCTTTTCTTTAAGCAGCATTCTGGCTGACCATTAATACCAGCCCCAATCTTCCAATCTCCCAACGAAACCACTAACAGTTTAACAAAAATAACTGCATGCAAACTTTAGATCCTGTAAAGGTTACTGAAAGAGAGATCTTCATGGATGTACTGAGGGGCTTTGCCATCCTCGGTATATTTATTGCAAACCTGAACGGCTTTAGCTTTTATGAGCCCGGACTTCCACCTGCCCCCTACTTAATACCGGAAGCAGATGAAACCATGAGTTTCCTGCATGATATGTTCATTGAAGGTAAGTTCTATTCTATTTTCAGTTTATTATTTGGCTGGGGTATTGCCCTTCAAATAAAAAGAGGCATGGCCGCAGGCATCGACCCTTTACCCACTATAAGAAGAAGGTTATGCTTTATGTTGCTGCTGGGTGCCATTCATTTACTGATCTGGACCGGCGATATCGTTTTCTTTTATGCCTTACTGGCTTTTATCCTGCTGCCGCTGAGAAAGTTCTCCAACAAAACATTACTTATCACGGGAAGCATCCTTATCCTGTCTCCCATATTATTGTATTGGTTGAAAATGACATGGCCGGTGCTTAACTATCCTTCAGAGCAGTTAGGTAAAGTGAATGATTATTTAAGCCAGCAGTTACTTCCCGAATTCCAGGAAATTAACTCCCGTGAACAGCTTGCAGAGGCTTTGAAAAGTGTTACCTGGTGGG
>JBKJMZ010000103.1:0-28442 GCA_046596255.1 Ferruginibacter sp. | reverse complement strand
ATAGGCAAAGTACCTTTTTCCATACGCTCGTATAAACGGTGAACACCTGTAGTTGTTTCTTCACTCAATCCTTTTACATGCTGGATCAGCTCAGGGTATGTATCAAAAACCATGTTTGTTAAGTCACCCCCGTCATCCAGGATCATATTCAGCGGGCGGTCAGCACCACCAAAGAATAAGGTCTGTTCAATACACCAATCAGATTCTTCCTGTGTTTGTCCCTTCCAGGCAAACACACCCACACCTGTAGCCGCAATTGCAGCAGCAGCCTGGTCCTGTGTACTGAAAATATTACATGAGCTCCATTTTACCTCTGCACCTAAAGCAGTAAGGGTCTCAATTAAAACCGCGGTCTGGATGGTCATGTGTAAACAACCGGCGATCCTTGCACCTTTTAAAGGTTGAGAAGGTCCGTACTCAGCACGGATAGACATTAAGCCCGGCATTTCTGCTTCGGCTAACATGATCTCTTTGCGGCCCCATTCGGCCAGGCTCATGTCTTTAACCTTGTTGGCAAGTTTAAAGTCGATGGCATTTTTAGTTATTGTTGACATATATATTAATTTAGACTGCAAATCTACATAATTCAGTATAATATTCTATGATATTTACTAACTTTAGGAGATAACCCTATTAATTGTATTATTACAGGATAAAACATAAGTTACCCATGGCAAAAGCAACTAAAAGAGAAAATTCACCTGTTACCGAAGTATCGCTTGATAAAAAAGACCTGGCCATATTGAAGTTATTACAGGAAAATGCAAGGATCACCGTGAAAGAAATTTCTGAAAAGATACACCTGAGTACAACACCTGTTCATGAGCGCATCAAGCGGATGGAAGAACAGGGCGTGATCAAACAGTATGTAACCCTGCTTGATCATAGCAAGGTAAAAAAAGGATTGATGGTGATCTGTTATGTTTCTTTAAAAGAACATAATAAGAATGCAGGAAATAAATTCATCAAGACAATTCATGAATTGAATGAAGTAACCGAGTGCTATAATATTTCAGGCGAGTTTGATTTTATGCTGAAAGTTGTTTGCGAGGACATGAATGACTATTATGACTTTCATGTGAACAAGCTAAGCCAGATAGAGAACATGGGGCATGTGCAAAGTATTTTTGTAATGGGGATCATCAAGCAAACGCATCAACTGGTGCATGGGTGAAATGTTAATCGGTTAATTGGTTAATCCGTTAATTGGTGGGATCGTTAATTTAATTGTTGCTTTGATTATATAATCAGCCGTAATTGGTGTATGGGTAGGAATTCGCCTTGTGGCGAATTCTGAACACGCCCAAGGAATTTGCCTTGCGGCAAATTCTGAACACGCCATAAGGCGTGTTCCTACAAAGCCAGTTCCATAATATAATCCTTCATGAAATATCCATTACCTATATCAAAGTCGGCTGTTTCAATGATGATAAAGCCAAGCCTTTCATAAAATCCCGTTGCTTTGTTTTCCCTGTTCACTTGTAGCTGTATAGCTTTTGCATTTTTGGGTTTTATTTCAGCAACGATATAATTAATGATGAGTCTGCCAATTCCTTTTCCCTGTAGATCTGGTAGAATATATATCTTATGCAGCTTCCATATCCCGGGTTTATTTTCATTAAAAGATGCAAAGCCAACCGGATCTGCTTCATCATACACAATTAAAAATACACATCCAGCTTCTTCCATTTGCTTTTGTAAAGAGGCATGACTGTACATCATGTCCAGCATGTAATCGATCTGATCCTGGCTTAAAAGATGGTTGTAGGTTTGGGGCCATATCTTAAAACACAATGCTCTAATTAAAGGAATATCCTGTGCAGTAGCTTTCCTGATCTCCTGCATTATTTGATCTTTATTCTTAGTTCAGGTGCAAACATCAGCCGGCCCTGCGCATCTTTGGCAACAATGTCATAAAAATATAATTCTTCACCAGGGCGCATTTGTTCTGATAATATTTTTATCCAAAGGGTAGATAAAGGTGTGGTTCTGAAAAGTTCCGATACATTACTCATAACCGGGGAAACTTTGCCGGTCTGCTCATCTTCGGTTACCCCCCTTCTTTTGTACATGGCCCGGTAAGAAGAAATGGTATAAATATTCCTTTTGTCGTCAGTGATTTTAAGGGGGAGCTTTACCAACTGCACAGCTTCTTCCAGGAATACGGTGGCTGAATCTTTCCTGATACCGAGTGCAGTAGTTAATTTAGGCGGCGTAAACTTTTGAAAAGCTTTTGGCTTAGCCGGGGGAGTCTTGGGAGTTTGTGCAAAAACTGCGGTTAAGCAGCAGCACAAAAAAAATGTAAGTATAAATCTTACCATGGTTACCATTGTTGTTCTATTAAAAGTACTAACGAAAGTACGCAAGTATTATTTCCCTATTTGAGTTTTAACTGATCGTTGACAGGCTCTCCTCAATGGTCCTGATACGGGCTTGGGCATCGGCCTTCTTCTTTTGTTCAAGCGCCAGCACTTCGGGCTTTGCATTTTGTACAAATCGCTCGTTTCCAAGCTTTTTTTCCACAGATGCGAGGAAGCCCCGTTGGTGTTCCAGGTCTTTAAGCAAGTCATCTTTTAAGGTAGATATATCCAGTTCCTTATCTGTTTCTAAATAGAATTTATCTTTTTCCACAGCAATTACAATGGTATTGGGAATGGCTTGGGGGGTAAAGGAAAGCTCATCAGCATTTACCTGTTTGCATAAAATGTTTTTTATGGAATTGTAACTGGCTTTATTGTCGGTTTCAATAAACAATTTAATAGTTTCTTTTGGTTTAAGCTGGTTCTTATTACGCCCATCACGAATACCGGTAATAACCTGTTTCAATAATTCGCCCTGCATTAAAATATTTTCATCTGCTTTTTGTGTAGCGGTAAATTGTTTTACACAAAGATCATCGCTTTGTACTTTCAGCAAATGATAGATCTCTTCCGTTACAAAAGGCATATATGGATGCAGTAATTGCATCAGCGCTTCAAAATAGCTGATCGTTTTATTGTATACCGCCGCATCTATCGGTTGCTCAAAGCCAGGCTTTATCCATTCAAGATACCAACTGCAGAAATCATCCCATATCAATGAATAAATGGTTTTTAATGCTTCACTCAGACGGAATTGTTTCATCAGCAGATCAACTTCTGCTCTTACTTTATTTAATCTATTTTCAAACCAATCAATCGCAAAGTCTTGAGTCGTGAGTGGTGTGGCGTGAGAAGGGCTATCCTGAGTTTGTCGAAGGGCCCACATCTTCACTAGCTTCAGCGCATTCCAGATCTTATTATTAAAATTCCTGCCCTGCTCTAAACTATTCTCATCAAACATAAGATCATTGCCGGCAGGAGAGGAGACCATAATTCCGAAGCGTACAGCATCTGCACCGTATTTATCTATCAGTTCCAACAAGTCGGGGCTATTGCCTAATTGTTTGCTCATCTTCCTGCCCAGTTTATCTCTTACCATTCCGGTAAAGTAAACATCCTGAAAAGGGATCTGCTTTTCATATTCCATGCCGGCCATTACCATACGTGCAACCCAGAAGAAAATAATATCCTGCCCCGTAACTAAAACAGAACCGGGATAATAATATTTAACTTCTTCATTACCTGGCTCGGTAATTCCTTTAAAGACCTGTGTAGGCCAAAGCCAGGAAGAGAACCAGGTGTCGAGCACGTCAGCGTCTTGCTTTAATTGAGGATTGAATATTGAATATTGATTATTGAATATTTCTTTTGCCTCAGCTTCCGTTTCTGCCACTACCATTTTACCTTCCTCATCATACCATGCCGGTATCTGCTGCCCCCACCAAAGCTGGCGGCTGATGCACCAATCTTTTACATTCTCCAACCAGTATTTATAGGTAGCTAAAAATTTATCACCGGGATGAATTTTGATATCTCCATCAACAACGGCTTTCAATGCGGGTTCTGCAAGTTCTTTCATCTTTACAAACCATTGCGTGCTTATTCTTGGCTCAACAACTACACCTGTCCTTTGGCTATACCCTAATCTTGTTGTATATTCTTCCTCGTTAGTAAGAAAACCTTTTTCTTCCAGTTCTTTAATGATTTTTTTACGGGCAGCGAAACGGTCTTCGCCAACATAGATCTGTGCAGCAGCACTCATTGTTCCGTCTTCATTGATGGTATCAACAACTTCCAGGTTATGCTTTAATCCTAAATTGTAATCGTTGATATCATGTGCCGGTGTAACCTTTAATGCACCCGTACCAAATGCAGGGTCAACATACTCATCAAAAATGATTGGTATGCGACGGTTAATTAATGGGACAAAAGCATAACACCCTTTTAAATGAGCATAGCGTTCATCGTTAGGATTAACGCAAATAGCAGTATCCCCCATAATGGTTTCCGGGCGTTGTGTGGCTATGCTTATGTATTCCTCTTTGTCAGTATCTAATTTATAGCGGAGCTGATAAAGTTTACTGGTTATGTCTTTGTATTCCACTTCCTCATCACTTAATGCGGTTTTAGCTGACGAGTCCCAGTTGATCATTCTTGCCCCGCGATAAATAAGCCCTTTATTATACAGATCGATAAATACTTTTATCACTGCCTGGTAATAATGATCATCCATGGTAAAAGTAGTGCGGTCCCAATCCACACTACAGCCCAGCCTTGCGATCTGGTTATAAATAATGCCGCCATATTTTTCCTTCCACTCAAAAGCATATTTTAAAAATTCTTCCCTTGTTAAGCTGTTCTTGTCAATACCTTTCTCTTTTAACATACCAACTACTTTCGCCTCGGTGGCAATAGAAGCATGGTCGCTGCCGGGCACCCAGCATGCATTAAACCCACTCATGCGTGCCTTACGAACCAGTATATCCTGAACGGTTTCATTAAGGGTATGCCCCATATGCAAAACACCGGTAACATTGGGCGGGGGGATGACCACAGTAAATGGGGGGCGGCTATCCGGTTTGCTATTAAAATACCGCTGGCTCAGCCAATGTTTGTACCATTTGTCCTCAACTGCTTTGGGCTCAAAATTCTTAGTCAATTCCATAATATCTTTCCTTAAAATTAAAGGGTGAGCAAAAGTACAAAAAAGAGAGGAGGTTAAGCCAGTATGATGCCAGCGCACAGGCTGGCATGATTTTTACCCCTGATTAGTAACTAAATTATTTTTTATGAAAACAAATACCAACCTCAGACATTCAGGTAACCCCCAGGATAAAAAAATGAATCATCGCCCGGAAAATAAAGATAATCTCGACCATAGGGAAGGATTGGAACAACAAAGCAAGGGTAACGATGTGACCCATAACAAAAAAGAAACGCATGGGGAACCCCGGAAACATAAAAAATAAGCTTTAGAAAAACAGCTTTATTAATTATACTTGGTTGCCTTTAGTTCTGTAATGGTTTCCTGCTCACATTTCTTGTTAATGGGAATAATTACCAGTGTATAGTATCCATAGCGCTTTGATTTACCCCTTATCTCAAATCGTTTATTGGTTAACGAATACCTGAATCGCTGGTTATTGGTGTACATCGTCTTGATCTTTTCCTCGTCAATATCCGGATTAAGCAGGTAAATAACATCCATATGTTTTATGGATATTGTTATTACATGTACCGGGCTTATGAATTTGAAGGTATTTTTTTTTGACTGGAAACGAACTTCTGCATTGAAACAGATAACGCCGTTGGGTTGCTCAAGTTCATAGTCGGTAATAAACGATATCAACGGGGGGGATTCCTGTTTCATGCTTCAGGAAATCACAAATTTTATTCCAGATTTTGTTTTTTTTATTTTATGGCCGGTGGGAAACAACCGATACATATTGTGGAGAAAATATCCTGTGAAAATATTTATCCCCCACAAAAACTTACGCGAACATTATTAAAATATCTGGCACATTTTATGAACGGTTCATTAAAATCGATTTTTATGAACAAGAGTCTATTAATTTCAACAGCAGTTTCTGTAGCGGCAGCTACCTTGCTTTATATGCTGAAAAGAAAAATGGGTCCAGCCAGGGCAATCACTGAAAATGTAGTAGAGCATGGCCGGCATCTCACTAACGTGTTTGCCAAAGCAAAGCACAATTAAAAAACATATTTTGTATAAAGTAGTTATGCAGGATATTCTTTAGACCAAGCAGGTGGTGACCTGCAAGAATGCCGGCCAGCTAATCCATGACTGGATTAATGACAGGATCTTTCAGGTCATCACTTCACTAGATCAAGTACTGGAACACCCTATCTGGATACCAGATGTTCAACACTTCATCCTCCCGTTTCCCGTCTTATAAAATGGTTTAAATTTACATTTTAAGATATTTCCTTCCATTCAATAAATTATTATTTATGGGATTTGACCAATACCACGAACCGCCGCAGGAGCTATCAGAGGAAACCCGGACTTTTGCCCGGATGATCACGTCGCTTATTGAAGAAGCTGAAGCTATTGGCTGGTATGAACAGCGTATCGCCCTGGAAAAAGACAAACAGGCAAAGGCCATCATGGAAAATGCACAGCAAGAAGAAATGAAGCATTTTGGTATGGACCTGGAATTTTTATTGCGTAAGAAATCAGATTGGCGGGAGGTACTGCAGTCAATACTTTTTACAACGGGAGATATTGTTAAACGGGGAAAAGAGGGTGAGGAAAAAGTAGAGTGATTTTTATAAGTGGCGATCTATATAAACACAAAAGCAGCGTCTGCTGCCTTTTGTGTTGTATTGTAGTTTTCAAGATTAGTTGTCTTTTTTATCCACCACTTTTTCAGCTCCGGCTTTAATTGCTTTACCGGCATCTTTTACGCCTTCTTTTGTTGCTTCCCATGCATTTGCAATATTATTACCCGCCCTGTCAAACCACCTGCCCGTCCTGTCAATAAAACCGCCATCAGTCACCACCACTCTTCTACCATCTCTATTCCTTGCCTCTCCTTTTACAGTAATAATTGTACCGTCATCAAGGGTTACATCCTTATCTGCTGCAACCCAGGCCCCGTTCCTGTAGATCATTAATTTACGGTCTTTATAAGTTACATCGCCGTCGGCGCTTGTGTAAGTTACCGGTGCAGGCGCAGACACTGTAACAACAGTATCAGTATTTACTGTGGCATCGGTGGTTGTTTTAGTTTCGGAATCATTACAGGCGATCAACGAAGTTGCCA
Organism: Ferruginibacter sp.; assembly: GCA_046596255.1. Lineage (GTDB taxonomy): Bacteria > Bacteroidota > Bacteroidia > Chitinophagales > Chitinophagaceae > Ferruginibacter. Next base: position 21,295 of record JBKJMZ010000103.1, on the reverse strand, counting down.
GCACTGCAATTGTAAAGATTTTTTTCATCATTTTTAGTTTTATGGTTAAAGTGAATAAACCTTGTCAACAAAAAATATGCCTATTTGCAAAGCGGTGTTGGCGGACTGGCTTATTGTTCACTGGGGAGTAAACACCCCGCTTTGAATTATAGCCTGCCTGTTTTTACAAAAACGAATAGGGGTTCATCCTCATGAATGATCTCTTTATCAAAGCTGAACCCTAATTTTTGCAGTAGTTGAATTGATTTGCTGTTCTCTTTAATGGTGGTTGCAAGCACCTGGGTATGATTGGAATTTTGAAGTGCATCATCTAATACCACTGATGCCGCTTCAAACCCATAGCCCTTTTTTTTATGCTCATCCAAAAAAGCAAACCCAATATCATGATGCGATAAATAATTACGTTTGATAAAAGAAATAATGCCTATGGGTATTTTTTCGTCATTGAGCTTTACAACCCAATAATCAATAGTTGGGTTGTCAATGATGTTTTGAATATAGGTCCCGGCTTCGGCAATGGTATGTATATTCCTGTCGCCGATAAATTGTAGCCACTCCGGGCTGTTAACCAGTTCTATTACAAATTCAACATCATTTAAGGTCAGTTTTTGTATAAAAAGCCTTTCCGTGCTATAGTTATCATTCATTATTAGCGAAGCTTTATTAGTAGTTATAAATCAAAGTCCTATGGTTTTGTTGATATTGGAGTTGTCTTCTATTAAACCACTGTTAATCTACCAAAAATACTAGCTATTAAAAAATAATTACAGTTTTTTCAAATAAAAGGTAAAACTAATACGTTATAATCACAATTACCCTAAAACCCAACCGTATGAAAAATTTTACCCTCATCGTGGTAGCGTTATGTTGCCCCATTTTTGTCTTTTGCCAGGATATTACTGGTCTATGGAAAGGCACCATGTATAATGACTCCACTCAACAAACCACCAACTATGAAATTGTGATCACCAAAGAGCGGGGTAAGTACAGCGCCTACTCACATACTTCATTCGTAGTAAACGACAAGAAATACTTTGGTATCAAAAAGATCAACGTGCGTATTGCTAAAGATGGCAAGATCGTTATGCAGGATGCCAAATTTGTAGAAGAGAATTATCCCGGACAGCCTAATAAAAACGTGATCCAGTTAAATGTGCTCGACCTTGTTAACAACACTGATGGAGAACTCCTCGATGGCGTTTTTGTAACCAACCGTTCAAGGGACTTCAGGGCACTTACAGGCCGTATCAATATCAGGAAAGTGAACCCATTGACCCAGAGTGACCTGGTATCTTACTTACAAAAGAACAACAACAGCCAGGATTTTACAGCAGTAAAGTAAAACAGTGCTTTAAAGATATTCACCCGATAAACTGCTTTAGCAGGTTTATCAGGTGTTTCTATTTCGCTTCTATGATATTACCGGTTTCCACCAAACCCGATCTTAGTTTTGTTGGCACATTCGATTCAAGTAAATACACGTTTGAAAAATAGGAGGGTAGTCCTTCGGCCGATGTTGGCCTTACTGCTTTGCCGAAGCCAAAATAATCTGCATCATTGTTTGCATTGCCTGGAAACTGGCGGTTGTCTTTATCCAGCAATATGGCTTATGGCTGTCCCACTAAAAGCCAATATGATAAGCATCAATGAAATATTTTTCTCATAATGAACCCGTTTTAATATAAGCCTGTGTATTGGTAAATGCCGCCTGCTTAAAGTGGATCAAAGAAACGATTCTTTTAAAGATTAAAGAGGCTTTTAAAGCATTGCGGATAAAATCAATATTTCTTCGTCCTAACAGGATGGATTACTTTTAAAAATAAATTTATGGGGAGATGATAAAATATTTTTTTTTGCTGTTCTTTCTCTATGCGCTTACGGGCCATGCCCAAACCATTGCCCAATGGTCAGCTTTAGTTAACTGGGATGGGGTTACCCACTGGTCTGGGTATAAGAGAACACTTCCCGCTGGCTCCATCATTTTAAATACGTACGGTGGAACTAGGATTAAAGTACGTGGTAAAAAAATTATAAGTTCAGTTTAAATAGCCAAATAGGAATACCAAACATGAAAGCGATCATCTATACTGCATATGGCCCACCCGATGTGCTTCAGATTGGAGAAGCGGATAAACCCGTTCCAAAGGATAATGAAGTATTGGTAAAGGTAAAAGCAACAACTGTTAACAGGACTGATTGTGCCATGTTAAGGGCAAAGCCTTTTATCATGCGGTTCGGTACAGGTTTGTTTAAACCCACACAACCCGTGCTGGGTACCGAGTTTGCAGGCGAAGTAGAAGCTGTGGGTACTACAGTTACTGCATTTACACCGGGAGATAAAGTTTTTGGATTCAACGATATGGGTTTACGTGCTTATGCATCATATTTAACTATTCCACATGATAAAGCTTTAACAACGATACCCGGAAATATTAGCTATGAGCAGGCTGCAGCAAGTTGCGAAGGCGCTCATTACGCTTATAACATGATCAATAAAGTAAAACTTGTTGCGGGGCAAAAAGTGTTGGTGAATGGTGCATCGGGTGGTATTGGCTCGGCAGCAATACAGCTACTGAAATATTTTGATGCCAACGTGGTTGCGGTATGCGGTACAAAAAATATTGGCCTGGTAAAAGGGTTGGGAGCAGGCAGGGTAATTGATTACACTATTGCCGATTTTACAAAAGAGCATGAAAAATATGATCTCATTTTTGATACAGTGGGCAAAAGCTCGTTTGCCAAATGTAAGCCACTATTAAATCCTGGTGGCCGTTATATTTCTTCAGAACTGGGCTGGATGGCCGAAAATATTTTCCTTGCACTTGTAGCACCTCTCATGGGCAGCAGGAAAGTGATCTTCCCGATCCCAAAGGATATCAAGGCAAGTTTAGCATTAATTAAAAAAATGCTGGAGGAAGAGAAATTTAAACCGGTCATTGACAGGCAATATCCATTTGAACAAATTGCCGAAGCTTTCAGGTATGTTGAAACAGGGGAAAAAACAGGCAATGTGGTAATTAATATCGAAGCATAAGCTGGCATGTCCTGATCATTGCCTTTCCAGCAATTTCTTTTTTTGTGCTTCGTATTCTTCTTTACTTAAGGCTCCGGTCTTATGGAGGTCGAAAAGTTTTTTTATTTCATCAGCTACTAATATATTCTTAAGATTGTCTGGCACATTTAACTTCTTGCCTTCGAGGGGCAGTGGTTGTAATTTGGGATCTGATGTTACAGTAAATATGGGGCTGTTTGCTTTGGGCAGGGTTAATTCAGCAACCAAGCCGTCAAAACCTGTTGAGGCTTTTTCAAAATCCATGGTAAAATCAACGGGTATTTTTTTACCTTCTTTAAGTGTTGCTGTTCCGGAGATTCGGATATTATAATTATCATTGCCGGAATATTTAAAGTTTCTTACTTTATCCACCAATACAGTACTGTTCTGTAAAATATAAGTGTCCGTTCTTGCCATATTGGAATGAAACTTCAGGAATTTAAAATAACCTGCAGCCGATGTGCCTTCTGCAAACTGCAGAGTCTGCCCATTATATATTTTATAACCTCCGGAAGTGTACAGGGTATCATTGTCAAAATGGGGTTCTGTCTTTTGAGCAGCTGACAATAAAGGTGAAAAAAGAAGAATAAATATTAATTTCTTCATGAAGTTGATATGTTATTATAAAGGTAATGACTTGTCATCTATTCTGCCAACAACTTGCCTTTTTCAGCTTCGTATTCGGCTTTACTTATGACCCCAGTCACATATAATTTAAAGAGTTTATTGAGTTTCTGGTGGAGTATTACCCTGCTGCTATTTCTGAATTCCGGGGGCACTGCTAATTCACTGGGTAAGTCGGGTACATTTTCGATCGCCTCGTCATAAGCGATCTGTATTTCAATAATTCCCCTTGAACCATCTTTAAAAGTAATAGTGCCGGTCATATCAACATAGCCAGCATCAAGTGGTGATATTACCACTCTTTTCATTTCTTTTACAACTATTGAATTATTGCTAAGCGAATGGATAGCTATCCCATTCTTAATGCTGATATACCTGAATTTTCCATTTTTCCCGGTGCCTTTGTTAAAATGTAATGTTTGTCCTTTGTAAATCTTATAGCCACAGGTTGTGTAAAGCGTATCGTTTTTATAAGAAGGCTTTGGGTCCTGTGCCCCTGAGATCAAAGGGCAGAGCATGAGTATAAATAATAGCATCCTCATAAAATGGTTAATTACATTTTGAAATAAAAGTATGCTTAACCGAGTTTCTTTTTCATTTCGGTATATGTTGCTTTGTTGATCACCTTATCCCGGTACATATTATACAAGAATAGTTTTTCCCGGTCAAGGTCCCGGTTATATTTATTACGGTAATCATCCGGTACTTTTAATTCACTGGGCAGTACTGGTGAATTTTCTATGGCACGATCAAATGCCATTTGTAAAACAATATACTCGGAAGTACCATCTTTTCTTTTTAAGTAGCCGTCAAAAACAATATAGCCATTGTTGAGACCGGAGATCCAATATTTCCTGAATTCTTTAACAATAATAGTGCAGTTAATTAAAGATGTAGAAAGGATACCGTTCTTGGGCGATACATATTTGAACCTGCCGTAACGCTCAGTACCATGGTTGAACTCAATGGAGCTGCCCCTGTATATCTTATACCCGCTTGCAGTGTAGAGGGTGTCGTTCTCAAACTTTGGCCTGGGATCCTGTGCAATTAAGGTAAAGGGGAAAAGCAGCAGTATTACCAGCAGTTTCTTCATGTTATAAAGAAACAACTTTTTATTTAAAAATTTTTCCAAACACCCCAGAACAGGAGACATTAAAGTCCCTGGCCAACTCCTGATCAGGAAAGGGAACCGCCTCAAAGTATATCCTTTATGCTGTTATTGAAGATTGCTTTGCCTGGTTTAATTCCTTAATGATTAGTTTGCCAATCATTTGCTTTGGTTTATTCCTTTTTTCAGCAGCTATATGTATCATTAGTCTCAAAAGATGCCGGAAGATCTGGTCATGATCCTGCGGAAAAAGCTTTTTCTGGAAAAATATCCTGAACGACTCCGTTAAAATCTCCTCGGCCTGTTCTTTATTCTTGGAAATTTTCAGTGTAATACCAAAGAGGGGTGCACCATACCGGTCGTAAATATCTTCATATATCGGCCTGGGATTTATTATCATTAATTCTGACATGAGGTGCTTTCATTGTTAAGACTACAGCTAGTACAAATTAAACACCAAATAGATTTTGTTTAGCGTAAGTGTGGAAACTGAGCTGATCTGTTTTACAAGATGAATTATAAATGCAATTTAAAAATGAGCTTACGGGTAAAATATGCTACAGCATGTTGACAATTTCGGACATCTAATATAATTACCTATACCCAGCCGAGTCTGTGAGAAAGGAATGAGAGCAGGATCAGGACCTGCTTATCTTGAAGGTTATGCTTCATATTACGGTCCTGTTAGCTAACACTAAAGCCTTGCAGAGACTTGCCTGAAAAAAAAGATCTGGGATTGATTTAGAGCAGAAATATTTTAATAATGCCTTGCGAGCCACAGCCTTAATGATTCCGGCGATATCCCCTGTGCTACCAGGATACCATTCTCATCAATTAAAAAATTAGCCGGGATACTAAAAATAGAAAATCGGTTAGCAAATTTGTTATTTCTCCAATCTTTTAATTCACAATATGCTTTCCAGTTCTGCTTATCTTCTTTAATTGCTTTCAGCCATTTTTGTTTGTCACTGTCAATTGAGATACCGATAATTTCCAGTCCCTTGCTGTTATACTTGCGGTATATCTTTTTTATTTCGGGTATCTCTTCCCGGCATGGGCCGCACCATGAACTCCACACATCGATATAAATAACTTTACCCTTGAGGCTTGATATCGCGAGTTCTTCCCCGGAGCTATCAGTGAAGAACAATGTGGGAAAAGCTTTGCCTGTTTCAGCAACTGAGATGCGTTTTACCGTATTATCTGCTGATGCTTTCCATGGAGAGTTATAGACAGAAGTATCCACGAGGCCGATAAGTGTTTGCACCTGTTGATGCTTTAAATTGATGCAAAGGGCGATCAGGGAAAAATTATTCGGATCTTTTGGATGCCTTATAATAATAGACCTCAGTTTGTTAAACAGGTTTTCTTGTTTAAAGGAATCCGGAAGATCTTTTTGCTGGTTGTCTTGGATAAAATTAAAAAGAGTGGCATAAAATATCGTTCCTGAATCTGCGGACTGTGTGGAAGTTTGGCCATTTGCTAATGTAAAGCAGCTGATGAGTAACAATGTTAGCAGCTGTCGCATGGTCATTTTCTTTTAAGACAAGATACAGTAATATGATGATGGATCATGCTGCACGTTAGATAGTGATCTTCCGGTCCCTTGCTATGTTCTTCCATTCCCCAACGGCCTGGCCGTTTTCTATAACCATAATACTATCGTACAAAGCCACGGTAGGGCATATATGCCAGGGAATACCATACAATATATCGCCGGAGGCAAAGCCTGTACCTGAGTTGTTTTCCAAGACCAGGTGCTCTTCACTTTGTGCAATAGCATGTAAAGATTGAAACTCGGGAAAGAATACCCTTTTAGTTATTTCATTTTCAGCTGCAACAGATTTATGTCCCAGGTCGGTGCAGATCATTCCATCACCTGGTAGGGATACCACCCTGGTAAGTAATACGGCTGCGCAGATGAATTCCTGCTCAGGACAAAGAACAGAATAACCCTTGTCCCAATAAATAAATGTACCGGGGCTACATTCTATATTTTCTCTTTTGCAATGCACAGAAAAAGTAGGAGAGCCCCCGGCAATGATAATTGGTTTAGCCAACCCTTTGCTGATGATCTTTTCGGCAAAGGCTTCCACCAGGGAGAAAGCTTCATCGCAGTTCTTTTTCTTTTCAGCAAAGTCAATATCCCGGATATGGCCATCATAAGCATGTATGCCTTTGATGATAATGCCGGGTAGGGTTGAACAATACTGGTATAATTCCAATGCTTCATCACCCAGGGCAATACCGGTCCTGTTCATACCAATATTCAAGTCAATGTAAACGGCAACCTGTAAACCTGCTTCGCTAAATGCATTGGAATGTTCGGCAGCGGAAGCCATGTTATCAATAAGGCATGAAAATTCAGTGTCCGGGTATTTTTTTATCAGCGCCATAAAGCGCTCCAACTTTGGCCCCACAGGCTGGTAGGCCAGCAAAACATCCTTTGCATTTTGCATGCCCAGCATTTCTGCTTCTGCAATTGTGGCGCATTTGAATTTGTAAATCCCGGCATCCATCATTAACCCTACCACTTCAGCGCACTTATGCGTTTTAACATGGGGGCGAAGCTTGTTTATATCGCCGGTCATTTTTATGGCAGTTTGTAAATTGGCTTTCACTCTTTGCGGATAAACCAATAATGCAGGTGAATCAATTGCGTTGGGGTTGTTGATATGGAACCAGTTATTTTTGGTCATGAAGTGTTGAAAATGATGTTCATTAAAGAAACGGAATTTTGTTTAGAATAAAAAACTGCTAAACCATTAGAGTGCCGTCTGGCCTCCGGCCAAAGGCGTTATTATTTAAAGGGGCTTGTTATTTTTTTAGGAGTATGCTGCCCGTTGGCCGGAGGCCAGACAAAGATACTTGCCTGAAAAAGCGGGGTCGAAGAGGATATCTCTGTTTCCCCTGCTCCTCTGCGGGCTCTGCGTGAAACAATTTAATATTAATTACAAAAATAAAAACATGACTAACAGCAAGCCATGAAGAGACTCGCTTGAAAAAGTGGGATATCTCTGTTTCCCCTCCTCTGCGGCTCTGCGTGAAATTGTAAATTAAAACTTTTACGCTGAAATTGGCATCGTGCGTATGCCTTAAACCCTATACCAAGGCTGATGGTACGCAGTTGGAAGCAGTATATGTACAAAGTATTTTTCCTGCGGACCTTGCTATGGCATACAAGGAAGCTTTTCTGGATGTGGTGCATGAAGTGGCTACCCGAGCTGATAGTATTGAGAAAAAATACCTGGCAATAGATAAATAAAAAGTAAACATGAGAACCTCATTGATGATCATCATTATCATCTTTTTTGCCGGGTGGGGTTACCTCACGCTTAGGCAATGGCTTGACCGGAAAAAAGAAAAGGCCCAGGACATAGAGATCATTCGTGAAAATGAAGAATACCTGGGTTCATGGGCCAGCAAATCGCTCGAATCGTTAATTAAGTTTCGGCTGCACAGGGATGGAAAATTCACATATAAAATGGTGGATTATAACAGGGCTGATAGTACTACCATTACAGGAAGGTACGAGGTAATAGGAACAGCCGGCGGTAACGACCCGGTATATTACCCAAGGCTTATTGCAATAGATGATAAGAACGATACTGTTTTCAATTACTTTCTTGCTTATGTCACCCCTTACGATTCCTATGCTACCAACAGGGGGTACGACAAAATGATATTGAACCCTCACGGGAGTTACGATACGGTGGCTTATACTTTTTTTCGCATTGAAGAGAAATGATACAGTAAATTATTGAAGATATGTTGTCAAACCTGGGCACTCATAAAAAACTTTAAGCTCTTCCCGAAAAGTCGGGACAGGTTGCAAATGACAACTGGGAATTTTTTTTCTCAGCTTCGCTGTGAAAGAAGGTTTGCCACGAAGGCGCAAAGGCACGAAGCCTGACCGTCAGGGTAGAAAAATGCTACGCATTTTCCTTTGTGTCTTCGAGGCTTAGTGGCTACATTCAATTTTTGTAGAAAATTGTTTATCAATCTTTTAAAATACGTTTCCTGAGGGCTTAGACTAGCTTGAAATCCATTTAAAATCAAATTGAGGCTCTACTAATTGTTTTAGACCCTCTATCCAGACCGGGGAAGCTGCCTGCACCGGCAAAAAGTATAGATGAAATTTAATAAATATGGCAGAGATACGCCAGTTTACAGTAACTTTTACTGACTATCTATCTATGCCAGTTGCGGGCAATAAGAATTATAATATGCCGTTTGCTGTTAAACCTTATTAAGCTCATGAAAAATATTACAGTTTTAATAATTCTTGCCACTTTAACTTTTGCAAGTCAGCCATCAATAGCACAGTTTAAATTGATTGGTGAAAGTTCCACTTTTGAGGAGCCGGAGGATGGGGTATCCCGGATCATCCAGATGAAAAATGGTAATACCTTTTATATTCATTTAACTGAAAAGGAAGGGATCGATCTTCGTATTTATAATACCAGTCATAAAGAGATAGTTTCTACCAGTATGATCCCTTCTTTTGGGAAATTGAAAGCAGGGGCTTTTCAAAATGTTTTTGAGGTAAAAAACGACATTGTTTTATTTGTAAGTGAGTATATAAAGAATGCACCCATTTTATATAGGTTGGTCATTGACGGTACCACCGGAAAATTAAAAGAAGATAAGGCTCTTGCTACAGCCAAAGGCCGTGGAGGTATGCTGAATACCGCCGTGATTGATGCTTTCAATATAAAGAAAGACCCGGTTGGCGATAACTATGTTGTAGAATTGTATAATATTTTTGAAGATGATAAGGATAAAAGAATTGAAATCATTCAATATGGGGCTGATCATGTGGAAAGCAACAGAGCTTTTTTAGTAACCAGTAACGATGATGAGTTCAAATTCTTTGTGTATATGGATATGCAGGTATTGGATGCAGATAAAGTAAATGTTATTTTGTACAACGGTAAAGAAAAATACTTTTATAATACCAAAAAGGGGAGAATGGTTATGGCCTCTATCGATAAAAAGCTGGGAAAGGTTACGTATACCAATATTGAATTGCCTGAGATCAAGAAATTTGCAGCATGTATCTCCAGGTATAATCCTAAAACAAAAAAAATGTATTTGCTTTTGCGTGAGTTGAATGAAAAGGACAGGAATAATTATAATAATTTTTTAATAAAGATCGATACGGAAACCAACAGGACAGAGACAAAGCTGGTCATAGATTCTGATGAAAAATTAAATGAGAAATACAAACAACAGTTTTCTATTAAGAGTGATTATGTAGCTATGTTCAAATCATTTACTGTTAATGATGATGAATCGTATACTATAATTTACGAGGAGGAATTCAGCCAGTCATCTGCCAGCAGCAGGTATACAGATTTCTTTACAGGCAAGATAATGCTGATGAATTATAATCCCAAAGGGGAAGTAATATCCGGTTATATAGTGCCTAAGCTATTCAGTACAAATACATTCAGCAACTATAAATCTTTTTTGTACATAGATGCAGGAAAGAATAAGTACATAGCGATCAACGACAGTGAGAGGAATAATGAGGTTAAGAAAGACAAATTTGTATTGATACAGGGAGTTAGTGAAAGCGATGCTTTTTTATATAAGATGAGCGGGGATGCACTTGTGCCCAAAAGAGCATTAATGTTTGAGCCCGGGGAAACAGGGCATAATTTAGCTTCCTTTCGTGTGTCGGATTATAATGCTGCTACCAATACGCTGGTTACTTTAAAATTAAATAAAAAATCTCCATCAAATAAAGCCGTTAGTTTGGTGTGGATACAGCCCTAATAACCCGATCAATATTCCAGGTTACTTTATTGGAATAAAAAGCATGCAGCAGCGCTTCGCTTCTAAAAAGTACCCGGACAGGAGCCTTTATGTAACAAGCACTTTTGCCCCCTGGTACCGCAAAGGCCTGTACACCCGCAATGTTACCTGGCCATGCTATGTGTTTGAAGTGTATAAGGATTGATATCGGTTGCGTGTTTTAGTTCCATTTTGGTTGATTTTGTAGTCAACCTATTTCAGGACGGGACAGTTGTGCGTTCGTGATTCTCGTCTTACAAATTTTCATCCTTTTTGTCTAATTGCTCAAGCGTCTTCTTTGCTGCTGCCAGACGTATCTGTTTATTCTTTTCAACCAGTTTTGTTGTTGCCCATTTTTCCACTTTATGATGAAGAGGTACAAGTAAGGCTGCAATACAAACCAAACTAAGCAGCATTAGTAACGGTGAATGATTTGTTACCCGTTCTAAATAAGGATGCAGTAATAAATTTAGAAATTCGAATATAATCAATAAGGCAATTATACCGAAGAACTCAATGAGTTTTGTGTTTGTAATGAAACTACGGCTTAGTAATAAATAAACCGTAAACAAAATAATTATGCCGATTGCTATTAATGCGTACTGGATGTTTTTTTTGCGCCTGTCTTCTTCAGCAGATTTTTTCGCACCTTCTTCTATAGTGCGTAATTGCTCTTTAAAGGCTAATGACTGAATGGTATTTAGATTATTCTGGTTAAAAATTAATTCTCTTATTTCAGACTCCACTTTTGAATAATAGTAAGCACTGTCGGTGTTATTTAATTTATCAAATAACTCTTTTTTATAGGTGGTAGCTATTAATTTGAAATTTAAATTTGGAATTTCACCAGACAAAATCCATAGATTTTCAACCTGAACTTTAGCTTCTATCATTCTGTTATTTTTAAATAGAAAGGGGATATATCTTTGGTAGAATGCCATCCTTCTAGTTTCCATTTTATCTGAATCCGATAGAATAAGTGCTTTTTTAAAATATACATCAGCTAAGTCATTTTCATTCATTTTTGCATTAACTGCGCCCAGTAAATGCAATGCCTGCAATTGAAAGTTTGGGAGTTTTAATCTGTCGCTGGTTTGTACTGCTGCCTGTGCATAATTTAATGCCGAGTCTAATTGATTTTTCTCCAGATAAGCACTCCCCATATTTCTTTGAAACTGAAGCAGCATGTAATCGTATTTGGAGGAAGTTTTAGCAGGCATATTCTCTCCGCCTAACTTGGTGAATCTAAAAAATTCATCAATATTATTTAGGAAGAAATATGTTGTTGCTATATCAAAATAGAGTGAACTTATTCTTCGTTTGTCGATAAACTTTTCAGCTAATGGCAATGCTTTAAAGTAATATTCGAGTGCTATGGTGTTATCGCCTTTGCTTAGCGCAAAATAATAACCAATCCAGTTATAACTGATGGCCAGCAGTGAATCATTTTTTAAATGTTGTGCAATTTGAAGCAAATCAATACTTAATGCAGAGTCGATGCTGCTAGCGGCATAAGCATCTGTGGATTCCAAATATTTTATGCTTTCGCTAAATCGTTCAATTGGATTGGTATAACCTGCTAAAACAGCTTTTACATGATCATAATTTTCGTTTTGGGCAAAAACAGTTTGGACACTTGTTATAAAGCAAAAGAGAATTATTATATTTTTCATTTTTAATGTCTGGCTCTTGTATTCTGTAATTTAGGCAATCTGTCTGCAAAGTCAGGGATTTCAGGACTAGTATTTTCATTAATGATTTTAGTCCAGTCAAAGTACCTTGAAAATAATTTGCACCACGAAAACTTGGAATAAATGCTGTGTCAATGATTTCTTTTGTCTCCGCATCTGCCAATACTTTTTCAATACTATAACCATTTTGAATTCTCATTTTTCTATATGCTCGTGAAATTCCTACAACAATTCCATTATTTTTATCTTTTTGTCCTACTCCCCAAGCATTTCCATTGTCCAGAAGAAAAGCAGAAAAAAGTTTAAATATTTGAGTGGTGTCATTTTAAAATGCAACTCATAAATATACACTACTCTCATATTTATCCATTATCCAATGTCTACAATATCAACCACAACAGCAATGAATATTCAATTAAGGATTTTCGTATTTATTCGGGAAGTTCAGCTTGTATTCGTATAAATTGTAAGTTCCTCAATCTTAACTCATTTCCTCAACCCACTTATCCCTGTCATCAGGACTAAATTTCCAGGGCGCAAAATTATTTTCAATATTGCCAAACATCACGTTCCACTCCTGTGGTGCATTGCTGTCTTCCATAATAAGGGAGCGTCGCATTTCTAAAATGATATCGAGTGGAGAGATGGAAACAGGGCATTCCTGTACACAGGCCTGGCAACTGGTGCAGGCACGAAGCTCTTCGGTGGTTATATGGCTGAAGAGATTTTTGCCATCGTCAACAAACTGTTTGTTTGCAGTTATATTCTTTCCTACAATTTCCAGGCGGTCACGGGTATCCATCATTATTTTTCGTGGACTCAGCAGTTTGCCGGTTTGTGTAGCAGGACATGCAGCAGAACAGCGGCCGCATTCTGTACAACTGTATGCATCCATTAAATTCTTCCAGCTCAGATCAAATACATCTTTGGCGCCAAATTTCATGGGCGCAGCTTCGCCGGTTGGGGCAAGTTCTGGCTGCATCATGTATTTCACTTCATTCTGCACGTTTGGCATATTGTCCATCTGGCCGGATGGTTCCAGTTTTCCATAATAGGCATTTGGAAAGGCCAGCAATATATGCAGGTGCTTGCTGTAAGGCAGGTAATTTAAAAATGCAAAGATGCCGATTATGTGCAGCCACCAAGAGCTGCGCTCAATGGCTAACAAGGTAGTTGCAGAAAAATTATTGAACAGGGGAGCAATGATGCCGGAGAAAATAAAATTACCGGTATCGGCGTAATGTGCTTCTCCTTTTAGCTGCAGGGCACGGTCGGCGCTGTTCATGGTAAGGAAGAGGGTCATTAAAATGATCTCTATAATTAAAATTAAGTTGGCATCGCTTCTTGGCCAGCCATCAAGGTCCTTGCTGATAAACCGTTTTAGCTTGATGATATTCCTTCTTATTAAAAAGATAACACAAACGGCCAGTACCCCTACTGCCAGTATCTCAAAAAAGTTGATGAGAAAGGAATAAAAGATACCGGTATAGGGCAGGAACATGCGGTGGGTTCCAAACACGCCATCGAGGCCTATCTCCAGTACTTCAATATTAATGATGATAAAGCCTGCATAAATGATAAAGTGCATAACAGCTACCAGCGGGTTGCGGAACATTTTCTTTTGTCCGAAGGCGAGTAGTATTAAATTTTTCCAGCGCATTCCCGGATTATCTGTAAGGTCCTCATCCTGTCCTAATAAAATATTACGGCGTATGATACGGGCATTTCTTGCAAAAAGTATAACGGCGAAAGCTGTGAGGGCTATAAAAATTACTTGCTGAAGAATTTGCATGGTGCTAAGATAAAACGTTAATCCGTTAATTGGTTAATTAGTTAATCCGTAGAGCCTTATTTTTAGTTGAGCTTTTACGTATTAAGTAACCCAACGGATTAACGGATATACGGATTAACGGATTAACACTTAAATTCGTAGCACGATGACACAAAAGAAAGAGATACTAACCGCCGAAGTAGCCAACAAAAAACTACGCCGCATGGCACTGGAGGTGGTGGAACAGAATTATACGGAAAAGCAAATTATACTGATCGGCATCAAGGCTAATGGGACTGTTATTGCACAAAAGATAAGCGAATTTTTAAAGGAGCGTTTTAAAGGGGAAGTGCTGGTATTGGAACTCAGCATAGATAAAAAAAATCCACTGAGCATCAGTTTAAATAACAACATGGACTTTAATGGTAAGACCATTTTACTAATAGATGATGTTGCCAACAGCGGCCGTACCATGCTGTATGCCTTAAAACCTTTGCTTGAACAATTGCCTAAAAAGATACAAACCCTGGCACTTGTTGAAAGAACCCATAAGAGCTTCCCGCTTGACGTGGATTATGTTGGCATATCCATTTCCACAACTGAAGATGAACATATCAGCGTAGAAGTGAAGGGTGGGGAAGTAGTGGGAGCGGGCCTCACACCTCACCCAACCTCTCCTTAAGGAGAGGAGGTCCATCTCGTTTCTTATCGAAATTTCGTTTTTTAAACCTCACCCCATCCCTCTCCTAAAGGAGAGGGGGTCGATTCCGATTGAATTATAAAACCCCGTTTTTTAATAAGAAATTTTACGCACAGATCTTCGCTAATATCTTCCAGTTGTTCCCCCTTTAGGGGGATAGGGGGTTAGGGGTTTTAAAACGCAATCGCCCTCACCTTAAACTTCCCATTCGATAATTCCAGTGCAGGCATTGGAACTTTTATAAAGTTGAATAATCGGAAAACGAATTTCAAACCTTTTTTATTGGTCTTTATCTTGGTAAGGTCTATATCCGGGCCCAAATACCATTGGCGGTAACGTTTAATATCTGTACGGCTGAAATCGATATTGCCATGCTCATCTTTACCAATATTATCATTGGCGCCAAACAGGCCTTCGGCACCGGTTCCTACAGCAACATTGAGCCATTTTGGCCATTTGCTTTCGGGTAAAAATGAGCGTATGTTGGTGCTGAGCCAATAGGTTTGCCCATTATAATCTTTAAAGAAACGCTCGCCGGTACTTTTGCCGTACAGGAAATCACTTCGCTGGTTGAGGGTTGGGTCGTTATATTTTTTATTATGGTAAGAAAATTTAAATTGAATGCGCTGCTCATCCCAGGCAAGTTCCTGTGCTATCAGCATTCCGCTGCCAATGAAGTTGGCACCAATATCTCCCCAGCTCCATCCCCATTCGGCACTGTATCCATCCAGCACTTCAATTACGGTATGATAAACAGGCCCGCTCAAACCACCCAGCCAGATCCTTTTTTTACGGTCTATACCCGTCCAGCGCCAGAGTTCCATACTGGCGAGGCTTTCGGCATATACCCCGTAGGCATGGCCGATCTTATCCATGCCCTTCCATTCGGGTATATCATTGAATACATGAAAACTGCTTTGCGGATAATTTTTATACCAGGAATGGTAGAGGCCATACATTGCGCCTCCATAGCCGATGATATTGGCGGCGGCGATGATCTTTATTCTTCGGTTAATTTGTTTATTGGTTAATTGGTTAATTGGTCTGTAGCGGATAGTATCTCCATGATTATTTTTGAAAACTCCTGGTGAAAATTTAATGGATGAATCCTGCGCATATACAGCATAAGTAAAAAGTATTCCTGAAAGGAAGCAGGTGAAAGTTTTCAATACAATATTGTATACAACGGCTCGGTTCATAAAAAACAAAAATACGGATAACAGGTCTTTGTTATTGCCAGGTGTAAGATTTACGGAAAAGATAATAGTGAAGTTTTAAAACCGGGGCCTGACCGCAACGGGGCTTTTTCTGCCGTAGATGAGGTTATTAATTGTGGTTTCAATGATCTTACCGGCTATTTGTTGACCAAGGGATTAATTGTATTTCCTGTCCCATTCTTTATTCCTGGCTTCTATTTGGGCAGCCGTTAAAGGATAATTTGGCCAATACATCAGTTCTCCTTTTGCTCGCTTGATATATTCTTCAAACAGCGGGTTTACGGGTACATACTTTTTAAATGAGCTGTATAAAAGCGGGTTTAAAGGTTTAGGATTGCTATCCTGGTTTAAATTATTTTGCGGGGCCGATATAGCAGATGTAGCAAATAAGAGTATACACAAAAACAGAACTGCTTTTTGCAGGAGATGTACAATATTCATGTTGGGCCGCCTGACCATATTGCAAAACTATTTATTTTGTACATTAAACCACGAATAATTTATTTTTGAACCTATAAATAAAAAATATGGAGAAGGCTACCCAACAAAAGATAGATAACTGGCTTGGCGGTAATTATGAGCAGGCAGTTAAGGATGAGATCCTGGAATTGCAGAATAATGATCCTGCAGGCCTTGAAGATGCATTTTATAAGAACCTGGAGTTTGGTACCGGCGGACTGCGTGGCATCATGGGCATCGGCACAAACCGCATGAATAAATATACTGTAGGTATGGCCACACAGGGTTATGCCAATTATTTAAAGCAGTGCTTCAATGATGAAATTTGTGTGGCCATTGCCTACGATTGCCGCAACAACAGCCAATATTTTGCGGAGATTACAGCAAACGTTTTTGCAGCGAACGGCATCAAGGTTTATTTGTTTGAAGCACTGCGGCCAACCCCTGAGTTAAGTTTTGCCATCCGCACAAATGGCTGCAAGGGTGGGGTGGTTTGTACTGCAAGTCATAACCCCAAAGAATACAACGGCTATAAGGCTTACTGGGATGATGGTGCACAGATGGTGCCACCGCATGATAAAAATGTAATAATGGAAGTGGAAAAGATCGCTTCGGTGGATGATGTGAAGTGGAATGGTGGTGAAACAAATATAATTATGATCGGCAAAGCTATGGATGCGGCCTACCTGGATATGGTTAAAGGCTTAAGTGTTTATCCCGAAGTATGTGCTGAACAGGCTGATCTTAAAATTGTGTACACACCAATACATGGTACAGGAATTATTTTGGTACCTGCAGCTTTAAAGCAATTTGGGTTTACTAATGTGCACATTGTTGAAGAGCAAAGCATACCCGATGGCAATTTTCCAACAGTAGTATATCCCAACCCCGAAGAAACAGAAGCCATGAGCATGGGCCTTAAAAAAGCCGCAGCACTTGATGCTGATATTTTATTGGGTACCGATCCGGATGCAGACAGGGTAGCCATCGGTGTAAAAAATAAAAAAGGCGATTGGGTACTATTGAATGGAAACCAGACAGCTGTGCTTGCATTTAATTATATGATCGAGGCACGTAAGGCCAAGGGCATTGCACAGCCCAATGATATGGTGATCAAAACAATTGTTACCAGCGATATGATAAATGTGATCGCCAAAGAGAACGGGGTTGCCTGTTATAATGTGCTTACCGGTTTTAAATGGATCAGTAAACTCATACGGGAAAAGGAGGGCAAAGAAAATTACATTATTGGGGGTGAAGAAAGTTTTGGACTGATGATAGGAGATAAGATCAGGGATAAGGATGGCATTAGCGCCGTTGCATTGAGCTGCGAAATGGCCGCTTATGAAAAAAGCAAGGGCCGCACTTTATATGATAAGCTTGTTGATCTTTGTGTGCAATACGGTCTGTATAAAGAGAGCCTGGTGAGTATTACCAAAAAAGGTATGAATGGCGCAGCAGAGATCGCAGCAATGATGGAAGGATACCGGAAGACCCCACCACTTAAGATTGATGGCGCTGACGTAGTGGAATTATTGGATTATGAGTTGCAAACCAGAAATAATTTATTAACCGGTGAAAGTTGGGCCATTGATCTCCCTAAAAGCAATGTGCTCCAGTTTATATTGGCAGATGGAACAAAGATCTCTGCGAGGCCAAGCGGCACGGAGCCTAAAATAAAATTTTATTTCAGTGTCAATACAAAACTTGCAGATACTGCCCTATTTGATGAAACTGAAAAGTTGCTGGATGATAAGATCGGGAGAATAATTAATGAAATGAAACTGAAATAAAATGCTATTGATCTGGTTGAATGCCGGATGATTCCGACATTTTTAACACTCTATGAAACTATTTTTCAAAATGCATCTAGATGAGCATTTAAAAATGTTACTGAAACTCAGTAACTTAGTAGTTATGCTATATTCCGCAAATGTTAAATTCCATAAACTACCTATTTGAGGTATTGTCTTTACAAAAAATATTTTTTAGTTTTGTCCTGTTAACACGTTACCAGTATTGCTTTTGACAGCATTCCTACTTCTACTACCTGTGATTATACATTTCCCATTTCCATAGTCTAACCACTATTATTTCTTCATTTATTTATTTTTTCGCCAATGTTGAACTACATGGTATGAATTGATAACTATTTGTTTTATCCTCCCGAATTACCGTATCATCTTCCATCTTCTGATTAACCTGCCCGGGTAAAATACCCTTATTAGTAAACCTTAAATACAAGAAGATGAAAAAGTTTTTATTCTTAATTTTTTTGATTGCAGCCGCAATTGAAATGAATGCACAGAACCTTTGCCAGGATTTTGCAAACAACACCACAGGATGGCTAACGGCGGGGGGATCCTCTATAACTCTCTACGAAAATCCCGACATCAACTGTCTAAACGAATATGGTATTGTTACACCGGGAGTTGGTGGAAGTAACCCAGCAAAGATCGTCTCACAGGTTATAACTCCCACCCAGCAAGTGATGGAGGTTAAATTCCAGATTTACCAATATGCTGCTTCTCTCAAATGTGAATCCCGTAGTGGTTTTAATTGTCCAACTGCGGTGGATATTTTAGCTGTGGCAAGTTCTTATACTGGCACAGACCCTATTGGTGATAACGCTACTATTTATGCTAACTATTCAGGATACATCCTGCCAATCAATGGCGGGCTGGTAACTTTGAACATTAACCTGCCGCCATCACTTCCAACATTAAAAATATTCTTTAATTTTTCCAGCACTGTTCTTAACTGTAATGCAGGAGGTTCCAAATATGTTATGGACAAATTTTGTTTTACCGGATTAGTGCCCTGCTCCGTTCCAGGTACATGCCCCCCGGTAGCTAACAACGATTTATTTATATCAGGTGCCCAGGGTTTTATGAACGGTACATTATTAGGTAATTTGTATGGTACCAGCCTGGCATATACACCTTCCGGTACACATACAGCATATATTACGAGGTCACTTACTGCATTCACTGCACTTGCACCTGATGGTGGTAAAGACTTTGATATCGATGGTCATCCCCAGGCAAGTATGACCTGGGCGCTAACCAGCCAGAGCTTTACTGCTGCAGATGCAACATTTACTTTTAACGCTGATGGTACTTTTTCATTTCTGCGGTTAAACCCGAGTATCCAGCAATTCTTCTTTAATTATACGATCTCAGATCCGACTTTCCTGTCTGACCCGGCTGGGGTTCGTATCGATTATACCGGGGGTTCTCCGCTTCCTGTAAAACTTACCGGTTTTAATGCTATTAAAACAGGCGTTGATGCTTTATTGAAATGGGAGACAGCCCAGGAAATGAATAATAAAGGGTTCGAGATATTAAGAAAGACAACGGGTGATTTTGAAACCATCGGTTTTGTAGATAGTAAGGCCCCTGGCGGATACAGCACAACCGGTTTATCTTATTCATTTAAAGACATGGGCATGCCCACTAATAAAAATGTTTTTTACAGGCTTGCGCAGGTGGATATTGACGGCAAAAAATTCTTAAGCGATATCAGGGTAATAAGTAATGCAGGTGCACAACAGCCTTTAATGATCTATCCAAACCCATCACGGGGTAATATGCAGATCGTTATTCCTGCAGGCATTACGGGCTTATCTGATGTGCGTATATTTAATGCAACAGGAGCTGTTATAAAGACCATCAATAATACAGCAGAAAAAAATATCAATGTCAACGGGCTTCAACCCGGAATTTATACGGTGAAGGTTATTACACAGGCTGATAATAATATCTACACAAATAAACTTGTGGTTCAGTAGGTTTACAACTTACACATGTGTTAAAAGAAGCTGCCGCAAATTGGCAGCTTTTTTTATCTTGCAGTCTCAATCTTTACCAGTTTGTATGTTACATAATAATCTTAAATAAAAAATACTCTACAAAGTCTCCCTTGCGGTGGAGATTTAGAGGGGGCCTATGAGAAAATTTGAAGACAGTTACCAGCATAAGGGCATGCGCAAAAAACTAATAGACCTGTTGAGGGATAAGGGCATCAGTGATGAGAACGTATTGCAGGCCATGAATAATATTCCCCGGCATTATTTTTTAGATAGTGCTTTTGACAAGATCGCTTACGAGGACAGGGCCTTTCCCATCAGCGAGGGACAAACCATTTCTCAGCCTTATACGGTGGCCTATCAAACCCAGTTGCTGCAGGTTAAGCCCAATGATAAAATACTTGAAATAGGTACCGGCAGTATTTACCAGGCTACTGTGCTTGCCGAAATGGGTGCCCGGGTATTTACGATCGAAAGGCAGAAAAAACTATTTGATAAAACAAAGCAGTTCATCTTTAAAAATCAATACCCTAATTTAAAATTCTTTTACGGTGACGGCTACGAAGGATTGCCCACTTATGCTCCTTTTGATAAAGTGATCATTACTGCGGCGGCACCCTTTATACCTCCTAAATTAATTGCACAATTAAAGCAAGGAGGCAAAATGATTATACCTGTAGATGAAGGAGATTGCCAGCGCATGCTACGCATTACCAAAAATGAAGATGGCAGCATTACGGAAGAAGCATTTGAAAATTTTAGTTTTGTGCCGATGCTGAGTGGGAGGAATGGGTAGGAATTTGCTGTTAGCTGTTAGATGTTAGCACAACCACAAACCACAAACAAAAAACTACAAACCACAAACCCCAAACTAAAAACCCAAACCAACCATGCGTTTTTTTTCAAAAATTACCGTTCTCTTCAATGTCAGTTTTATTTTTGCAGTTGTATTCTGGTATATTGAAAAACATAACACACATGAAGGCAGCACCCAACAGATTTTGCCGCTTCCCTGGCTTGAAGGAACATTTGTAATACTGGGTTATGGGGCCATTATTATTAACCT
>JBKJMZ010000206.1:0-37119 GCA_046596255.1 Ferruginibacter sp. | reverse complement strand
CGTTATATTAAACTAAAATCTCAGTAATTTCAAATCGTTGCAGACTCTAAAATCGCTCAAACTCAATACAGACAAAACTTTCAAAGAACTTATATTTACAACATCAAAACGCTAGTGTCCTCGCATATTTTTTTAATATTACTGATTACTTTAACCGAATTAGGGGATGCCTCAGTAATATATAGCCTTAATCTATAATCGGTTGTTTTATATGATTTATCTGGCATCTACGATTATACAATTTGCTTAACGGCTACAATATTCAGACCAACTAAGACCTTTTCCTCGTTTTATATTCCTGATAGGTACCGGCACTTCTAACAAGTGTGGGTATAGCAAATAGCTGATCCCCTTTCGCAAGTTGTGGGTGCACCAGCAGATCAATCACTTCAATTTTATACTTACCTTTTAAATGAGTTTCGCAATACTGATTCAGGTTTTTCAATGCCGCCATCAATTTGGGAGTGAGGGCTTTTTGAAGTTTTCTAGGAGGCCTTGGATTTGGGACCTTTGGTTTGTTCGTCATATTTTTTTTGTTGGTTAATTCCAGGGGTTAGGTAAGTTGTTGATAGTTAAAATACTTTGAAAGCAGCTTACTAAACTTTGCTAAAAAAATATCATGTATTTTTTTTAAATCATGAACTTAGTAGCCGGAAAAGGAGGCATAAACTACCGTTAACCCTTTCCTAAAAAAAACCTAAAATCATTGTCCTGTTACAGTTTGTAAGTATATTGCCGCCAAATAAAATGTATGAATAAAAATTTTTCCATTGTATTGAATGTGGTGCTGATCCTTGCTGTTGCTTTCCTGTATTATTTTAATTTTTCGGGTAAAAAAACTGATAAAGCTGCAAAAGTCAGCGATAGTTTTACCAGCACCACCGCCAATGCCCAGCGCCCGCCACTTGCTTATGTAGAACTTGATTCATTGAATGAGAACATAACCTATATAAAAGAAAGGCGGAAGGAACTGGAAGCACAGATGAAAGCTATAGACCAGGAGCATGAGAATGGCTATCGCGGTTTGCAGGCACAAAAGGATAATTTTTTGAAACGGGGCGCTGCCATTACCGAACAGGAAGCACAGGTGTTTCAGGGTAAGCTGATGGATCAGCAACAAAGGATCGACACTAAGAAACAGGAGCAGAGCCAGCGGCTGAATGAAAAAAGTTATACCATCATGGAGGATATCCAGAAAAAATTAAAAAGTTTCCTGGCAGAATACAACAAGGATAAAAAATACCTCTACATATTTACTACCGGAACAGGGCTCGATTACATGGTTTATAAAGATGAGAGCTTAAACATTACCAATGATGTGATAAAAGGGATGAACGAGAAAATGAAAACTTCAGCTAAACCATAATTTCATACAATTTCTATATCTTGTTCCGATATAAACGGAATGACTATGCCAGAACAAACAACTTCTTTTAAACCAACACTTGGTTTGCTTGATGCTACTATGATCGTTGCCGGATCCATGATTGGTTCCGGTATTTTTATTGTTAGCGCAGATATTGCCCGTAATGTAGGTAGCGCCGGCTGGCTGATCGCTGTATGGGTGATCACCGGTTTCATGACGCTTACTGCAGCTTTAAGTTATGGTGAACTGAGTGCCATGTATCCAAAAGCAGGTGGACAATATGTTTATCTCAAAGAAGCATTCAATCCGCTGGCCGGGTTCTTATATGGCTGGAGTTTTTTTACCGTTATTCAAACGGCAACCATTGCGGCAGTAGGCGTAGCCTTCAGTAAGTTTGCAGGATATTTCATCCCGGCACTGGAGCTCACTGATGATAATATCTTATTACAACTCGGCGAATTTAAGATATATACTGCCCAGCTTGTATCCATTGTGCTCATCATTTTTCTTACGTATATAAATACCCAGGGAGTAAAGGGGGGTAAAATGATTCAGACCAGTTTTACCGTTGTGAAACTCATTTCTTTATTCGGCCTTATTGCTTTTGGTTTCCTGCTTGCAGCAAACGGCGATATCTGGAATGCAAACTGGGCCGATGGCTGGCAGATGACAACGCGTAATGCCGAAGGCGCTGTTATCGGCGGTGTTGCAGGCTCTGCTATCCTGGGGGCCATTGCTGCATCGATGGTGGGCTCTATCTTCAGCAGCGATGCCTGGAACAATGTAACTTTTATAGCAGGCGAAGTAAAAAATCCGAAGCGCAATATCGGCCTTGCACTTTTCCTGGGTACTTTAATTGTTACCGTCATTTATGTATTGGCCAACCTGATGTATTTAACTGTACTGCCCATGAGCGATATCGCATCAGCCCCGCAGGATAGGGTAGCAGTATCAGCGAGCCAGGCTATTTTTGGTAATATAGGCACCTATGTAATTGCTGTAATGATCATGATCTCCACCTTTGGTTGTAATAATGGATTGATACTTGCCGGTGCACGGGTGTACAATGCCATGGCCAAGGATGGACTGTTCTTTAAAAAAGCGGCCAACCTTAACAGGCATGCAGTACCAGAGTATGCATTGTGGGCTCAATGCATCATGGCATCCATTCTTTGCCTGAGCGGCAAGTATGGCGACCTGCTGGATATGATCTCCTTTGTAGTGGTTTTATTTTATGCCATTACTATCATTGGTATATTCAAATTACGTAAAACACGCCCTGATGTGGAAAGGCCTTACAAGGCATTTGGTTATCCTGTTCTTCCGGCCATATATATTCTTATGGCACTGGTGTTCTGTACATTTCTGATCATTTTTAAACCTGTTTATGCCGGGATTGGCCTGGGCATTGTTTTATTGGGCATCCCTGTTTATTATCTTTCGATAGGTAACAGGCAAAAGGATTAATACGTATGGCTGATATCAATTTTGATAAATTATTCAACGATGTTACCAATTTAAAAGTTGCGGTGATCGGCGATGTGATGCTGGACACGTACTGGTGGGGAAAGGTAGATCGTATCTCACCAGAAGCGCCGGTTCCTGTTGTAGCTGTGAGTAAAAAAGAACAACGTATCGGTGGCGCTGGCAATGTTGCGCTTAATGTTTGCTCGCTTGGTGCAACGGTAAGCGTGATCAGTGTTTTAGGAAAGGATGATGATGGGGACCAGCTAACCGCATTGCTGAAGGAAAACAATATTAATACAGAATACCTGGTACATAGTGAGCAACGCATCACCACCAATAAAATAAGGATCATTAGCCGCAACCAGCATATGATGCGCCTTGATGCAGAATTACCTGATGACCTGGGCAAAGAAGATGAAGACCGGCTGATATATGCATTTGAGAATTATATAGCAGCAGAGAGCCCCGACATTATTATCCTGGAAGACTACAATAAAGGTGTGCTTACGGAAAATGTGATCAGCAGGATAACCGGTTTATGTAAGAAGCATAATATCCTAACTGCGGTAGATCCTAAGCGAAAGAATTTCTTTGCGTACAAAGGGGTGGATATTTTTAAACCCAACCTTAAAGAAGTAAAGGATGGGTTGAACATTTTGCGAGACGAAATAAATATCAGTATACTCAAAGATATGCACCTGTTGCTGCAGGAAAAGCTTGATCACCGCATTTCACTCATCACTTTATCTGAGAAAGGTGTTTTTTTTGCACAGCATCCTGTGGACCAGCAGGATATTAAAGCATCCTTCATACCTACTCATATCCGAAGCATTGCCGATGTAAGCGGCGCCGGTGATACGGTTATCGCTGTGGCTTCATTGATCTTTGCAGCTACGGCTGATGCAAAGCTTATGGCCGAAGTAGCCAATATTGCAGGGGGATTGGTTTGTGAAGAAGTAGGCACGGTTGCAATTGATAAAGCAAAGCTGATGGAAGAATGTAAAAAATTACTGGGTTAATTTGAAATGACAGGGGGAACAGATCTCCTTGCTCCATTGAAATGACTGTTAAACATCATCCTCAATCTTATCGTTCCCCTCCGCATTCAGCCTTTGCCTTTTTTCAGCAATTTCTAAAAATCTCTTGAAGTTCACGAACAGTTCAAAGAATATTTTGGCAACAATAAATATGAGGATAAAAACTTTACCAGCACCAAACTTTAAAAATATGCTGCCTAATATAACAACAAACTGCTGCACAAATATCCGCATATAAGGCTCAAACATCAGTCTTCCTGTTGATATCGTTTTATATTTACCCGACAGAAAAAAATCAAAGATATTTTCCAGTGTATGATAAGCTATGAATATGGCCAACAACAGTTTTCCATTAAAGCCCAACAGGTCAGGGATCTTTGAGTAGTCCATTAAAAAATAACCATCGGCAATAAGGTCGCTTACGCTGAAAAAGATCTGTGTTTGTACAAAAACAAAAAAGCCATAATGGGCAATGAAAAAAATAATAAAGAACCAGCCACTGTGCATATTCCGGCTTCCGTTATTTCCCCAAACATCTTTTTTTCTTACAAAAATGGTTACAAAGGCCATTTTCAATACATTCACAATACCGATGATGACTGTTTCAAGACAATAAACCAAAAATATCTCGGAAGCATTCCAGCCTTCGAACCAAACCCCATATAAAGGGATCAGGTTCACGATTATCAGCAGGTATTGAGATACAGTTAATTTTCTTTTAAGCATGTAGATGGTTTGTGCAGGGAAATTAGATATTTTTGAGCAACATTAAATACCCATTAGTACGTATGCAACAATTCTCTTTAGCTATACATGGCGGTGCAGGCACCATTTTAAAAGAAGACATGACTGCCGCCCTGGAGAAGGCCTATATCAATGGCCTTGAAGAAGCGCTGGCAGCAGGTTATGCAGTATTGGAAGAAGGTGGCTCGGCAGTAAATGCAGTGAAGGCATCCATCGTGGTGTTGGAAGATAACCTCCTGTTCAATGCAGGTCGTGGTTCAGTGTTCACCAAAAAAGGAGTGCAGGAAATGGATGCGGCTATAATGGATGGTAAAGATCTTTCAGCAGGGTCTGTTGCAGGCATAAGGAATGTGCGTAATCCTATTGAGCTGGCAACTGAAGTGATGCTCAACAGCAACCATGTTTTTTTAAGCGGCAAAGGCGCCAATGATTTTGCAATTAAGCAGGGGATTAAATTGGAGCCGGATGAATATTTCTTCTCCCAGTTCAGGTACGATCAGTGGAAGGAGATCAGGGACAGTGATAATTATTCACTGGATCATACTCATAAAGGTGTGGAAGAATTGATGAAAGATAAAAAATTTGGAACCGTGGGTGCCGTAGCCTGTGATGTTGATGGCAATATTGCCGGCGCAACAAGTACCGGTGGCATGACGAATAAAAAGTATGGCCGTATCGGCGACAGTCCATTGATCGGTGCAGGAACCTATGCCAATAATAAAACCTGCGCCATCAGTTGTACCGGCCATGGTGAGCCGTTCATCTGTGCCGTGGCAGCATACGATGTGAGTGCACTGATGGAATACAAGGGCATGAGCTTGCAGGAAGCAATGCATGAAGTGGTGAATGTAAAACTGGTGAAGATGGATGGGGAAGGTGGCATGATCGGTGTGGATGCAAAAGGAAATACTGCCATGATCTTTAACAGTGCGGGGATGTACAGGGCATTCCATAATAGTAAGGGAGAGAAGATGATCAGGATTTATAAAGACTAAGTTAAATCGTTTAAAAAGGTTTCAGTCGTTTAAATCGTTTAATGGTTCTTTCAAATTAATGCAGCCATTAACCCCTTAAACCATTCAAACCTTTAAACGTTAACGTTTTCAACCCTTAAACGACTTAAACGATTTTTAAGAGTACAAATGAAAAAAATTGCCGTAATTGTAGCAGGAGGAACCGGTACCCGGATGGGCAATTCAACCCCTAAACAATTCTTATTGTTGAAAGGCAAGCCCGTTCTATTTTATACCATCAATACTTTTTTGCAGGCATACGATGACCTGTATATCATTTTAGTGTTGCCTGAAGAATATGTTGCAGCCGGGCAGGAGATCATTGATGCCTTTTTTGATAACAGCCGCATAAGTATTACCATTGGCGGTAGAACAAGATTCCATTCAGTACAGAATGGACTGCAGGTGGTTACTGAAGAGAGCATTGTTTTTGTGCATGATGCAGTGCGTTGTCTCATTAGCACAGAACTCATTCAGCGTTGTTATGAGTCGGCTATGGAAAGCGGCTCTGCTATACCGGTCACTGCCTGTAAGGATAGTATCCGGTTAATTACGGAAGCTGGTAATGAAGCGCTGGAAAGGGATAACATCAGGCTTGTACAAACACCCCAAACCTTTCACAGTAAAATATTATTGCCGGCTTACCAGATAGATTATAAAGATAAATTTACCGATGAAGCAACCGTTGTTGAGGCTTTTGGGTTAAAAGTAAAGTTGGTAGAAGGAGAGGAGAATAATTTTAAAATTACCAGGCCCGTTGATATGTTGATGGCTGAGTATTTACTTGCTGAGCTATAATTATCTCTTCAACACTTTACCACTTACCATGGAAAGTGTCCGTAAAAGTTCTCAATTACTAAATCTTTATTTTTGAATCTAAAGCCTCTTAGGCTTTCATTAGATAAGCAGGAAATTGAAATAATGCCCCCATCTCTATGGAATAATTTTGTTTTATAATAATCACTCCAGGGTATCTTAATCCAACTTACATAGTGGTGCTCTATTTTTATAATATCCTCATATAATATTTTTTTTGTTTCACCATTTTTTGTTATTTCAAAATAATCATGAAAATGCGTTATTAGTTTTCCTTTGTCTTGTTGGTAATATCGAAAATGTAAAAAAAATCCCGGTATAGTAAGTAAAGAAGGTAGCCAAAACAAAAGGCCTAGATCCCAAAATGTTTCAGATAAATATAAATTTCCTTTTGTGGAATAATTTCTAGTTATAAATACAATGAATAAAATTACAGGCATTGAAAACCAAAGAACTGTCCAAATGATAAATCTTAGATTTCTTTTAAATGTCATTTCTTTATATTCATTTTTTATCGATCAGATCTATGCTGGCTTACAATGAATTCAGAGTTCTCAGGCGAGTCTCTTACCGAGCAATGAGCGTTAGCCCAGGACTCGCCGTCTATCAAATGGTGTTTCATAGAACGGCGAGTTCTGTACCCAACTCACAAATACCGGGCAGAGACTCGCCTGAGAAATGATTTTTTATCGATCAGACCTATACCAGCTAACAATGAATTTATATTTTCTTCATCCACTTCAAATAAGCAGGAAGTCTGTTTAAACGGATAGCACTATACCTTTCTTCCTTTGCACCAAAGCTGCAGTAAAAAAATGCCAGGCTGCTGATATCGGAGCCTTCAAAATCTAATAGTATATCTTCTCCCGCATGATCTTTAATAAATGCATTGATAAGTGCATGTGATGCCCCCAGCGTTTTTCCATTGGGATGATTGCCCACCATGATATAATACGCCCGCCTGTGTGAAAAAAAGAAAACTGCAGATGCCAACAGCTGCCCCTCAGTGGTATACACTCCGTAGGTTGTAGCTTTTGATCTTTTATAAAGCAGGTCATAGAGTTTTTCAAAGTTCCCGAAATCCGCAGCCGACTTTCCAGAAAACTTAACAGCCTGAGATCTGGATAAAGCAATAACATCCTTTACCGGGATAACTTTATTGGTAATTAATTGCAGTTGCGTTGCTTTTTTAATGTTCCGCTTAATGTTGTCGCGGTATTTTTTAAAAAGGGTTTCATAATCATCATTCAGTGGTAAAACATAGTTCATCCTTTCATACAGCCCGAAGCCTTCGGTTTTAAACAGGTTACCATGGTTGAAATAAATATCCCAGTATTTGAATGCTGCCGGTATTGCTTTTAAGAAAGCAGCCATTATTTCTGCGGTCAGCTTGTTTCCAAATACACCCAGGCAGGCTGTAAATGGAGGTTGGTATAAATAACTGATGCTGTATTTCTTATTCCAGGTTAAAGGCATTACGGCATTATAATCATCCAGCACCAATGCTTGCCAGTTTTTAGCCATCGTATCTAAATAAAAGGAGTAGGCATAGATCAATCCATTATCTGCGCTGTTTATACAGGCATCCCATTTTGATTTATCGATCTGCTGGTATGTAAGGAGTTTAATTGCCACGTTAAAAAGGAATTTGCGGCATTATTTTTTTGAGATTGATATCCTGCAGGTTGATACTGAATGAAATGTTTTTTAAAAACCGCTTTTCGGTGATGGTGGATTTGAAATAATCTTTGTACACTTTACTGTACAGCAACGGCACATAAATATTTACAATGTTGTTGAATAAAGATAACTGCAGCCCTGCATCATAAATGAACCTGCCGGTGGCTGCATTTTTTTTCCAGGCATCGGCATAAGTGCCAATATCAACAAATGCCCTTAGCGGAAGGTTGAATGGCAATAAAGCCAGCGGATTAATGGCTTTTGGAATTGTAGTTGTAAAATTTGCTGCAGCAAGCCAATCGTCTGACTTGCCTATCTTATCACTTAAAAGATCGGTACGTACTTTAAAACCTCCATCCCTCATCATGATCTGCTGGTTGGAGAATCCTTCAAATTCATTGCGGCCAACAAAATAATTGCTGTAGGTATAATCTTCATAGCCCTTTGGGCCGGTCATGTTTAAATGATACCGGTCGGTTTCAAACTGTTTCAAAAATGTTTTATCTCCCAGGTAGAAGAACTTTCCTGCAAATATTCTCACGTTCATTCCACCGCCCTTGGCATAATTGAAAAAATAATCACCGGTAAAAGCAAGCCTGGCGAAGCCTTCGCCCTGCTCAACCTGTAAAATGCCGTTATAAGGATAGAGCGCCCGGTTGTTCTCGATCACGAACCTCAACTGGTTAACATACCTCGGTTCATTGGGATACGTGATCACATCAACCTGGTTAATAGTATCCCGGGTAAACCGTAACCCCTGTTCAGTGATCAGGAATGTTTTCCATTGAATGAATTTGGTGATGCTGCTGCGTGGGTTCTTATTGGCAAACACATACTTAATGGACGGAACTATTTTAGAAAAACGTTGAGCATGTGTTGTATTGGTTGAGTCCGTAAAATTATCTCCTGAAAAAGTTGCGCCGGCAACAGCCAGCTCAAATTTCTGGCCGTTATCTCCCGGGTAAACCGTATAGCCCAGCCTGCCAAGGCCATTGAACTGTTTGCTTTTAGTACCGTACATCGGTGCAATAACAAACTGAAATTTATTGAGCGGAAGTGTATAATTATGTAACAACACACCCACCATCAGCTTATCATAAAAGTTATAGCCTACAGCAGGGGCGGCGAAAATGTAATTGTGTTTATTGGTTTCCTTAAGGCTGAAAAAAGAGGTGAAGCGGATGTCTTTTTTTACACTTGTTTTCTTCAGGCCCCCCTTTTTATTCAGCAAAGCAAAACGGGCATCTAAATTTTTCCCGCTTACTTCTTCCATTATTTTTTTAAAATCTTCCGGGTAAGGATGTTTGAACTGCCAGCGCTGGTAATAGGTTTGCATGCCTTTATCAAATGTTTCCTTACCCAATTCATCTTCCAATAATTTCATCCAGTCGCCCGCTTTTACATAAGCGATCATATTGTAGTTGAAGCTGCTGAATTTTTCACTTTCGGTTTCTATGGGTTGATCTTTTTTAATTCCAATTACGGTCTGCAATAAAGTATGTTGAATATCTTCCGGCATCCTGTTGTTAATAAAAGGCGACTTCACCTGCAGTATATCAATATTGGTATTACCATACTGCTGTAGGGAATAACGATTGTCGTAATAGGTGTTCATACCTTCATCCATCCAGGGATGCCTGCGCTCATGAGTTGCTAAAATGGACTGGAACCAGTTATGGCCTACTTCATGATTGATGACAAAGTCGAGCATTTTTTCACTGCCCCCCGATTCCAATAAAGTGATTGTGGGATATTCCATCCCGCCTCCATTGCCACCATCAACCACGCTTACAACATTGTAAGGATATTCTCCCAGCCAGTTGCTTTTGGTAGTGATGGCTCTCTTGATCATGGCAATACTATTGTTCCATGTTTCACTGTTCTCACTATAATAAAAAACATTTGCTGTAATTATCCTGCCCGAAGGCAAAGCCAGTGTATCTGTTTTTAGGGAATAAGTTTTATCGGCAAACCAGGCAAAGTCATGCACATTATTTTGTTTGTACAGGAGTGTTTTTGTTTTGGTAGCAGATGGAGCCAAGCTTACGCTTATGGTTTTTTGATTAGGAATTCTTTTCTTAAGGTTTATTTCTCTTTTAAAAGGTTTTCTGTTCCTGAGCCATTCTTTTTCAGTTTCATTTTGCAACTCACCTGTTGCGGCCACAACATAGTTCTCGGGTAATGTTAGTTGCACTTCGTAATTACCAAACTCCGAATAAAATTCTCCCTGGTCTACATACGGCATCGGATGCCAGCCTTTGTGGTCGTACACTGCGGGCTTGGGATACCATTGGGTTCCCCAGTAAGCCTGGTCTACACGCCCACCACGTGAAAAAGCATAAGGTAGTTTTACATGAAAGGGCGTTTCAATTTTTGCACTGCTTTTTGGTGCAATGGGTTTAGGTAAAATAAGTTTGATGATATCCTGGTGCTGTGGGTGATCTTCAGTTTTACCAACATCGCCATTTATTGTAAAGTCAAGCCGGTTAATATATCCACGCTTATCAGCATTGCTGAAATAAAATGCTGTACTGCCATTTTCCAGCGACTGGTCGGTAAAGGCCGTTTTATCATTCTTAAAAGCATTGGGCCAAAGATGGATCCAGATGAAGTGGAGCGTATCTGGTGAATTATTATAGTAATCCATTTTTACAAAACCATCCAATGTATTATCAAGATCATTGAGTGTAACATCTATCTTATAGTTTACCTGTTGTTGCCAGTAGTTAGGTAATTGGCAATAGGCAACAGGGAATAGGCAATAAGTAAGAACAAAAAGAATTATTTTTCTCAAAACGAAATAGTTTTATCAAAAATAATCAAATCAGCGCAATCATAACAATCATTAGAATCAGCGATTTTATTTTCCCTTCCCCGATAAGATTATTTTTATGGTGTGCAGCATGATCTTAAAATCCAATGCCAACGAAACGTTCTCAATATATACCAGGTCGTATGGCATGCGTTCTATCATTTCATTCACCGATTCAGCATAACCATATTTCACCATGCCCCAACTACTGAGGCCGGGCTTTACTTTAAACAGGTAATTGTATTCAGGTTGTTGTTTAACGATCTGGTCAATATAGAATCTTCTCTCGGGCCTTGGCCCTACCAGGCTCATTTCACCTTTTATGATGTTCCATAATTGAGGTAACTCATCAAGCCTCCACTTGCGCATAATTTTGCCCCAGCCGGTAATGCGGGGGTCATTATCACTGCTTAGCTCAGGTCCGTTCATTTCGGCATCCGGGATCATACTGCGGAATTTTATCATGGTGAATGGCCGGCCCTTATAACCAATACGTTCCTGCAAATAAAACAAGTCTCCTTTTGAAGTTAATTTTACCCGTATGGCTGTGTAAATGAATAAGGGCAGCAGGATGATAATGCTTAAAATGCTGGCGCTTAAATCGATCAATCTTTTAAAATGCTGCTGCCATTGGGGCAGCAGACCGGTTTGTAATTCTATCAGCGGAATACCAAGCACATTATTTGTTTTAACAGATCCACTGATGATATCAACTGTATCGGCAGTGAGTTTTATATTCACTTCACTGTCACTCAACTCCTGTAAGATCTTTTCAAGCTGGTTCCTTTCTTTTTTTTCTACAGCAATGATCACTTCTTCAATATTATGGGAAGCAATGATTCCCGCGGCTTCATCCACTTTCCCAAGATGTATCATATCAATTGGCAGGTTTTTGCCTGTATTGCCATTGGTATTAACGAAGCCAGCAATGCGGTAGCCTGTTTTCTCTTCGTTGTTGATTATAGAGTCGTATAGGTTAGCAGCATTGGTACTTGATCCAATAATAAGCGTATTAAAAAAGACCGATCCTTTATTGAGTTGAGATTTTGCGGCATTTAAAAACAACAATCTGATAAAGTAGGTAATGATGGTTTGTATCCACCATAGCGAAATGAATTCTTTATAATAGATAGAATAGTCACCGGTTACATCATACAGTATAAAAAAGAAAAAAACAAAGATGCTTGCAAAGAATGTGTAAATAAAGATATTGAAGAACTCAATTAGCCTTGATTTGTGATAGAGATTATTGTAGCTTCCTACCAGGTAATACACTGCCAGCCAGGTAAGGGGGAAAATAACCAGCCCGATATAAAAACGGGGGCCTATGATGAACGGCTCCTGGATGATATACTTTCTTAAAAAATAAAAACAGGCCCAGGAAAGTGTGGCAGCAATATAATCGCCCAATGCATACCAACGGATATTTATTCTGGGTTGATTCAATCAAGTTTGTTTTTTGAAAATAGTTTTCAATTAATGATGTGTAGCGTTTCCGATCTTCTCTAAGATCAGGTGGGCAACTTCCATGGCCCTAAACCCGTCAACAACGCTTACAGGCGTTTCCGTATTATTTACAATTGCATTCCTGAACTCTTCAAGTTCCATTTTTATGGCATTGATCTCCTGTATAGGCGGATTGGCTATGGCAATCGTTTTTTTGCCATGGTTTGTCTCAATATCAAAGGTAAAAACATTTGACTCCCCGGGTGTTTTCAAATGGATGATCTCGGTTTTCTTTTCCAGGAAATCAATACCGATATAAGCATCTTTCTGGAACAGGCGCATCTTGCGCATTTTTTTCATTGATATCCTGCTACTGGTAAGATTGGCTACACAGCCATTATCAAATTCAATACGTACGTTGGCAATATCAGGCGTATCGCTCATTACAGCTACACCGTTAGCACTGATATAATTCACATTGCTTTTTACAAGACTTAAAATAATATCAATATCGTGGATCATCAGGTCAAGTATCACGCTCACATCTGTACCCCTGGGATTAAACTGTGCAAGGCGGTGCACTTCAATGAACATGGGTTGCAGCACCTGGTCCTTCAATGCAAGAAATGCAGGGTTAAAACGTTCAACATGTCCCACCTGAAATTTTATATTGGCTTCCTTAGCAAGTTTAACCAGTGTCTTGGCTTCCTCCATGGTATTGGCCAAAGGTTTTTCAACAAACACATGCTTGCCTTTTTTTATAGCGAGTTCGCAAAGTTCAAAGTGAAATGAAGTGGGCGCTACAATATCGAGCGCATCGCAGGCATCAACCAATTTTTCAACATCATCAAAGCGTGGGATATTATATTTTTGAGCGACTACTGCTGCATTGTCATCATCTGTATCACTAAAACCCACCAGCTCTACGCCTTCAATGGTGGCCCAGTTGTTTAAATGGAATTTACCTAAATGTCCTGCACCTATTACACCCACTTTTAGCATATAGCAGTATTTTTTTTTAAAACGTTTAAGGTTTTAATCGTTTAAAGGTTTAAGTCGTTTAAAGGTTTAAAACGTTGGTTTAATAACCCTTAAACGTTCAACCATTAAACGTTCAACGTTTTAAGTCTCCTCCCAGAATCCCATTTTCCCGAATTTTTCAATGCGTTCTTCAATTCTTTTTTCAGGATCAATGGCTTTTAATTGTTGTATAACCGGCAGAATGTAATTCTTAACGGTTTCCGCTGCCCCCTGGTAATCCCAGTGTGCGCCACCCAATGGCTCGGGAATTACGCCATCAACCAGGCCAAAGCCCAGCATATCTTCACCTGTTAATTTTAATTGTTCTGCAGCGGTTTCTTTCTTATCCCAGCTTCGCCATAAGATGCTGCTGCAGCTTTCAGGAGAGATCACCGTGTACCAGGTATTCTCCATCATGAAAACTTTATCGCCTACGCCAATGCCCAATGCACCGCCACTGGCGCCTTCGCCAATGATTACGCAGATAACAGGCACTTTCAATCTTATCATTTCATAAATATTCCGGGCAATGGCTTCGCCTTGGCCTCTTTCTTCTGCTTCCAGGCCCGGGTAAGCACCCGGTGTATCAATTAAAGTAATAACCGGCTTGTTGAATTTTTCGGCTAGTTTCATTAGCCTTAGTGCCTTTCGGTATCCCTCGGGATTAGCCATTCCAAAATTCCTCAGCTGTCTTGTTTTGGTATTCGATCCTTTTTGCTGGCCTATCACCATCACGGTTTCGCCACCCAATTGTGCAAAGCCGCCCACCATGGCCTTATCATCCTTCACATTCCTGTCGCCATGCAATTCAATAAAGTTGGTACACATATTCTCGATGTACTTTAGTGTGTAGGGCCTGTCGGGGTGACGGCTTAACTGTACTTTCTGCCAGGGAGTTACATTGGCAGTAAGGTGTTTTTTTGTTTCAATGATCCTTTCTTCAAGCATGGTAATAGCCCCGCTCATATTTGTCTTGGATTTTTCGGAAGTGATCTTTAGCTGTTCTATCTGATCATATAATTCTTTGATGGGTTTTTCAAAGTCGAGGAACTGTCTTTTTTTAAGGTCGATCATGTAGCTGTTTATAATTTAGATTTACAATTTAATCATATTTGATCAGCTCGTTGCTGTAAGATAGTTTGTAAAATTAGGGGTTACAATTTTTTTATAAAAGTTTTGGAGCGGCAATATAAGAAACCTATCTTTGCCGTCCTGAAAAATGGGGGTTTTATATAGATAAAGCTTATTTTTTTGGATCAGTAGGTCAGCCGTAGAAGATCGCTGCGACGAA
Source organism: Ferruginibacter sp. (assembly GCA_046596255.1). Lineage (GTDB taxonomy): Bacteria > Bacteroidota > Bacteroidia > Chitinophagales > Chitinophagaceae > Ferruginibacter. The sequence continues at coordinate 22,427 of JBKJMZ010000206.1, read as the reverse complement.
GGAGCAGGAGTTCTTCAAGGTCCCGCTTCTTGCGGGATTGGTTAGAACGCCAATAAATTTTTGGATCGGTAGTTCAGTTGGTTATCTCGCCTTAGGCGAGACGCCCTGTCACGGCGGAGGTAGCGGGTTCTTTTTAAAAATAGTTCTTTTGTAATGTACTATGTTTATATAATTGAAAGTGAGAAATCGGGTATTTTTTATAAAGGAAGTACCAGCAATTATCAATTAAGATTATTTCAATACAATGAAGGAATAAATACATATACAAAGGAAAAAGGCCCCTGGAAATTGAACTTTATAAGAGAATATGAGACTAAAACTGAGGCACTTGCAGAAGAGAGAAGATTAAAGAGATGTAATAAAACATATTTACAATGGTTAATAAAGCAACCGGTAAATAAGTTAAATAACAATAAGCTTTAGGAACTATTTTGGATCGGTAGTTCAGTTGGTTAGAATGCCGCCCTGTCACGGCGGAGGTCGCGGGTTCGAGTCCCGTCCGGTCCGCTTATAAATTGTATTATGGCTTGTAAATCAATGATTTGCAAGCCATTTTTCATTTCAGGGTAAACATAGGGTAAACATTCTAAAAAGACGGTGTAAAAGCATATACTCCTTTACCAGATTGCTTCGCATAAAAATTCAACTGCTGATATTTTGCAAGATTGGAACAATAGTATTCACCCATTGCTTTTGCATAACCTTCTTTAATTAGTATTTCATTCAAGCAACTGCCATCAGGTAAAATGATGTATGCTAATTGTCGCTTGTAGAAATCAAAAAAATACTTCTCTTCCGTTATCAATGTAATGTTTGTTCCAGGCGGTGCAACCGACAAAACAAAGTCTGTTGATTTTCTTCCTATGCTGTTATTAAAGATCAGGGAGGTATTAAACAAGGAGGAACACCAGTTTATAACTATTGAAGAATTTTGCAATTATACCGGCTTTAAAGCGGACCAGGTGCAGTCGGTATTAATCGGGTAATCAGCAAAAGAGTTTTTTCACACATAATGTATAGTTCCTTGGTATTTTAATTTCTGTGTGTAGCTTTTGTTCAGTATATTTGCTTGTTCACGTTACGTGAACGAATTAATTAAATGAACAAAAAAGAACAATATATCATTTTACATGCATTAGAGAAGATGCATAAAACAACAGGTTTGAAAACCAAATTCAAACCTGCTGTAAAAGATATATTTATTGATGGAACGGTAGTTATTATTGCAGCAACTAAAGAAAAAGTATTCTTTATAGAATGTAAAAGAGAATTAAGAGCCCACCATTTACCAGCTATCATAGAACAAGCAAGGAAGTATAAGCCTCTGCTTGTAATTGCAGAAACTATTTTCCCTAAATTAAAAGAAGAACTACGCAAACAAAAAATAGCTTATTTAGATGGCGCTGGAAATATCTATATCAATAATGATGATTTTGTTGTTTGGATTGATGGCCAAAAGAATGAAGAAAAGGAACGTACCGTAACTAATCGGGCATTTACAAAAGCAGGCCTCAAAGTCGTCTTTCATCTACTGCTGAATGAAGAATTAATAAATCTTCCTTACAGAGAACTGGCAAAAATGGCCGATGTTGGTTTGGGTAATATCAATAATGTAATGACAGGCCTGAAGGATATGGGCTATGTATTGCAATTAGATAATAAAAGAAAAAAACTGCAAAAGAAAAAAGAACTATTAGATCGTTGGATGGGTGGTTTTGCCGAAACATTAAAACCTGCTTTACACATGGGCAATTTTAGATTGGCTAATACAGCAGAATTTGATAATTGGAGAAAATTTCGTGTAGATGGAGATAACACTGTTTGGGGCGGAGAACCCGGGGGTGACCTTCTGACGCATAATCTAAATCCTGCAAGGCTAACAATATATACCACCAGGAATAAGGGAGATATAATGAAACTGATAAAAGCTATACCCGATGCAGCGGGCAATATTAAAGTCTATCAAAAATTTTGGAATCATCCTTTGCAATTGGAAAACCCAGTAGCTCCGCCATTACTTATCTATGTTGATTTAATGTTGACCAGTGATCCGAGATGTCAGGAAATAGCAAAACAGATTTTTGACAAACACTTAAAAAATGAGTTTAAATAAAATAAGGCAGGGCGATTTGAAGCCGGTTTTTGATGCATTGGAAGAAGCTTTCAATAAACTGTCAATAAACTTTTATTTAATTGGAGCAATTGCACGGGATATATGGTATGCTAAAGGGAATGCCGTTTCAACAGGAACCAGAGATGTTGATTTCGCTGTATTTATTGCAAATCAGGAAGATTATAATTTGTTAAAAGCTTATCTGGTTAACCAAAAAAACTTTATTGAATCCAAAACCAATGCATTTGTTTTTATTTCACCAGATGGCCTTGTTGTAGATATACTTCCGTTTGGTGAAATTGAAATAAACGATAACGTACATATCGTTGGCGAAGGATTAACCTCCATTCGTTTAAATGGATTTAAAGAAGTGTTTGAATCGGGAACTGAAAGGCTTGAATTGGAAACTGGTCATACTTTTGAAGTAGCAACTTTGCCATCTATTGTTTTACTGAAATTAATCTCATTCGATGACAGGCCCGAGCAACGTTTAAAAGACCCCGGGGATATAGCCAGCATCATCCAAAATTATTTTGATTTGCAGTCTGATAATATTTACGAAAATCATACTGATCTTTTTGACAATACGGATTTCACGCTGCAAAAAGCAGGTGCCCGGATTATAGGGAGAGAAATAAAAACCATTATTGAATCAAATACCGTTTTAAAACGAAAAATAACAGACATTCTTATAAGCCACATTAATCAGGCAGACGAAAGTATGTTTATTCGAAATATGCAAACAGGCGATAATTTTGTTTTGTCGGTTGCAGTTGATTGGTTGAATGAGATTCTGAAGGGAATAACTGAATAACACCTTGAATTTGGAAAATTTCCTAGGCATTAAGTTTTAAATATATATTACAAGCAATGTCAAAATGCTGTAAATCCTATTAAATAAAAAGTGAGTACTGAGGTGAGTCAAAATTACTAACCTCTTAAAACCCTTATTGGTAGGGCATGGTGCGGGTATTTTGCAGTCCCGTCCGGTCCGCTATAACCGCTTAGAATTAATTTTCTAAGCGGTTTTTGTTTTTTACAGAGGTGTCACCTTTCAAAAAGGTGGCACCTCTTACCAAAAAATTAAGAATTGATAGTTCAGCCGTAGAAGATCACTGCGACGCAGGAGCAAGTAGATATTCAGTCCTCCCGCTTTGCGGGACAGGCTGTCCCGGTCAGCAAAAGCCCTTAATACCCTGTATTAAAGGCTTTTTCTTTTGCGCACATTCACATCTTCTTAATACCTTCACAAAAAATATTTTATGAGTCTGCGTTCTGCATTAAAGGGTACCGGGGTGGCTATCATAACGCCTTTCAAACCAACTATGGAAGTTGATTACGAAGCACTGGGCAAACTGATCAATTTTATCATTGACAATGGTATTGAGTACATCGTAAGCTTAGGCACAACTGGTGAAACACCAACCCTGGATACCGAAGAGCGCTTCGAGATCATCAATTATACCTATGAAAAAGTACAGGGCCGTGTGCCGGTGGTTGTAGGTGTTGGTGGCAATAACACCAAGGAAGTGATGGAGAACCTGCAAAGCTATCCATTGGAAAAAGCAGTAGCAATTTTGAGTGCCAGCCCTTATTACAACAAACCATCGCAGGAAGGAATTTACCAGCATTATAAGAACCTGGCCGAAGCCAGTCCTAAACCCGTGATATTATATAATGTACCGGGCAGAACAGGAAGTAATATAGCTGCAGAAACTACTTTGCGGCTTGCACAACTTGAAAACATTGCCGGTATAAAAGAAGCAAGTGGCAATATGGTGCAATGCATGCATATTCTCCGCGACAGGCCCAATGATTTTTTAGTAGTTAGTGGGGATGATCATTTAACGCTCCCTTTGATCGCCTGTGGTATGGATGGCGTGATCAGCGTTGCTGCAAACTGTTTTCCAAAAGATTTTTCTGAAATGGTTAGGCTGAGTTTAAAGAATGATCTTGATGCAGCACGCCCATTACATTATAAATGCCTGGAAGGGAATGACCTGCTTTTTGCCGAAAATAACCCTGCAGGTGCAAAAGCATTCTTATCGGAAATGGGCATCATCGAAAATGTTTTGAGGTTGCCACTTCTTCCATTAAGCAGCAGCATACATCAAAAAGTAAAAGCATACCTGCAAAAATAAAGATCAACATGAAAAACCTGCTGTGCTCCTTGCTTTTTTTGCTTACAGGCATGGTAAGTGAAGCACAATTCACCGTCAACTTCAAGCTGGGTAAATATCCTTTGCCCCATGCCGGCGACAGTATTTTCATTGCGGGAAGTTTTAATAACTGGAACCCTGGAAACATCGCTTATAGCTTAACTTCCTCAAGTGAAAAGAGCAGTTCATTTTTCGTAAAATTAGATACCGGCAGTTACGAGTACAAAGCTACCCGTGGCAGTTGGAATACAGTTGAATGCCTCAACTACGGAATAAATATCGATAACCACGGGTTCGAGGTATATAGTGATACAACCATTGTCCTTGATATTGAGGCCTGGAAGGATGATTTTGCATCCATGATCAACAAACATACCGCCTCTGCAAATGTGCAGGTGATGGATTCCATGTTTTTTATGCCACAGTTGAACCGAAACAGGCGTATCTGGATATATTTACCCGAAGGATATACAAAAACAAAAAAGCGTTACCCGGTCTTATACATGCATGATGGCCAGGCACTTTTTGATGCGGCCACTGCAGCTTTTGGTGAGTGGGGCATTGATGAATGCCTGGATTCACTTATCAGTAAAGGGAAGCCAGCCAGCATTGTGGTAGGTATTGAAAATGGTCCACGCCGGATGAATGAATACAATCCATACGAATTCCGTGATCATGGCAAAGGTGAAGCTGATGCATATCTTGCTTTTTTGACTGAAACATTAAAGCCATTCATTGATAAGCATTACAGAACCCTTACGGGAAAAGAGAACAACATCATTGCCGGTAGCTCCATGGGTGGCCTGGTCTCTTATTATGCCATGCTGAAACATCCGGATATTTTTGGCAAGGCCGGTATTTTTTCACCTTCATTCTGGACAGCCCCGCAAATAAAAAAAATGACGGATTCAATTGCGGGTAAAATAACCGGTAGATTCTTCTTTTACATGGGTGAAAAAGAAGGCGATGCTTTTATCAAAGATATGGTAGAGATCCAGCATGTTTTGGGATCTGGGTCTTCAGCATTGATCTATTCTGTGATCGACCCGCAGGGCCGGCATAATGAGAATGCCTGGCGAAAATGGTTCCCTGAATTTTATACCTGGATAATTGGTGATGGATTCAATACAGTTATTAAAGTGGACCAGTGAAATATTTACAGCAGGTAGCAACATCCGTCTATAGCCAGCTCCGTGTTTTCAAAAACGTCCTTTGTCTCAATAAGAAATTCCCCCAGGTCTTCATATTTAGATGAGAAATGACCGATCAATAATCTTTTGGCTTCGGCATTTTTTGCAATAGTACCCGCTTGTACGGTAGTGCTGTGGAATCTTGATGCCGCTCTTTCATGCAGGTCTTTCAGGTAAGTTGTTTCATGATAAAGCAGGTCAACCCCTTTTACCTTAGCAGCTAGGCTTTCGTCAAAAATAGTATCAGCACAATAAGCATAGCTTTTAGGCTTTGCGGCAGCCGTAGTCACTTCTTCATTGGGTACAATGGTTCCTTTTTTTGTAACATAATCCTTACCCTGTTGCAATTGATCGTAAAAAGCCGCAGGTATTTCGTAGATCTTTGCTCTTTCCGCATTAAGCTTACGGGGATTTTTTTTCTCCCTGAACAAAAATCCCCAACAGTCTATCCGGTGTTTAACCGGGAAACATTCAACACTCATTTTATTAGTCTCAACGATCGGGCCTCCCCCAGGTAATGCATGAAAATGCAAGTTGTAGCAAAGGTGGGTGGAAGCAAATCCGAGTTGCATTTGAATGAGCTGCTCAAGTTCTGCAGGTGCATGCAAATGCAGATCCTGCGTACGGTTGAGCAGGCTCATGCTGGTAAGCAGGCCTATCAGTCCAAAATAATGATCACCGTGTAAATGAGAAATAAAAATGTGATTGATCTTACTACGTTTTATCTTGTATTTAGACAATTGCATCTGGGTGCCTTCACCGCAATCAATTAAAAAACTCTCTTCCATGGTTTGTAAAACCTGGGCAGTTGGGTGTCTGTCAAAAGCCGGTATTGCAGAATTATTTCCAAGTATAGTTAAAGCAAGCAAATATTTTGTTTTGTGTTATGAGTTTATTGTTTTGTGTTTTTTAGTTCAGGTGGAATAAGTTTTTAAAGATCGTATAAATGGTTGAAGTGCTGCTTAACCCGAAACTCGTAACCCCAAACCACAAACTGTAGTTTGCCCGCAGGGCTCTGTGGGTTGTTAAGACCTCATGAGATGTAGAATTGCTGCTTAATGTAGCCTCCATAATTCTTAATTTTTAATTCCTAATTGATAATTCCCAATTCCTAACTCCTAACTCCTGTTACTACACATCCCCCAATAACTCTCTTTCTATCTCTTCCATCTGCACAATATCCCAAGCCTCACTTTCGGATGGGGTAACATTCATGAATTCCAACAGTTCTTTACTTTCCAATAATTGTTCCACATTGGTTTGAAGGTTGCAAATGACAAATGAGTAATTATTTTCATAGAATTGTTGTTGAACCTGGGCAAGGCATTCCCCTATCTCTTCATCAACTAAATTCACCTTTTCCAAATTCAGGATCACATGGGGTATGTCTTTTTGCAGGTAACCAAGCAACAAATCATTCATTTGCCCTGTCATATTAACAGGCAAATGGTTTTCCTGTGGTGTAATTACTGTAAAACGCTCTTTGGTATCTATTTTGACATTCATTTATGTGGATTAATTTTTAAGAGGTTGGTTCTTTGTAAAGTAAAGGAAATTTTTGTTTAGAGGTTACAAACCCATCAGGTTTTTTGCATACATAAAGTGGGCAATTTTAACTTTTTAACATATTAACATTTAACGGACAGGGCAAACTTTATCTTTAAAATAATCGTTATTATTGTACAAGCTAAATTCAATATAAAATGGATAATAATTTTTCAGCCCAGGTAAAAGAAATAATCTCCTATAGCAGGGAAGAGGCATTAAGGCTAGGAAATGATTTTATTGGAACAGAGCATTTGGTTTTGGGATTAATTAGGGATGGCGAGAACACGGCTGTTAAAATATTAAAATCACTCAATATCGACCTCTTCGAACTCCGTAAAGAAATTGAGATCGCAGTAAAAGATAAAACAGGAAAGAATATTGCCAATATCAATTCCCTTCCATTAACCAAGCAGGCAGAGAAAGTAATTCGGATCACCGTATTAGAGGCCAAGGCACAAAAAAGTGCGCTGGTAGAAAGTGAGCATCTAATGCTTTCCATTTTAAAAAATAAAGAGAATATAGCTACGCAGATACTGAACCAGTTTGATGTGGACTATGATGTTTTTAAAAATGAGTTGGGCTTTGTTACCAGTAATCCTCCATCGGCTGAATTCAATGACGAAGGAGAAGATGATTTTGATGAAGAAAGAAAACAATACGGCGGCCAGAAATCTCAGCGTGCAGGTGCAAGTAACCAGCCTAAAACAAAAACTCCCGTGCTGGATAATTTCGGTAGAGATATAACCAGGCTTGCAGAGAACGGTTCACTTGACCCGATCGTGGGAAGAGAAACAGAGATCGAAAGGGTATCGCAGATATTATCACGTCGCAAAAAGAACAATCCTATTTTAATTGGTGAACCTGGGGTGGGTAAAACTGCCATTGTAGAGGGGTTAGCCTTGCGTATAGTACAGCGTAAAGTTTCCCGTGTTTTGTTTGATAAAAGAGTAGTAAGTCTTGACCTGGCAGCACTTGTTGCCGGCACCAAGTACCGTGGACAGTTTGAAGAGCGAATGAAAGCGATCATGAATGAGCTCGAAAAGAACAGGGATGTAATTTTATTTATTGATGAGATACATACCATTGTGGGTGCTGGTGGTGCAAGCGGGTCATTGGATGCCTCTAATATTTTTAAGCCGGCTTTAGCAAGAGGAGAATTACAATGTATCGGCGCTTCAACTTTAGATGAGTACCGCATGCATATTGAAAAAGATGGAGCATTAGATCGCCGATTTCAGAAAGTGATCATAGAACAGCCTTCGGTAGAAGAAGCGATAGAGATATTGACCAATATCAAAAGTAAATACGAAGATTATCACAATGTAACTTATAGCCAGGATGCCATTGAAGCCTGTGTAAAATTAAGCGACCGTTATATGACCGACAGGTTGTTACCGGATAAAGCTATTGATGTGCTTGACGAGGTTGGGGCCAGGAAGCACATTAAAAATATCAATGTGCCGCCGGAGATCATTGAACTTGAAAAAAAGATAGAAGATATTAAGCTTGAAAAGAATAAAGTGGTAAAGAGCCAGCGTTTTGAAGAAGCTGCTTCTTTAAGAGATACAGAAAAAAGATTGCAGGAAGAATTGGAAGCCGCTAAGAATAAGTGGGAAGAGGAAAGTAAGCATAAACGTTTCCCGATAGAGGAGGAAGATATTGCTGAAGTGGTACACATGATGACAGGTATACCTGTTAAGCGAATGGTACAGGCCGAAACGGATAAACTCCGCCGCATGGCAACAGACCTGGAGGGAGCTGTAGTTGGACAGGCAGATGCTATATCAAAAGTAGTGAAAGCTATTCAGCGTAACAGGGTAGGATTGAAGGATCCTAAAAAGCCCATTGGTACATTTATATTTTTAGGCCCTACAGGCGTAGGTAAAACTGAGCTGGCCAGGTCGCTTGCCCGCTATATGTTCGATAGTGATGATTCACTTATCCGAATCGATATGAGTGAGTACATGGAGAAATTCACCGTGAGCCGTTTGATAGGCGCACCACCCGGATATGTAGGTTACGAAGAAGGTGGACAGCTTACAGAGAAAGTACGCCGCAAACCTTATTGTGTGATCCTGCTGGATGAGATCGAAAAAGCACACCCTGATATTTACAATATTCTATTACAGGTGCTGGACGACGGACAGTTAACAGATGGAATGGGCCGCAGGGTTGATTTTAAGAATACGCTTATCATTATGACCTCAAATATAGGTGCAAGGCAGCTCAAGGATTTTGGCGACGGTGTAGGTTTTGCAACAGCAACCCGGATGGAAAATGCAGATGAGAATAATAAGGCCGTTATTGAAAAAGCGTTGAAACGTACATTCAGCCCTGAATTTTTGAACAGGATCGATGATGTAGTTGTATTCAATTCACTCACCAAAGAGAATATCTTCGAGATAATTGATATCGTGATGCAAGGTGTATTAAAGCGTTTAACAAACCTTGGCCTGGCCATGGAGTTGACCCCTGAAGCAAAAAGTTTTATCGCAGATAAGGGCTATGACGCTCAATTTGGCGCAAGGCCGCTGCACAGGGCCATTCAAAAATACCTGGAAGACCCGCTGGCAGAAGAGATATTGAATATGAATATCAAGCATGGTGATGTGATGGTGGCAGAACTGGATGAGACAGGTGAAAAAATAAAGTTCGTTTTAAAGAAGGAGGAGAAGAAAAAAGAAAAAAAATCCGAAGCATAAAAAAACAGGATGAAAAAAAGCACTCAAAGAATTGAGTGCTTTTTTTATGTCTGGGATAAGATAAAATTATTGGGCCAGGTATATTTTTTTTACAGTTAAGCCATTCGTTAATTTCAGTTTTACAAAATACATGCCCGGGGGTTTCCCGGTCATATTTGGTAACCTTACTATATTTTCGCCGCTACGTACTTCCGGCCTTGCAGTGCTGATCAATTTGCCGGCTGCATTCCAAATACTAATGTCCGCAATCTCATTTTGCCGGGTAGTAAATGAGAGCCATGCCTGTCCCGGTGTAGGATTAGGAAATATAGTTACTTCATTGTTGGCCAGGGCTGGGTTTTGCAGGGCAATGATATTGCTGTATTTTATTTTCCCATCCCTGCTGATCACTTTCACCCGGTAAAAGATAACAGGATTTATAGTGGCCATCCATGGGCTACTGAAAGAATAACTTGCCGTATTAATATCGGCAGCCGGATTGAGGGTTGCCAGTTGTGTAAAATCGCGGTTGTTATAACTGTATTCAATTTGAAAATTGCCTGCGTCCCTGTTGTTTGATATATCCCAGCTAAGCTCTACATTATTATTGGATCGCCGGGCTTTAAAATTAAAGATGTCAACATCTAAAACCGTGCAGACACTGTCGAACAGCATCGTAACAGAATCTTGTGAATAAAACGGGCATTGAATATTCAAGCGTTGTGTAACTACATAAGTTCCCGGCAGATCAACAGTTATGGTTGTACCTGTTGTTGTACCAAGGATACGCCCATTTGTGGTTGTCCAGTTATAAATAGATGTTGGGTTTGGATTGATAACACTAATAGTTGTAGGAGGAAATACCTCGCAGAAGTATATGATATTTGCAAAAGCATCTACCGGTGGGTAATCAAACATCCGGAACGGAGCTACAAAATCCTTCAGTTCTGCAGTGAATGCACTGGACGCCCTTGTTTTTATCAACACTCTCCTGAATGGAGAACCACATGGATTAGTACTGAAATTTCCAGGGTCAATTCCAAGCTTGGTCAGGTTTATCGAAATCTCCAAAAATTGATTGGCCACATAATTTGTTACAACACTGTTATCCTGTTGTACTAAAGAAAAGGGCCCTGCCCATACACCATTTGTAGAAGGCAGGCCGGTATAGAAAGCACCTGTAGTTTTTGGTAATATACTGGCATACCCATAAACAGACCCTGTGGTAGCTCCATCAAAGAGCCCACCCCAACTGAAATTTGCAGGGGTTATTGCCAAAGCAGATTGGTGTACCCAAATCCTTGCTTCCACCAAACTAAGAGATGAGCTTCCAAATTCAGCACTGAAAATAATATCACCGGCTTGTAATACATTTCCCGCTGCGTTAAAAGTCCACGCAGTATGCCCGGCATTTGGACCATAATTTCCAAATACCCTGTTTGTGCGGTCATAATAAATATCTGTTTGATACAATTCAAAATCAAAATACCTGTTACCTGTTGTATTTTGAATAGATATTCCGCCAAACATCCAGAGTGAATCGTTAACATTTGGTCCCGCTCTTCTTACATGCGTAAACACATCCAGTATATCATTTTTATCGGGAATATTTTGTGCTACGGGGCAGTTCCAGTTTGCCGGGCTCATACCATTTTTACTGCTACCATTGGCAAAAACGGTTGAATCCGTACCATGAAAATCCCGCTGAAAAATGGCATCTAATACCAGCCTGTTACTTACCGTGCTGTAGGCGGGAGGACGCATAAGCCTTGAAAAAGGAAACATTCTTGAAGCAGGATTGGTAGTATAATTGGCAACAATTGCAGCGGCTCCTGTTGTATCTATCATAAATTGCCCGGTACCTGCTGTGCCATTATTAAACCAATCATCACCTGCAGAATTTATGGCCCCATTAAAATAATTGGCCCGCAGATCTGCATCAACCCCAAAATTAGCCCTGATAACCGGGATCGTTATTTGTGATGAAACCGAATTAAAGTAACACGAACTAAGTAAAAAAAATAAAATTGTTTTCATACGCGGTTCACTTTTAAAAGTGAAAATTGTTTCTTTACTACGGAATGTATACAGAGTATATCTCTGATGTAACTGTACTATTGTCATCCATTATAGCTATTACACGGTAATTAAGTGCACCAGGCAATGACGGGTTATTTGTGAATTTAAAGATCGGGGAATTGGTACAGGGTATCATTCCCACAGTTGCCCAAACGGAATATGGATCATATGGATCTTCGTAAGTTGATTCCACAATAAATTTGCTGATACCGGAATTATTATTCATGCCCCAGTTAACAGTGATATTCTTCCCCTGTTTATGGCCACGTATAAATTTAAAAGATGCCGCCGCCGCTTTTGTTTGTGAGAATGGAGCAGCCGTTTTGTGTGTGTCGGCTAAAGCAAAATGTGTTGCATAAATAATAACGCCGAGGATGATAAGTGTTTTCATGATATAGATTTTATAAAATGATAAATAAACTAAAAATTAGCGCTGCAATTAACTTCATGCTACAAACAAACTGATTGCAACTATGATTTTATCATGCAGTTAATTTTTATTTACCGACGGGGTTATTAGAAGGGATATATGATTAACTGTTAAAGAATGTTAATATTGTATGGACAGCCCTTTTTATTTATTTAAATAGTAGAGCCTGCTTTTTTGCGTTAGCAAAACTGCTATTTATTGCAATTGCCATTGAAAATTTTAGGTATTTATACTAAGAAGATCTACGCTTTTCTGTCAATATTTATTTTTATTATTGTACCGATTAGTACAATTTTGCACTACATGAAAAAAATTATCATCACTATCGATGGCTGGTCTTCCTGTGGTAAAAGCACATTGGCCAGGCAACTGGCTAAATCACTTGGCTATGTATATATAGATAGTGGCGCTATGTACCGGGCCATTACACTATATTTTTTACGTAACCATATCAATTGGCTTGAGCCAACCCAGGTGAATGAAGCCTTAACGGAAATAACCATAGCTTTTAAATTTAATGACAAGACACAGCAATCGGAAGTTTATTTAAACGGCGAGAATGTAGAATACGTGATCCGTGACCTGGTGATCGCTGAAAAGGTGAGTGAGATCTCTGCCATCAGGGAAGTAAGGTCTTTTGCAGTTGCACAGCAACAAATGATGGGTACTGGTAAAGGGATTGTGATGGATGGGAGGGATATTGGAACCACAGTTTTTCCGGATGCAGAACTTAAGTTCTTTATGACAGCAGATATTGCAGTACGTGTAGAAAGAAGGTATATCGAGATGTTTGAAAAAAATCCAAACACCTCTATGGAAGAGGTGAAAGCAAACCTTGAAATGCGGGATTATATTGATTCAAACCGGGAAATAAGCCCTTTAAGAAAAGCAGCGGATGCTATGGAACTGGACAATACAGTCATCAGTATTGAAGATCAACTGGAGATCGCTTTAAAAATTGCACAAGAGAAGATCAGCTTAGCCAAATAAATAATTGATGCAGAGTTATTATGCTATAGCAAACTCTTTAAGGAGTTCTTCAGCACCTCTTGCGCCAGGGAAAAAAGAAATGATCTTTTCAATTACTCCTTCAACAAGTGCATCCGGACAACTGGCTCCGCTGGTAAGTAATATTTTTACTGGATCTTTCCCAGGTATAAAATGCTCCGTAACCAATTCTGTTTTATTATGAAAATCATAATGCCTTATTGCATCAGCCGAAATGATCTTTTCCGCATCATTAATAAAGTACGTGGGTAGTTTTATTTCACACAATTCTACGAGGTGAGAGGTATTGCTGCTGTTATATCCACCCACCACAATGGCCATGTCCGCATCAGTCTTCAGTAATCCATATACAGCCGATTGGTTATCGATGGTAGCATAGCATAAAGTGTCCCTCGTATCTGCAAAGCGTTCTTCAATACTGTTTTCATCAAGGTTAAATTTGACAAGCATCAGTTTTTTTAAATGATCTGCTATATCCTGTGTATCGCTGGCCAGCATAGTGGTCTGGTTAACTACTCCAATACGTTCAAGATCTTTGGTTATGTCAAAGCCTGTTGAAAACTTACCACCAAATTCATTGTAAAATTCAGCTGCATTTTTTTCTCCGGTAATGTATTTGCCCAATTCAATTGTATCCTGCATATCATTTACAATAACTGTAGCAGTATTAGCAGCGGCATGCGAAAAGGTGGCCCGGGTTTCCTCATGTGTTGGCTTGCCATGTACTACCACTGTATAATTCTTCTTTGCGATCTGCTCACTCCTGTTCCACACTTTTTCTACGAAGGGGCATGTTGTATTATACTTGTATGTTTCAATGCCGATTGCATTCAGTGTATTTTCAATTGCCAGCGTAGTGCCAAAAGCGGGGATGATCACAACATCATCCTTTGTTAGGGATTCAAAAGGAATTACCTGGTTACCGTGGGTGTCCTGTAAGAACTGAACACCTTTTTGAAGAAGGTCGGCATTTACCTGGGGGTTATGGATCATTTCACTGAGCAGAAATATCCGTTTGCCCGGATTTTCTTCAATGGTCCTGAAAGCAATATCTATTGCATTTTCCACGCCATAGCAAAATCCAAAATGACGGGCCAGGTAGATCTGTACAGGCCCAAAATCAAGCAGGGTAGGCGTAAAATCCCTGCCAGACGGTAAGGCAGATTTTTTCATTTTATCCTGCTGGCGGCGTTTATTTTTTATAGCAGCAATGATAGTGCTACGGTAAATAATAGGAACATTAAACTGTTTCATACTGAGCGCAAAGGTACATTGTTGACCCGTAAATTGGATTGTACAGCTTACATTTGATATATAAATATTGATTAAATGGATACACATGGTTAATGCTGCATTTAAAAGAGCCGCCTGGATAGCTGATACCAATATTTATGAAGTTAATCTCAGGCAGTATAGCGATGAAGGAAGTTTTAATGCTTTTGCAAAAGCTTTACCACGTCTGAAAGATATGGGCATTGAAACACTCTGGTTCATGCCCATCCATCCCATTGGCAAAGTCAACCGCAAAGGAACATTGGGCAGTTATTATTCAATTGCTGATTTTAAAGCAGTAAACCCTGAATTTGGAACCGAAGCAGCGTTTAAAAAACTTATTGAACAGGCACATGATCTGGGCATGAAAGTGATCATGGATTGGGTTGCCAACCATGCGGCATGGGATAATGTATGGACGCTTGATCACCCCCAATATTTTGTAAGAGACGAAGAAGGGAATTTTAAAACACCTTACGACTGGACAGATGTTATACAGATCGATCATGCTGATCCTGCGCAACAGGATGCTATGATAGATGCCATGAAATATTGGGTAACCGGTTTTGATATTGATGGCTTCCGCGCCGACCTGGCACATTTGACCCCGCTGGCTTTCTGGAAAAAAGCAAGAACAGCTATTGAACCCTTAAAAGCGGATCTTTTCTGGCTTGCCGAATCTGAAGAAATCAATTACCATCAAGTTTTTGATGCAAGCTTTACCTGGGAATGGATGCACATAACAGCAGGTTTTTATAAAAGAAAAAATAACCTGGATGATCTTTATTATGTGCTTCAAAAATATGAGACCTCATTCCCCGAAACTGCATATCGCATGTACTTCACCAGCAACCATGATGAGAATTCCTGGAATGGGACGGCTTATGAAAAATATGGCGATATGTTGCCGGCCCTGATCGTATTCAGTTGCACCTGGAGCGGCATCCCCATGATCTACAGTGGTGAAGAAATGCCCAATTTGAAAAGGCTTAAATTCTTTGATAAGGATGTTATAGAATGGGATGGTGAGTACCACTTACATGATCATTATAAAACGCTGCTGCAATTACGAAAAACAAATACTGCCCTCCGGGCTGTGGATGCCGGGGTCACCACTTTCTTTATCATTACAGAAGGAGGAAAGAATATTATGGCCTACCTGCGCAAGCATGATAATGATGAAGTGTTGGTATTGCTTAACTTAAGTAACGAGAAAACAGCATTCACGATCATTGACAGGCTTATTGATGGATTTTATACCAATGTATTTGACAGGTCAGCCAATCATTTATCATCAGGTTCCTTCATTAAAATGCAACCCTGGGAGTACCTGGTATTTGAAAAAAAATAAGACATAAAAAAAAGCAGCCCTTAAGCTGCCTTTTAAAAAATGCTGTTTATTTATTGTTCATTTAGTGATAGCGGGTATTCATATATACCATCATAGCCGGGATAAAACCCGCTGATAGTAATACTTTTATTCGATCCTACAGCAGCCTTCAGTTCATCCACAGTTTTCACTTCCTTTTCATTTACTTTTAAAATGATAAATCCATCCTTCATACGGGTCTGGTCATTTAAAGCGCCGTCATTTATTTTTCTAACGATAACACCGCCTGTTACACCATATTCTTTAGCTTTCCTGGAATCCAGTGTGATAAAATCACCACCTAATGTTTCCAAAGCTGCTTCTGCTTTAACGATCTCATAGTTACCGGCTTTGTTCTTTAGAGTTATAAGCGTAGTATTCTCTTTGCCATTTCTTACATAAGTAACCGGTAATTTATCGCCGGGCTTTTGTCGGCTGATCAATCCCTGCATTTCGGCACCGCTGTTAATTTCAACACCGTTTATTTTCCTGATGATATCACCTTTGCGGATCCCAGCCTCGTAAGCACCACCATCTGTTGGCACATCAGAAACATAAATACCTTCTGCTGTCAAAGGAATGCCTGCCTTCTTCTTCTCATCATCATTGAGGTCGCTTGCATTCAGAAAACTTATACCTAAAAATCCTCTTTGTACGGAACCGAATTTGATCAGGTCATCAATTACCTTTTTTACAATGTTAACAGGAATTGCGTAGGAATAACCTGAGTAATATCCTGTAGGCGAAGCTATGGCTGAATTAACACCAACCAGCTTTCCATCGGTATTGATCAATGCACCGCCACTGTTACCCATATTTACAGCCGCATCTGTTTGAATAAATGATTCTACGCCAGACCTGGCATCACCGTTCTTATCTTTATTCAAACCAAGGGTTCTTGCCTTTGCACTCACAATACCTGCGGTGATGGTTGTTTCCAGGTTCAATGGATAGCCAATGGCCAATACCCACTGCCCGATCTTCACATCATCAGAGTTGCCATAAAGTAAGAATGGTAAAGCGCTTGCGTCAATTTTTATTACGGAAAGGTCATAAGAGGGATCATTTCCGATCACCTTTGCCTTGTATGTTTTTTTATTGCTTAATGTTACGGTGATCTCATCTGCATTTGCAACAACGTGGTTGTTGGTTACAATGTAACCATCATCGCTGATGATAACGCCCGACCCGCTTGCTCTTTGCTCCGGTATCATATTACGTCCACCCCGGCCACCGAATAACTGCTCAAACATTTCATCATCCAGGAGGTCGCTGAATGGATTATTGGGTTGTCTTTTTGGCAGGCTGTTGTTTACCTGCTTGGCATTGGTTTTTGTTTTTATGTGAACTACTGCAGGCGTTGCTGCTGCAGCTGGCGCTGTAAAATCAATGGCATTGGGAGGTAAAGTTCCATCTAATAGACCTGCATATTTATAATTTGCCGGTACAATACCTTCCTGCTGTCCTGCATAAGTATTACTGTTCTTCATGTAAGTTCCATACCCCCATATAACGCCAAGGGCGGTAACAGCACTTATTGCTGCAGTAATAAAAATTTGTTTCAATTTCATTTTTCGTAGGTTTTATTTAGTTCAACAATTTTAAATAATTTTTGTTCCAGCCAAGGTCCACAAATGCATCAACTAACATGCCTGTCCTTACAAAATAACGAAGCAATCACAAATTGAGCTTTACCATATGCCATCTTTAACAATTAATTAGGTAGAGTTTCGTAGATCAAATTTAAGCACATTATTGTTGTTAAACTGCACCCACTTCGCTAACCTCACCCCCCGCCCCTCTCCATTTGGAGAGGGGCGGGGGGGTGAGGTCATAAAGTTAATAAAAATTGCATCGTATCTACCCCATCAGCATATTCCAGTAGCGAAGGCTTTTGAGCCTTTCCAAAAGGAATGCCTTTGTGGCCACAGATACATTGGATGTCGTAATTACCGTTACAAGCCTTCACCGCTTTTTCAATATCAGTATAGAAACTGTAATTGAGCTGACTGATGGCAGTGAAGAGCGCTTCATTTTCCAAAAGCAATGCACTGCCATTGGTCATGTAAAATATATTATTCAATAATGCAATGGAAAGCTGGTAATCATAATTATTCTTGAACTTGTGGTGATCTTCAAAATATTTGTATCTATCGAAAGCTCTTAGCAGGGGTACAAAATCATATCCTGTGGGAACAAAAAGTTTGGTCACATTCCTGCAACCCAGCCCAAAGAATTGATGCACATCATCTGCTAAAAGATCCAGTTCTTCGGCAGTTTCTTTACCCGTTAAGATGGCTACCGAAGTTCTGTTGCGGCGAATGATATTGGGATATTTGGAAAAGTACTGGTTAAAATACCGGGCCGAATTATTACTGCCGGTAGCGATATAACCCTCACAACCTTTTAATAACTCAGCAAACTCAACATAGTCAACCAGGTCAGCATCCCATGCTAACATCTTTTCAATAAGATGCTTGAAAAGTATATTGTCCTTTGAAGATAATTTGATGGTTTGTTTATGTCCGCAAATAAAAACACATAAAAAATCATGAAAGCCTACTAAAGGAATATTGCCTGCCATTACGATCCCTATATTTTTGGGCTCAATATTATCATCCAGGTGATAATGGGCAACCCATTTTTCAAGTTTATCTTTTTGTAAAAATTCAGCACATATATTTTTTACAGCCAGTTTAATAAATTCCGGAGTGAACCAGCCATTGTGAAAACCTGCCTTTATTTTTATATTTTGCCATTCTTCATCATCAGCCAATAAATATTCGTGTAAGCTTTGTAATAATTCAATTCGTTTTTGTAAATTCATGTTGTTATTATTAAATTGCACTGACTTCTATAAGGAGGTTATAAAAATCAAAATTACGATAGATGGCTATAAAGATCACAGATGAATGTATAAACTGCGGTGCCTGCGAACCGGAATGCCCGAATAATGCGATTTATGAAGGTGGTGTTGAATGGGCAGTTGCTGATGGAACAAGTGTTAAGGGCACATTTACTTTAATGGATGGAACCCAGGTTGATGCTGATCAGCGTAACGCTCCCGTAAGTATGGACATTTATTATATCACACCTAATAAATGTACCGAATGCCAGGGCTTTCATGAGGAACCACAATGTGCGGCTGTTTGCCCTGTTGATTGCTGTGTGCCCGATGAAATGTATGTAGAAACAGTAGATGACCTGATGGCCAAAAAAGATAAAATGCATCTGTAAGGTAAGACGTCAGTCGTGAGTCATGAGTCATGAGTCGTGAGTAGTGAGTCGTCTGTGGTGAATTACTCCCATTGACCATTGACCATTGACCATTGACCATTCACCAATTACCGGCAGGAGATATTTCCTGCATCATGGCGAGGGTATTCATTAATACTTTCGCTTTTTTAATTCGTGATTTTTTTTAATTTGTTGTATGAACAAACTCCTTGTCTTTATTATACCCCTGCTTTTATATGCTTCCTGCAAGCTGAAAAAAAAAGAAGCATCCAAAAAAGATGATGCTTTTGTCAAAATGGAAATGATGAATGTAGACCGGGAGTTCTCAAAAATGAGCGAAGAAAAAGGGATGAAAGCTGCTTTTATAGAATATCTCGACAGTAATGGTGTTTTGCTTCGCCCCAACAGGCTGCCCATTGCCGGAGCTGAGGCCATTGATTATCTGCTGGAACAAAATGATTCGGATTACACTATGACATGGGAACCCCGGGATGGCTTTATCGCCAAATCGGGCGACCTGGGCTATACCTATGGTATTTACGCACTGAGGCCATCTCAAAAAGACACCATTATTTACGGAACCTATGTCAGTATCTGGAAAAGAGAAAAGGACGGTACCTGGAAATACGTTTTAGATACGGGTAACCAGGGAATTGGAGACAATCAACCGAACAAGGAGTAATACCGGGTTTGCAGAAATGTTAAATCAATAAAAAACCTGTAGGGGCCTTTCAAAAAATTAAAAGCCTGCCCTATATTTCGTTTCTTTGTAAAACAACCTTTAACAACCTGATGAAGAAAAAGATAGCATTAATTACCGGTGGTTATTCCGGTGAAGCGGTAATCTCGTATAAAAGTGCAATTTCTATTGAAAAGAACCTGGATACCGAAAAATGGGAAACCTATAAAATAGACATCAATCCTGCCGGCTGGAATTATCTTTCTCCCGCAGGTGAAAAATTCCCGGTTGACAAAAATGATTTCAGCATAACGATCAATGGCAACAAAATAAATTTTGATGCTGTACTGGTAGGCCTGCATGGTACACCTGGTGAAGACGGTAAACTACAAGGCTATTTTGATACCCTGAATATTCCATACACGAGTTGTGATACGGCAACATCAGCCCTTACATTTAATAAGCGGTACACAGTTGCCGTAGCATCTTTTGCAGGCATGCATGTTGCTAAGTCTGTTCATCTTTTTAAACATATTCCCGTTACAACTCAATCCATTTTGCAAACTTTAAAATTACCGGTATTTGTAAAGCCCAATAACGGGGGCAGTAGTATTGGTATAAGTAAAGTAAAATTGGAGTTTGAATTGGAAGCAGCGCTTGAGAAAGCATTTAAAGAAGATGACCAGGTTTTGGTAGAGGAATTTATTAAAGGCCGTGAATTAACCATTGGTGTATTCAGATCAAAAGGAGAAATGATAGCTTTACCCATCACAGAGATCATTGCCAAAAATGAATTCTTTGATTTTGAGGCCAAGTATGAAGGCGCCAGCGATGAGATAACCCCTGCCGATATTGATGAAACCGTTGCTGAAAAAATAAGGGCAGCAGCCCGGAAAGCCTATGCCATTTTTAATTGCCGGGGTATTGTGAGAATAGATTTTATTTATGATGCAGATGAAGAAGTACCTTACATGCTGGAGATAAATACCGTGCCGGGCCAAAGCGATGCAAGCCTGGTACCCCAGCAGGTGGTAGCCATGGGGTGGACCTTAAAACAATTTTATACGGCATTGATAGAAGAATGCTTTTCCAGTACTTCGTAGCTTCCACCGTAATTATAATTTTGGTGGATAAGTCAGCGAAGAGTACAGCGTGCTGCGTAGTGATAAACGCAATGGGGAAAAGCTAAATTTTAAAAATAAATTATTATAAAAATCAAAAGCGTGGTCAGATCACTTACAAATAAACCCTTTTGGGTAAATCTTTTAGTAGCTCTTGCTATTGTATTCCTTTTCATCTTTCTTTTCCTGAAGATGCTGGGCTGGATAACCAAGCATGGACACTATTTAAAAGTGCCTGCAGTTAAGGGAATGCAAACCCATGAGGCTATTAAATTATTGGAAGAACAAGGATTTGAAGTGTATATACAGGATTCTATTTTTACTGATACTGCAAAAAGGGGTATTGTTTTAAAGCAATTGCCCGATCCTAATGCTACCGTAAAGATCAACCGTACCGTTTTTATTACGGTGAATCGATATGTTCCCCCAATGATAGAAATGCCGCGGGTTGAAGGACAGAATCTTTCTTTTGCGATAAAGATCCTGGAGCGCAATCATTTAAAACTGGGCGATACTACATTCAAGCCGGATTTTATGCTGGGATCTGTTTTGGAACAGCAGTATAAGGGTGCACGTATTGCAGAGAAAACCAAGATACAATGGGGGAGTAGGGTAGACCTGATCATTGGAGGAGGCTTACAGGCTACACAAATGCTTGTTCCTTCTTTAATAAACATGACCTATGCAGAAGCAAAAGCATACCTGGATCAGACTGGCATTGGACTCGCTGCGGTAATAGGAGTTGGCAGGATCTCCGACACCGCTTCGGCATTTGTAGTAGAGCAAAGGCCAGATAGATTTGATGTTAATAAAAATCCGGTTTATATTCAGGCGGGCCAGGTAATGGACATTTATATATCGCAGGATAAGAGAGCGGCCATTGATACTTTAAACAATAAACAAAATTATTTGCCATGACGAATATTACCGCAGATGAGATCAAAAGCCGCATGGCTGCAGGTGAAAAAATAAACCTGGTTGATGTAAGGGAACCGGATGAACATGCAGAATTTAATATTGGAGGGAATTTATTACCATTGGGCAATATACAGATGATGCTGGTGGATGACCTTGACGATCTGAAAAATAAAGAACTGGTTTGCTACTGCCGCAGTGGTAAAAGAAGTATGCAGGCCTGCATGGTGCTGGAGACCTTTGGTTTTACCAATGTAAAGAATTTGGAAGGGGGAATGTTGAACTGGCAGGAAAAATTCGGCGGATGATAAAACCTATAAGGTTTCTAAAACCTTATAGGTTTTGTACAATCAAAATTTCAAATTCACCCCAAACATAAAATTGAACCCCGCCATAGGAAAGTAGAAATTCTCTGTGGTTAATTCTCCTCCATAAATATAACTGAAGCTGTAGCCATTGGGCTCGTATTTTTTATTGAATACATTGTTGAGCTGCAGTATAAGATTTGTTTCCTTAAAGATCTTGTGTGCTATTGTATAACTGAGCCTGATATCCTGCAGGTAATACGGATCTAAGCTTCTTGATCTTTGGGAAGTATTATCCAGGTACTGTCTGCCCACATATTT
>JBKJMZ010000067.1:0-7822 GCA_046596255.1 Ferruginibacter sp. | reverse complement strand
ATTGATGATTCGGATAAATTTTGCCAGTGGTTGCTGGAATCTTTTTCTTATAATGGTCAAACTTTAATGCTTGCTCCTGCTACGGGTTTTTACAGTACGCCTGGACTTGGTAAACAGGAAGTACGGCTGGCGTATGTGATAAATGTTGATGCCATTAATGCAGCGATGGATTGTTTAGAAAAGGCATTGGAAGAATATCCGGGAAAGGCATAACAACTTATGCACGGCTAAAAATTTACCTTGCCCCCGGAGGGCAATGTAATTTTAAATAATTTGTGTACAGGGTTGACAGATGTTCCCATGTACCTTCACCTTCAGAAATACCATGTGTTCTGTTGGGATAAGCCATAAACTGAAACTGCTTATTGTATTTTATTAATTCATTTATCAATAATTCTGCGTTGCTGTAGTGTACATTATCATCACCCGTACCATGTATGTATAATAAATTCCCTTGTAAATTCTTTGCATAAGTTACCGGTGAGCCGTTAATAAAATCTTCCTTATTTTCCTGTGGTAAACCCATATAGCGCTCCTGGTAAATATTATCATAGAACAACTGGTTTGAAACGGCAGCAATAGATATACCTGTTTTAAACAGGTTGGGGTGCCTGAATAAAAGGTGCAGGGTTGAGGACCCGCCGCCACTCCAGCCCCATACCGCAGTTCTTTCCCTATCCATGTAAGGATGCATTTCCAGCAATTTTTCAAATCCCTTCGCCAGGTCATTGATATTCACATTGCCAATCTTACGGTAAATGGATTTTCGCCAGGCAGCACTTTTAAGCATAGGAGTACCCCTGCTATCAATACTCACCTGTATATATCCATCCGCCCTCATATCTCCGTTGTATAAAAAATTATTTTGGGCATCATACCTGTCAAGTACCGTGGATGCTGCAGGTTCTCCATACACATAAAATACAACAGGATATTTTTTTGATGGATCAAAATTCTTCGGCTTGTTGATCCAGGCATTCAATGTTATGCTGTCGCTGGTAAGGATCTTTAAGAATTCTATATCCAGATTACTCTCAATCTTTGCAAGTATATCTATACTTTTTGCAGGATGAATCGGCTTATTACCCGGCAGGCTTATCCATTCATTTACCGCGGCAGTGTTGTAGCTGGAGAATGTATGGTATGCTAATTTTCCGTTTGGGGATACCTGGTAATTATGTGTGACTTCCCGATTATTACCGGTTACAGGTTCCAGCTCTTCATTTGCAGCAATTTCCCCATTCAATATTCTTGTTACCAATGCTGGTTTATCAATATGCACCCGGTATAAATACAATTGTGTAGCATTGTAAGGTGATGCGGAAAAATAAATAAAGTTATTAGCTTCATCCACACATTTTATTTCATCTATATCATAATTACCTTTTGTTAAAAGTGTTTCTATTTTTCCGTTGCGGCTTATTTTATAAATATGCCGCCACCCGTCTTTTTCACTTATCCAGATAAATTCTTTTCCTTTTTTTAACCAGGTCCATCCACGGGGGTCATCGCTGTTCAGGTCAACCCAGGCATTATTACTCTCTGCCCAAAAGGTTTGGCTTTTGGTATCAATGATATTACAGTATAATAAGCGGCTTTCCTGCTGCTTGCGGTCAAGTTTCTGTAGTACAAGTTGGTTAGTACCTGCCCATTCCATCCTTGGAATATATTGCTGATGTGGATCACCATCAATACTCATCCACCTGGTATACTTCTGGTTAAGAAAGAACACGCCGATCTTAACCGGCGAAGGTGACTCACCCACTTTTGGATATTCAACCGGTATCACCTGAGAGTAATTTGTGTCGGTAGTATTAAGCATGTAGTAATCTTTTACTTTAGTTGCATCTACCTGCCAGAAAGCGATCTTGAGCCCATCGGGGCTCCACCTGAAACCATCCCTGCAGCCAAACTCTTCTTCATATGCCCAATCAAATGTTCCGTTTATTAATTTGCGGCTACCGTTTCTTGTTACTTTGTATATTTCTCCTGATGTAACATCTTCTACAAACAGGTTATGATCGCTTACATAAGCCACGTTTTTTGAATCAGGAGAAAACTTTGCAAACATTAATGATTGTTCCGGAAGGCCCTTACCCAGTTTGGTTAATTTAGCGGCTATTACATCATAGAGCCAGTAATCGCCCCTGGTATTAAACCGCCACACTTTTGCTGTATTGGTAAATATCAATGCCAGGGTATAGTTGCTGTTAAATTCATAGGATTGAGGATTCAATACAGTCTTAGTTACCGGGTCTGTAAGTTGAGCTTTACTGATAATGATAGTTTTCTCTTCTGTAACAGGATCTACCTGTATAATGTTACCATCTTTGGTTTTGGTATGATGATTCCCGTCGGCTGTCCAGTTGATCCGGCCCCTGTTTTGTGCAACTGAAAACTGGACAATACAAGTAAAAAGCAGGAGTATCTTAATTTTAGTAAAAGTCATAGTGGGTAGTTTGGATAATTAAAATTACACAATTACTGTAACCTTTAAGCAAGGGTTGCAACAAAAGCATTTATTTTTGTATGAATGGACAAAGAAAAATTAAGGCTTGATAAATACTTATGGGCTATCCGTCTTTTTAAAACAAGAAGCCAGTCGGCAGATGCATGTGACAAAGGCAAGGTAAAATTCAACAGGGAAAATACAAAAGCAAGCCGTGCAGTACAGGTTGGTGATGAATACGAAGTAAAGACTGAAAATAAACGCTGGGTGATAAAAGTAACCGGTTTATTACATACAAGGATGCAGTATAGCGAAGCCATAAAATTTTATATTGACATTACTCCTGCCGATGAATTAGACCGGATCAAATTCCAGGCTGCTGCTTTTCATACCGGCAAGCGCATGAGTAAACAGGGGCGGCCCACCAAAAAAGATAAGCGTGACCTGGAAGGTTTTATGGACTTTTAAAAACTTCTCTTTCATTATTCCTTTCCCAGAAGCATATCAAATTTTTTCACAATACTACTGGTTCACAAATCGTTCCTACGGAACGAAAGCATTTTAATATATACGCTAACTACCCATAAGTCGTCCCTTCGGGACGTTTGAAGGGTAGTAAATTGTGAAGTGGCATATATATTCGTTCCGTAGGAACGATTTGTGCTATGCAACAATTTGAAATGCGCCCCTTGCTTCTTGTTCGATATTAACTTCCTTTGCACTATGAAGATCGATATCATTTCTGTTGTGCCAAATTTATTAGATAGCCCTTTTGCACATTCTATTATGAAAAGAGCAAGAGATAAAAGGTTGCTGGAAGTGAATGTTATTAATTTACGTGATCACACAACTTATGCCCGTGCCCAGGTGGATGATTATGCATTTGGTGGCGGAGCAGGTATGGTTATGATGATAGAGCCATTGGTGAATGCAATTGAAAGCTTACAGAAAGAAACAACTTATGATGAAATAATTTTTTTAACACCAGATGGAGACACGTTCAACCAGCAAATGGCAAACCGCTTCTCTTTAAAAAATAATTTATTGATGATCTGCGGGCATTACAAAGGTGTTGATCAGCGTTTCAGGGATCATTTTGTTACCAAAGAAATTTCCATCGGTGATTATGTTTTAAGCGGTGGGGAATTAGGTGCCGCAGTGCTGGTTGATGCCATCGGCAGGCTGATACCCGGTGTATTAAATGATGAAACCTCAGCACTCACCGATTCGTTCCAGGATAATTTATTGGCCCCGCCGGTTTATACCAGGCCCGAAGAATTCCGTGGATGGAAAGTGCCGGATATCTTACTGAGTGGAAATCATAAACTAATTGATGAATGGCGGCATGAGCAGGCGGTAAAGAGAACTGAAGAGAGAAGGCCGGATCTGTTAGAATAGTTTGTGGTTTGTAATGCAGGGTTTGTGGTTTGTCGTTTATAGTTTGGTGTTGTGCACCATTAGCGTAAAAACAGACTTCTGGAATTCTTGATATCCCACAAACTACTAACCACAAACTCATAACTTCTTCGCCCACACAAACTCCGCAAATCCCATCACATCCCAAAAAATATTACCCTGCAGTTTTTTACCAATCACCCAGGTTTTTATTACCCTGAAAGGCATGGCCATCATGAACCAGGGATTTCTGCGCAGGCCCCCTTTTAAAACCGTACAACTGTTGGATTCCAGCAAAGCCTTTAATTCTTTTACCGAATAAACCCTTACATGTGTTGGATCATCTTTAAAATTCAATGAGCCCGGCATGCTTGGCAAACGGGTACTTTTTTCACCCGGGTATTCCAGGTAAATATAGCCGCCACTCTTAAGCTTAGGTAATAAACCCCTGATCACTTCATCGCCATTATACAAATGCTCTATCACATGTGCGATCTGTATGGCATCAAAATAATTATCCGGTATTGCAGAAAAATTGAGTTTGGTGAGGTCCATTTCATAAAAAGCATGCATCTGGTTAAAATCTGCTTCGCTGTTATTGTAACCCCTTTCCATATCTACACCATGGTATTCACAATTGGGAAATACAGTTTTGGCTTTTGTGGCCGAATGGTTACCTGCGCCTATATCCAGCAGGCGAAATGGGTTATTGCCAAATACCCCCTTTAAAAAACTGAACTTGGTTATAAAAGAAGAAGAAAATGCTTTAAAATTCATGCGCAAATATAATGAGGAAGAAGTTACTGGTTACTGGATGCTTGATACTGGATACAGCTCAAGAAATATAAATTCTTCCGATTTATCAGGCCCTATCCAGTATCTAATATCCCGGTTTATTCTTTCTTAACCCCAATAACTGGTAATGCTTTCTCCCTGATCATTTCATTGAACCTCACCACATCAACCTCGATGATCCTTTTCAGTTTATTCAGTTGCACATCTGCCTGCCCACCCAATTCAGCAAAAGCTTCTTTAACCTGTTTTGCAGGAGCAGTGTTGCCGCTTACTGCAAAATCATACAGACCGGATATCTTATCATCTAAACGGATCAGGTAGTTCAACACATCCTGTCCACTTTTTGCCTTGGTCTGGTGCAATGCTTCTTCTATTGCTGTCATTTGTTTGTTAATAGTTTCTGCCTGTTGCTTGATCTCATTAGGCATATCCTTACCCTGTTTGTCTATAAATTCATTGATCTGCTTGCGGATGTCACGGATATTTTTTCCGGCTTTCTGTATCTCGTTGAATTTATCACGAATGGAAAGGAGAAAATTAAACTGTGCTTTATAATCCTGTTGCGATACATTATAAACAGGATTTGCTTTGAGGTTAAAGCTTCCTTCTACAGAATCTTTTTCAGTTCTTATTTTATAAAAATATTGTCCGGGTGCTGCTTTTGGGCCCGGCACACTACCATGCCAGATGATCTGCCCTTTCACCTTATCAGCAGTCGCATAAAACATATTCCATACAAACTGGGTCATACCGCTTCTTACATCAAGTTTATCTTCCTTCTCTTTTGCTTTGGTTGAAAAAGTTTTGATGAGCTTTTTATTTTTATCAAGTATATCAATACTAACCTTAGCTGAGTCGGAAATATTTTTTAGGTAATAGTTGATTATAGACCCATTAGGTGGATTCATACCTGCATTCCTGGGATTGGGATTTTGAAAGCCATCAAAACGATAAGCATCATTTACCGCAAATGCATGCAAATTTTTGGAAAGTATGTTATTATCTTTTTGCTGAACAACGGTCAGATCATCCAACACCCAAAAAGACCTTCCCTGCGTAGCCACAATAAGATTGTTCTCTTTTATGGTGAGATCGGTTATTGGCACCATGGGCAAATTCAACTGGAATGGTTTCCAGTTGGTACCATCATCATAACTGATGTACATCCCGTATTCTGTTCCTGTATATAATAAGCCGGGCCTTTTCCTGTCAACCCTTAAAGCCCGGGTAAAATGCATGGGGTTGATCCCGTTGGTGATCTTTGTCGAGGTTTTTCCATAATCTTCTGTTTTAAAAAGATAGGGAGCAAAATCATCGCTCTTATATTTAGTACCCACAAAATAAGCCTTCCCTTTTTTGAAGGGATCTGTTTCCACACAGTTCCACATCATCCATTGGCCGGCTGCTGCGGGGGTTACATTCTCCCAGTTGTTACCACCGTCTTTACTTACATGTATCAGGCCATCATCGCTACCTGTCCACAATAAATCTTTCTCCAATGCCGATTCAGTACCTGTAAACACAGTACAGTAAACTTCCACGCCTGTATTATCTTTTGTAATTGGACCACCACTTGATGCCTGACGCTTTTTATCATTGGTTGTAAGATCGCCACCCATGGCAGTCCAGGAAGCATCTTCATTCTCTGTAACAAATAAATGATTGCCGCCTGCATATAATTTTTTAGGGTTATGTGGTGAAAAGAAAATGGGGAAGTTCCACTGAAAACGGTATTTGGCTACATCTATTCCTCCCCCCAACGGGTCATCGGGCCATACACTTACTGCCCGGTTCTCACCTGTTTTATGATCTAGCCTGGAGAGATAGCCGCTGTAATTTCCCCCATCCACCACATCAGGATTTAAAGGATCAGCAATCACGTAACCACTTTCATTGCCTGCAGTTACCTGCCAGTCGTTCTGCGCTATTTGTCCGCCGCTGCTTCTTGATAAAATTCTTACAGTTGAATTATCCTGTTGTGCTCCCAGTATGCGATACGGAAAATGATTATCGGTACTTACCCTGTAAAATTGGGCTGTAGGCTGATTTTCATAAGTACTCCAGTTCTCACCACCATCAAAAGTTACTTGAACGCCGCCATCATCTGCTACGATCATCCGGTTCCCATTTTCAGGATCTATCCACAGATCATGATGATCGCCGTGTGGCGTTCTTATGGTTTTTAATGTTTTTCCACCATCGGTGCTTTTTAAAAAAGGTACATTGAGTACATATACATTGTTCTCCAATTTTGGGTCAACAAAAACCTTGGTATAATACCATGCCCGTTGACGGATGTTGTTATCATTGCTTTGCAATATCCAACTTTCACCGGCATCGTTACTTACATATAGTCCGCCGTCTTTATTTTCCATGATAGCATAAACTTTATCTGTATTAGATGGGCTTACCGTAACACCTACAATGCCCCAAAGCCCTTTTGGTAACCCTTTATTTGCGGTAATATTTTTCCAGGTCTCTCCTCCATCAATACTCTTCCATAAGCCACTACCTTCACCACCGCTTTCCATGCTGTAAGGCGTACGCAGCATGCGCCAGGTGCCTGCATAGAATACAGAAGGATTACCGGGTTCCCAGATCACTACAGCCCGTCTGGTTATTTACATACAAAACTCTTTTCCATGTTTTTCCGCCATCCGTTGTTTTAAAAACACCACGCTCTTCATTGGGCCCAAACAAATGCCCCATGGCTGCCACCCAAACCACATCCGGGTTTTTGGGATGGATAACAATGCGGATGATATGGCGGGTATCTTTCAAACCCAGGTTGCGCCAGCTTCTCCCGCCATCATCGCTGCGCCAGATGCCAAAGCCTTCGCTTACATTTCCCCTTAATGAATTTTCCCCTTCACCTACATATAAAATAGTTGGGTCGCTGGGTGCTATTGATACACAGCCAATACTGCCGCCAAAATATTTATCGCTGATATTTTTCCAGTTGCTGCCGCCATCGATGGTTTTCCATACACCACCACCGGTTGCTCCAAAATAAAAAGTATTTTTTTGATGCAGGTCGCCCACTGCTGCTGCACTTCTGCCACCACGGAATGGCCCGATGGACCGGTATTTTACTTTACTGAATAAAATACTGTCATCATTAAAAACAGTTATTTGTTTTTTTTGTGAGTACACATTTGCTGAAACAGCAAAAACAATTAAAAG
>JBKJMZ010000076.1:0-4880 GCA_046596255.1 Ferruginibacter sp. | reverse complement strand
ACATAGTTCCATGCCGGGTTTTCCTTTGCAATCTGCGGCGCAGGTATTGCATACTTCTGCACATGCCTCACAGGCATCTATACAGTTTTGGAAAGTTTGATTACTCATTTTTATAAATTTAAAGATGTCTTCAGTTCCGCTGTTCCCCGGCCTTCAGTTTCGCTGTTACCCGATAACGGTAATTAATTTTCAGGTTTTGTGTACGTGCCTTCATCCATCATTTTCATTTGCTCATCTGTCATTTTTTGTTTTACCAAAGCCATTCCGCATTTGGGGCATTTTCCCGGTTTGTCACTCATAACTTCATTGTGCATAGTGCAGGTATAGGTTTCATCTTTTGCTAATTGTTCTGTTTTTGCATTGCTGCCATTACCGGAACAGGCTGTAAAAACAAGAGCTGCTGACAGTAGAATTGCAGTAGTAAAAAGTAACTTTTTCATAATTGATTTTTTAATTTTTAATTTGACAAGACTGTTTTAGTTTTAATATTGATTTTAATTTGCTGCAATAATTTCTTTAATTGTGTAATTGCCTGCTTTGCTGAGTTGGGTTTACAATTCGTCCACGTCTATGGATTTGTTCAAAGTAAGAACCGCCCTTTGTGGATGCAAATGAACTACAGCATCTGTAACACTAGGGATTTGCAGTAAGGCTGTTTTTACATGGCTTACGCAGCCACCACAACTCATTCCTGCTAACTCAAATTCTTTTTTCATTTTTTTTGTTTAAAGAGTAACTGAATTTTATTATTAATGATTATTAGGTTTATTTTAAGTACATCATTGTTTTAGATGCTGCTGGTTTGTGCCCCATTTTTAATTTTATACAATTTCAAAATTCAGCATCATGCCACTGTCTTCATGCTCAAGGTTATGGCAGTGCAAAACATATTTTCCTTTGAATTGTGAGAAGGTAGTTATTACTTTTACTTTTTCGCCGGGCATCAGCATTACGGTGTCTTTCCATCCCTTTTCAGTAGCTATTAATTCTCCTCTGCCGCCTGTTCTTTCCAGAATCTGAAAATGATTGCCATGAAAATGCATCGGATGTATTTCATCTCCTTTACTATTATCAAACTCCCATATTTCTGTTGCGCCTGCAGTAACCGTTTCATTCATAACAGATACATTGTAAGAATTACCATTAATGGTATGCATGCCCATCTTCATATTTCCCATACCATTTTCAGGAGCCGTATCTTTTTTATCCATATCCATACCATGTCCGCCACTCATGGATGCATTGCTAATATCAAATGTTCTTTTTTTTGTTGCAGTGGATGGATTAATTTTTTCAATTAGTGATAAAGAAGTTGGTATGCTGAATGTTTCATTAGTTTTATCGCCGGTTGTAAACTTCATTATTTTAAATGCTTCTTTACCCTGTACGCCACCGCTATTAAATAGTTCACTTTGCAGAAATATTTCTTTGTTTGCTTCGTTGCTAAAGTCCACCAGCATATCAATTCTTTCACCTGGTGAAAGCAAAATATTGTTTACAGTTTCCGGTGCTGATAATAAACCTGCATCAGAACCTATCACAATAAAATCCTGTTTATTACTGAAAGCCAGGTTATACACTCTTGCATTGGAGCCATTAATGATGCGTAAACGGTTCCATCGTGCTTCAACAGCTTTGTAAGGATTGTACGCACCATTTACTATAATATACGCACCAAAAAAACCAGTCATCACTTCCATCATTGTGGGTGCATAGTCAAAGTCTCCGGTATTTTTAAATCGCCTGTCCTGAATTACAAAAGCAATTTCACTATCGCCATCCGGTAATTTTAATGCAGCTTCTTCCTCATCTTTTACAATAAAAAATCCGGCTAAACCCTGCATTACCTGTTCGGCTGTGAATCCATCAGGGTGGGGGTGATACCAATATGTTCCGGCACGTTGGTTAATTTTAAATTGATACTGAAACGTAGCTCCGGGTTGCGTTACAAGTGATGGAAAGCCATCCATATCCGGAGGTATAATCAGGCCATGCCAGTGTATATTGGTAGCCTGCGGCAACGAATTGGTAAATTGCAGATTGATATCATCACCCTTATTTACTATAAAAGTTTTACCCAACATACCATCGTAATAACCGTAAACATTTGTTTTCTTTCCCTTCAATATTTCGACGGGTGTTTGCTTTGCTTCAAATGCAGTTGTACTTTTTAAATCAAATAAAGGAGGAGATGGAAGTGCTGTACCAAAATCTCCTTCTATAATTTTTATGCTTTTACTATGCATATCACCTTTGTTTTGTTCATTACAACTTTGCAATAACCACGTTGCACCGCCTAACATGGTAAAAGTGCCGGTTGCCCCTGTAAGTTTTATAAATTGTTTGCGTTTCATAATAAATATTTAGTTGAAATAAAAAAGGGAATGATTTTTTTATACCACTTAATTTAATTCTACAATTGCTCTATTACTTTTTGTAACATGCCCCTTATTTCTGCCGCAATACCAGCCAATACTTTATTTTCTATTGCCTGCATGGAGGCCGCCGGATCAACTGCCGAAACCTCAACCTGGCCTAATACTTTTTCCTGAACAATCACATTACAGGGCAACATGGTTCCTATTTTATCTTCAGCCAGTAAGGCTTTGTAGGCAAATGGCGGATTGCAGGCACCCAGAATTTTGTAGTTATAAAAGTCCACATCAAGTTTTTTCTTTAAGGTAGCTTTTATGTCAATTTCCGTCAATATGCCAAAGCCTTCAGCTTTAAGTGCTTCTGTAACTTTTTGAATGGCATCATCGAAACTTCCTGTTATTGTTTTGCTGAAATAGTATTCCATAATTGAATTTTTATTGTTATAAAAAAAATCTTCTTCTGTCTTTCGCAACTATACTTTCTAACTCATCTTTACCGGCAGTTATATTCCAAAAGGAAATGTCAAGGTTTGCCACGATCTCTAAACCAGGTTCCAATGCGGCCAATAATTGTACCTAAAATTCCTATGATAATCATTGTTACGCCCAGGAGATGATGCCAGCCACCCATCTTACTAAACAACAGTATTGTTCCACTTACCACAAATGCCGCCAAAGCAATGGCACCTGCGAGTTGTTTGATATTGCGGCTTAAGCCACCTGCCAGTTTTTCCAATGCAGGAGCCTGCACCCGACCCAGATTACCTTCGGCGATACGCCGGAGTATTCGTCTTGTGTCGCCGGGCGCATCCATTATCAATCGTTCCATTTCACGGGCAAGTTTGATTGTCTTATCCTTAATCCGGTGGGGTGAGAAGTGCTGCTTAGTGAGGCGTGAGATCTCTTCACGAAAAGATTTCATATAATTATGTTCCGGGGCAAGCTGGCGTATCAATGATTCCAGGATGACGAAAGTACGGGTGAGGAGAACAAACTCAGGAGGATTGTGAACCCCGTTCCGGGTTCCGGCACGCATCAATGAATCGAAGGCATCGCCGATTGAAACAGCTTCCATGTCACCACTGTGCATATCATATAGCACTGCCTTCATGTCCACTAACAGTGCCGCATGGTTTACATCTTCATTGGCCGCCGCCATTTCCAGGTAAGCTTCGGTTGCTGCCTTCGCATCTCCTTTAACTTCTGCTTCCAGCAGAAGTATCAGTGATTCACGCATGGCTTCATCTAACTCACCTGTATTCCCGAAATCGAGAAGGGAGAGCCGCCCATCGGGCAAAACAAAAACATTACCGGGATGTGGGTCGGCGTGAAAACTTCCTTCTTCGAAGATGGATTGCAGTGTCAGTTTAATTAAGGTGTTCATCAAATCAGGCATCGCTTCCGGGTGCTTCTTAGCGTAGTGGTCTATGCGTTTGCCTTCAGAAAAATCCATTGTGAGAACGGTTCTTCCCGAACATTCTTTCACAACATCCGGAATCCAGAGCTCAGGAATATTCGCCAGTGCTTTTTTAAAGAGTATCATGGAACGGGCTTCCCGATTGAAATCGGTTTCCCGGTTCAACGTGATGGCAAATTCCTTCACTACAACAGGCAGGTCGAATACACGAAGCTTTGGAAAGAGCTTCTCTCCCAGCGACACCAGGTAAGTAAGCGCCGCAATATCCGTTGAGATTATTTCTTTAAGGCCTGGCCGTTGCACCTTCACTGCTACTTGGCGTCTGTCGTGCATGGTTGCTTCATGCACCTGGGCAATGGTTGCAGCGGCTATCGGCTTTTCGCCAAACGATGAAAACAGTTTCGTTAATGAGCTGCCGAGTTCGGCTTTTACTGTTGACTTTACCACGCTAATGCTCATAGCCGGCAGGTCATCGTGCAGCAGTTCCAACTCTTTGATATATTCAGGCGGCAGCAGATCCCGCCGCATGGCAAGCACTTGTCCGAATTTGATAAACACCAGTCCAAGTTCTTCAAAAGTTTCCCGTACCTCTTTTGGAGGAGGCAATTTTTTTTTGCCAAACAAATTGCGCAGAAACTTATGCCGGGCCAGCACACCCATGATTTGCAAAAGTCGTGGTGCCGCTTTCAACATACTGCTTTTTTCCGTGTCGGTGATCATTGCCTGAGTTCTCTTTTATTAAATATTACTAATCATGTTGTGTAGTTTCGTTTGAACCTGTTCTGCTGCAACTTTTAATGCCGGGAATGATATGGGATCATTTTCTTTTTCGGGACCAGCCAACCCAGCCTATCACTGCTATAGCTACTACAAGCATAAAAAACCACCAACCCATATGCATTCCCCAGTAATAGTAACCTCCGTTATTTTCCATCATAGTTTTAGCTTTTAATTTTTTTTTATAATTAATGTTTCATTTTATTATCCATCTCTCCCGTCTTCATATCCATTTTTTCTCCCTTCATCTTTTGCATCATATCCATCATCTGAGGGTTTGCCATCATTTTTTTACACATCCCCGACATCAT
>JBKJMZ010000186.1:0-5140 GCA_046596255.1 Ferruginibacter sp. | reverse complement strand
ATCTCCTGCAAGCAGCATGTTCATTCAGATAAAAAAATACTACACTACAACGAAAGCAGCGGACTCGAATCCCTTGACCCCGCCTTTGCAAAGAACAAGCAGATAATGTGGATATCACACCAGCTTTATAATACCCTGATAGAGATAGACAGTAACCTGCAGATGAAACCCTCACTGGCTACACACTGGAATATTTCTGATGATAACCTCACTTTTACTTTCTTTTTAAGAACCGATGCATTTTTTACAGATGATCCCTGTTTTACAAACGGCAAGGCTAGCCCGGATGGCGCAGCCGGACGGGGCCGCCGGCTTACAGCCTATGATGTTGAGTATAGTTTTAAAAGGATTATTGATAAGAACACTGCAAGCCCCGGTGCATGGATATTTAATAACAGGGTAGATACGCTGGAACCTTTCAAAGCCATTGATGATACAACCTTTCAATTAAAACTCATTCGCCCTTTTCTATCCATTCTCGGTATCTTAAGCATGCAATACACTTCAGTAATTCCCAAAGAGGCGGTAGAATATTATAAAACAGATTTTCGACGTCATCCCGTTGGTACCGGGCCTTTTAGTTTTGTAGCCTGGGAAGAAGGGCAGGCTCTTATCTTAAAAAAAAATGAGACTTATTTTGAAAAAGATGCTGCAGGAAATTCACTCCCATATCTTGACGGGATCAAAGTAAGTTTTTACGACAGTAAAGCAACGGAATTTTTAGAGTTCCAGCAAAAGCGGCTTGATTTTATTGATGATATTGACCCTTCTTTTAAAGATGAAGTATTGACCAAAACGGGCAACCTTAAACAGAAATGGGTTGATAAAATTGAACTGCACAAGCACCCTTACCTTAATATTGAATACATCGGCATATTGATGGATACCGCAAATGAACTGGTAAAGAATTCTCCTTTACGTGTGCAAAAAATAAGGCAGGCTATCAATTACGGCTTCAATCGTAAAAAGATGATGCTGTACCTGCGTAACAGTATTGGTACAGCGGCAGAGAGTGGTTTTGTGCCGGCGGGCCTTCCTTCCTTTGATCCTGTTGCTGTACCGGGTTATCATTATGATGTTGTTAAAGCCAAACAATTACTTTCAGAAGCAGGTTTTCCCGATGGAAAAAATTTACCCGATATAAAATTGCTGACCATTCCCATTTATGGCGACCTTGGATCTTATATCGCCAATGAACTTTTACAGGTTGGCATTAAAGTTCAGGTAGAAGTAATACAGAAAAGTTTATTGATGGAGCAGACCTCCAAATCGCAGGCGCCTTTCTTTAGGGGTAGCTGGATAGCCGATTATCCTGATGCTGAGAATTACCTTAGCGTTTTTTATGGCAACAATCCGGCGCCACCAAATTATACCCGGTATAAAAATCCAGCATTCGATAAATTGTATGAGCAGGCATTATCCGAAAAAAATGATTCGTTGCGGTATAAGCTTTACCAGCAAATGGACAGGATGATTGTGAATGATGCACCAGTGATACCGCTTTGGTATGATATGGCCATTCACCTGGTGCATAAAGAACTTGTGAATTTTTATCCCAATAGTTTAAATCTTCTGGAACTAAGAAGGGTAAGAAAATTATAACTTAATTGTTAAAGTATTTTATGCACAGATTTATATGATGCGCATGACAATGAACATCAATAAAAAATATTTCGAATTTAACGAAACTGTAACAACTGCACAGGTGCAGGCGGTAACCTTTTATACCTACCATAAAGGAGAGCCTATGCCCGAAAAGGAAAAGAAAAAAGGGTGAGTAAGGATCCCTTTAATTTCAATACAAATTGATTTTTAGAATTGGCAAATTTCGGAAAGCTGTCAGTCTGAGCTTGTCGAAGGCTGGTTATATTTAATCATACCAGCTTCGACTCGTCTTTGCGTAGCCGCTACGGCAGAGCAAGGCAGGCTCAGCTTGACAACTCATTAATGAAAATATAATTCTAGCTACTTTAATTTTTCTTAAGTTTATTCTTAAATACTTTCTCAAATTTTTCAACCTTAGGCCTTATTACAAACTGGCAATAACCCTGCGAAGTATTGTTCTTATAATAATTCTGGTGATATGCTTCTGCAGGATAAAAAACGGTGAATGGCTCCAATGTGGTTACAATAGGGTTATTAAATGCACCAGCCTTATCCAAGGCTGCCTTGTATTTAGCGGTCTTCGTTCTTTGTTCTTCAGTATGATAGAATACTACACTGCGGTATTGCGGGCCTACATCTGCTCCCTGGCGGTTCAAAGTTGTAGGATCATGTGTTTGCCAGAAGATCTCCAGCAGTTCATCAAAACTGATCTTAGCAGGATCATACATAATATTCAGACACTCTGCATGGCCTGTACCTTTGCCCGTAACTTCTTCATAAGTTGGGTTTACGGTAGTACCTCCGCTATAGCCGCTGGTAACTTTTTCAACGCCTTCCAGTTGCTGGAAGATGGCTTCGGTACACCAGAAGCAACCGGTACCAAAAGTTGCTGTATCTAGTTTGGCTGTAGAACTGCTCATTACTTTTTTATCTTTTTTTGTTTTTGCTGAATTGTCTTTTTGTGCACAGGATGTGAGACCCATGAGACTTACAATAGAAATGAAGAAAACTTTTAGCATGATCAAATTTTTCAATATTTACGCAAAGGTAATTGGCATAGATTGTATAACAACTTTTAGCAACAAAAGTTTAACAATCATTTTAAAGCTAATCCGTCCATTCCATATTAAATAATAACCGATTACCTTTGATATCTTATAAATTAAAATCCTCCTGTGGGGAAATGAGGCCATGAAATTTTTTCCGGAATCGGCACTGGTTCAATTAGAATACGAAAAGGTAAAAACCTTACTGGCATTGCATTGCCGAACCGAATATGCAAAACATAAATCGGAACAGCTCCGCCTGCATATCAAAAAAGAATTTATACTTACAGAACTGCAGCAATC
This sequence comes from Ferruginibacter sp., assembly GCA_046596255.1. Lineage (GTDB taxonomy): Bacteria > Bacteroidota > Bacteroidia > Chitinophagales > Chitinophagaceae > Ferruginibacter. The sequence goes on along the minus strand of JBKJMZ010000186.1, from coordinate 2,186 downwards.
CAATGAGTTTAAACTGTTGCAACAAAGCGGGCAACACTTCCCTAATGATTTTACCCATAATGTAAGTAAGGAACTTAAGCTGGTGGCCATACCCGGTGCCGTTTTAAGCGGCGAACAATTCTTACTCATCAGGCGGCTGGCTGAGAATACAAATAATATCTTCCGCTGGTTTGATACTGAGCGCAGGACAGCATATGCGGCACTTACAATGATCATCAAAGATTCTTATTACGAAAAAGCCATTATAGAACTTATTGATGAGACCTTGGATGAATCAGGACAGGTAAAGGATAGCGCCAGCGAAGAACTCGCTGCCATCAGGATGAATTTATACCGCAAGCGTAATGAATTGCGCAAAGTATTTGACAGGCTGGTAAGTAAATTGAACAAGCAGGGCTACCTGGCAGATATAGAAGAAAGTTTTTTGAACGGCAGGAGGGTGCTGGCCGTTTTTGCCGAGCAAAAGCGTATGATAAAAGGCATATTGCATGGTGAAAGTGAAAGTCGCAGAACAACCTTTATAGAGCCCGAAGAAACAACAGCCTTGAACAACGATGTCTTTTCGCTTGAGAACGAAGAACGAAAAGAAGTTTATAAGATACTGCGAAAGCTTACCCAGCATGTAAGCATGTATGGAGCCCTATTAAAGAATTATCTTGATATAGCCGGGGAATTTGATTTTATAAGAGCCAAGGCAAAATTCGCTATTGAATACAATGGCAATTTTCCGGTTGTTATGGATAAGGCGCATGTGCATCTGATACAGGCATACCATCCATTGTTGTATCTCTATAACAAAGCCAATAACAAACCCACTATTCCTGTTGATCTTACACTAAATGAAAAGCAACGGATATTGGTTATCAGTGGCCCCAATGCAGGGGGTAAAACAGTTACTTTAAAAACGGTTGGCTTATTACAACTCATGATTCAAAGTGGTTTACTGGTGCCGGTTCATCCTGATAGTGAGATGGGTATCTTCAAGCAGATCATGATCCATATTGGCGATACACAGAGCCTGGAGTTTGAGCTGAGTACCTATTCATCTCATTTAAAGAACATGAGGCATTTTATGGAAAATGCGAATGGGAAAACTTTATTTTTTATTGATGAGTTGGGCAGTGGCAGTGATCCAAACCTGGGCGGTGCTTTTGCTGAAGTGATCATGGAAGAGCTGGCCATCAAGCACAGCTTTGGTATTGTTACCACTCATTATCTCAATTTAAAAGTAATGGCAAATAAAGTATCAGGGATCATCAACGGCGCCATGCAGTTTGATGAGAAAAACCTACTGCCGATGTATAAACTGATTGTAGGTAAGCCAGGGAGTTCTTATACTTTTTCTATCGCCGAAAGGATAGGCCTGGAAAAAAGGCTAATAGATAAAGCGAGGAAATTGGTGGATGATGATCATTTTACCCTGGATAAACTGCTTAACCGCACCGAACAGGATCTACAGGATATTGATAAAGAAAAGATACAGTTGAAAACCCTGCTTAAAGAGAACGAGACACTTAAGAAAGAAATGCAGCAGGCATTGGATAAGGAAAAACACAGCCAGGAAGTAGAAAAACTACAGTTGCAAAACCGCATAGCCGCAGATAAGATCACTTACCTGAAGGATATGGAACGGCGTTTAAAAGCCATGGTGATAGAATGGCGCAAGACAGAGGACAAGGATAAAGTTGTAAAAATGATACATGCCCTGCTCTTTAAACAAAAAGAGAAAATGGCCACAGAAAAGCACCAGAAAAAAGGGAATGATAAGTTTGAAGAAGTGGGGGGAGAAATAAATATTGGTGATAAAGTGAGGATGAAACAAAACCGGCAGGTGGGTATTGTAAAAGAAATACGTGGAAAAAAAGCCGTGCTTCAGGTGGGTGTAATGCCCATCACTGTGGGGTTAAATGATCTTGTGGTTGTAAAAGATAAGGATCAACGGGAAACTGCTTCATAACATCTTAATTAATGAGTTGCCAGTATGAGCTTGTCGAAGACGGGATAAAAAATATTCAGTGCTGGCAAGGCTTACATGCCAATTGCATTATTTAATTTCTATTTTTTTTGGATTAAAAACCTCCTAACCTTACTTTTGCCGCGGAGAGATGGCAGAGCGGTCGAATGCGGCGGTCTTGAAAACCGTTGAAGCGCAAGTTTCCGGGGGTTCGAATCCCTCTCTCTCCGCT
>JBKJMZ010000154.1:0-5570 GCA_046596255.1 Ferruginibacter sp. | reverse complement strand
CATCCCGACTATATAAAAGTCAGTTTTCATAAGCTGACTTTTTTTTATGATATTTGCTCAATCTTTTATAAATAATGAAGATATTAATTAAGCAGGCTAACATAATTTCTCCCTCCTCTCCTTTTCACGGGCAATCAAAAGACATTCTGATCAGCAATGGCAAAATTTCCGGTATTCACGACAATATTTCCGAAAAAGCAGACCAGACAATCGAACATAAAGGCCTCTGCGTAAGCATTGGCTGGATGGATATGTTTGCAGATTTTGCCGATCCCGGGTATGAGCACAGGGAAAATATAGAATCAGGTGCCAGGGCCGCAGCGGCTGGTGGATTTACCGATATCATGCTGATGCCTAACAGTAATCCTGTAGTGGATAACAAATCGCAGGTGCAGTATATTGTACAAAAAGGAAAGGGGGTTACCATAAATATCCACCCTATTGGTGCAGTTTCTAAAAAAACTGCCGGAATTGAATTGTCAGAAATGTATGATATGCATAATGCAGGGGCCGTTGCATTTAGTGATGGTATCAATCCAATGCAGAATTCAGGGCTGGTGTTAAAGGCGCTTCAATATGTAAAAAGCATCGGGGCAACCATCATTCAAATACCCGATGATACCAGCATAGGCACAAATGGTTTGATGCATGAAGGCATCACTTCTACACAAATGGGGCTGCCCGGTAAACCTTCCATGGCCGAAGAATTAATGGTGGCCAGGGATTTAAAGCTGGCGAGGTACGCCGACAGTAAGATCCATTTCACCGGAGTATCTTCACCTAAAAGTTTGGAATATATTAAAAGAGCAAAGGAAGGAGGCATCCAGGTAACCTGTTCTATTGCACCTTACCAGGTTTATTTTTGTGATGAGAACCTGCAGAGTTATGATACCAACCTCAAGTTGAATCCTCCTGTGAGAACAAAGGCTGAGATGATGGCCATAAGAAAAGCTTTACTTGCCGGAACTATTGACTGCATTGCTTCTCATCACCTGCCCCAGCACCCGGATAATAAGGACTGTGAATTTGAATATGCAAAACCCGGCATGATCAGCCTGGAAACCATGTTTGCTGTTGTAACGGGTTGCGGTTTACCGGTAGCTGATTTTGTACAGATGCAGACCGTTAATGTGCGTAAGATATTTGGCCTGCCGGTACCTGAGATAAAGGAAGGCGAAGCTGCTATACTCACTTTATTTATACCGGCTGCAGATTTTGTTTATGAAAATGAGTTGGTACAATCCAAATCTAAGAACTCTCCTTTCATTGGCAAACCATTAAAAGGCAAAGTGATCGGGATCATTAATAAAAATAAAATTGAACTGAATTAGTATGAATAATCTCTCTCCACGGAATAAAGGATTTATTATAGGCTTATTAATGGTGGCATTGTCCTTATTTTTTTTCTATGTATTAAAACAACCGCTGGAAAGTAATTACCAGTACATCATTTACCTGGTATTTGTTGCAGGCATCATCTGGTGTTTGTTGGATTTTAAAAAACAGGCCGGGGATATCCCTTCATTCAAAGCTTTCTTTTCTACAGGCTTTAAAATGTTCGTGGTAGTAACTTTACTGATGGTATTATATGTCTTCATTTTCTTTTACCTGAATCCAGAGTTACGCGACAATAAATTTGCAGAGAACAACAAGCTTTTATTACTTGAAGGTAACCACACCCCTGCAGAGATAGAGAAGAATTCCGAGGCCATGAAGCGTATCTTCCTGCCTATGATGCTGGGGATCACTACTTTTATCTATCTTTTTTTGGGGTCTTTAATAACAGCCATAACTTCGGGCTTCTTAAGTCAAAAAAAATAACCCATGGATCTATCGATAGTAATACCGCTATATAATGAAGATGAATCTTTGCCCGAGCTTTCGGCATGGATACAGAAAGTGATGCTGGAAAATAATTTCACTTACGAGATCATATTGATAGATGATGGCAGTACTGATAATTCCTGGAATGTTATTGAGCTGCTTCGTTCGGGTAGCGATAATATAAAGGGCATAAAATTTCAGCGCAACTATGGTAAAAGTGCTGCGCTTAATGAAGGGTTTAAAGCCGCAAACGGCGATGTGATCATAACTATGGATGCCGATATGCAGGATAGCCCGGATGAAATTCCAGAGCTTCGGAGGATGATCATTGAAGATGGATTTGACATGGTGAGCGGATGGAAGAAAAAAAGATATGATAATAAGCTAACCAAGAACATTCCTTCTAAATTATTCAATGCTGCAGCACGTAAAAGCTCAGGCATAAAGTTGCACGACTTTAACTGTGGTTTAAAATCGTATAGAAAAAATGTAGTTAAAAGCATAGAGATCTATGGTGAAATGCACCGCTACATTCCAATCCTGGCCAAATGGGCCGGTTTTAGAAATATCGGCGAAAAGGTTGTTGAACACCGTGCCAGAAAATATGGTATAACCAAGTTTGGGTGGGAACGCTTTATCAACGGTTTTCTCGACCTGGGGTCAATAATGTTCGTGGGCAAATTTGGAAAAAGGCCAATGCATTTTTTTGGCTTATGGGGAACGTTGTTCTTTGTTTTTGGTTTTTTGATACTATCCTACCTTACCATTTCCAAATTCTTTTTCGATCAAAGTGGCCTAACACAGCGGCCACTCTTCTTCGTTGCTATCCTGGTGATGATCATCGGTTCGCAATTATTTCTTGCGGGATTTATTGGAGAATTGATAGCCCGTAATTCACCCGAGAGAAATAACTATTTGATAGAGGATAAAACCGGTTTAAACCAATAATATGCAAACTTCCAGCCCTCAATCATCGGGATCAGGAGCCAGGAAGATAATCATCATTGGCCCTGCCCATCCACTACGCGGAGGCGGTATTACCACTTTCAATGAAAGGCTGGCCAGACAGTTTCAAAGCGAAGGGCATCATACCAGTATTTACTCTTTTTCCCTGCAATATCCCGGCTTTTTGTTCCCTGGTAAATCACAATTCACTGATGAACCTGCACCCAAAGACCTGGTTATACATACCCGTATCAATTCGGTAAACCCGTTGAACTGGTTGATCGTTGGTAAGGAAATACAAAAACTTCAACCGGATATTGTAATTGTACGCTACTGGATACCATTGATGGGGCCATGCCTGGGCACTATTCTGCGTATTATCAAAAAGAATAAACACACAAAAATAATTTGCATAGCTGATAATATCGTGCCGCATGAAAAAAGGATCGGCGACAAAACCTTTACCCAATACTTTGTAAAGCCGGTTGATGCTTTTATTACCATGAGTGAAAAAGTGTTGAGTGACCTTCGCTTGTTCACTTCAAAAAAAGCCCTGCTTGTACCCCACCCTTTGTACGATAATTTTGGAGAGCAGATTTCTAAGGAAGAAGCTCGCAGTCAATTAAAAATTAAAAATGAAGAATTAATTATTTTATTCTTCGGGTTTATCAGGAAATATAAAGGATTGGATATTTTATTAGACGCCGTAAAAATTCTGAAAGACTCAACATTGCCAATTGCTAATTTCCAATTGCTAATTGCAGGAGAGTTTTATGAAGATAGAAAATTGTATGATGAACAGATTGACAAACTGGGCATCAGGGAAAATTTGATTTTACACACAGCTTTTATTCCTGATAGCGAAGTTAAAAATTATTTCTGCGCAGCAGATATGGTGATACAACCCTACCGGAATGCTACGCAAAGCGGTGTAACACCAATTGCCTATCATTTTGAAGTGCCAATGATCGTAACGAATGTGGGCGGACTTCCTTCTATGGTACCCGATAATAAAGTGGGGCTTGTTGCAGCGCCAACTGCGGCTTCACTGGCCGAAAAAATATCCGAATACTTTCAGAAAGGTGAATCCCATTTCCTTCCACATCTATTGGAGGAAAAGAAAAAGTTTAGCTGGACAAAAATGATCGAAAGTATACTCGAACTGGCTAATAGTAAGTAAATTGCAACTTAAATCCTTACAATGATCTATAGAAGCAGGGCACCTTTGAGAATTGGCCTGGCGGGCGGCGGAACGGATGTAAGTCCTTATAGTGACCAATTTGGGGGTGCTATTTTAAATGCAACTATTTCCCTTTCTGCTTATGCTACCATTGAACCTTTGGCTGAAAATAAAATCATAGTTCAAACCCTCGACAGGAACGAAGAACAAAGTTTTGACCTTTCTCCTGAATTACCCATCAACGGAACACTTGACCTGCTGAAGGGTGTTTATAACCGGGTTCAAAAAGATTATGCACCTCCATTACGGGGTTTTCGCCTGTCTACCTTTGTAGATGCTCCCGCCGGCTCAGGTCTCGGTACTTCATCAACTTTAGTGGTTGCAATAGCCGGTGCATTCAGGGAAATGCTGAAGCTTCCGCTTGAAGAATATAAGATCGCTCAATATGCCTATGATATAGAGCGCAATGATCTTAAACTGGCCGGTGGTAAACAGGATCAATATGCCGCAACATTCGGCGGGGTGAATTTTATGGAATTTTATGCGGCTGATAAGGTAATCGTCAACCCCCTGCGTATCAAGCCGCAATATTTACATGAGCTTGAAAATAACCTGGTGCTTTATTTTACCTCCACGTCGAGGGAAAGCGCAACTATTATTAAAGAGCAGGTAAAAAATGTGAATGAGAAGAATGAGAAAAGTATTGAAGCTATGCATCATTTAAAAGACCAGGCCAGGATGATGAAGGAAGCGCTGTTGCAGGGAAACCTGGATGAGATCGGCCGTATACTGGATTATGGCTTTGAACAGAAACGCAATATGGCTGCCAATATCAGCAACAGTAGTATTGAAGAAGTATATGCTGCAGCTAAGGCTTCGGGAGCTATGGGTGGTAAGATCAGTGGTGCTGGTGGTGGTGGTTTTATGATATTTTATTGTCCGGGAAATACCCGGTATGCCGTTATAAAAACATTGAATAGTTTTGGCGGAATAGTACGTAATTATTCTTTTACCAAATATGGTTTAACAACCTGGAGCATTTAAAATATTAACTTATGGAACAGATTAAAAATATAATACAGTCCTCTATCAATGTGAAGCAGGACGTTTTACAGAATGAAGAACTGTTACAAACCGTTCAGGAATGTGTTGCTGTAATTGTGCACGCTTTTAAGAACGGCAACAAGGTCTTATTTTGCGGTAATGGCGGAAGCGCTGCAGATGCTCAGCACCTGGCTGCGGAATTCAGCGGGCGGTTTTATACTGACAGGGATGCCCTGCCTGCCGAAGCCCTGCATTGCAACACATCTTACTTAACAGCGGTGGCTAATGATTACAGTTATGATGTCATCTATTCGCGTTTAATAAAAGGTATAGGTAACAAAGGTGATGTGCTGGTTGGTTTAAGCACATCTGGTAACAGTGCCAATATTTACAATGCTTTTGAAATGGCCAGGGAAAAAGGAATGACCACTATTGGCTTTACCGGTTTGACCGGAGGAACCATGAAAACACTTTCAGATCATTTAATTAATGTTCCCTCTACAGATACCCCACGTATCCAGGAAAGCCATATCCTGTTAGGGCATATTATTTGCCAGTTGGTGGAAGCGGAATATTT
>JBKJMZ010000130.1:0-4495 GCA_046596255.1 Ferruginibacter sp. | reverse complement strand
TTATGCAGCAGTTAAAACAGCATTAAATAATCAAGCGTTAATAAATACCTGCCGGTACTTACTGAAATTTGTCAATAAAATTGTTGCTGAACTTTTTCTTTTCGATACGCAGGAATTGCTTATCGCTTTTTCATTTTTGGATTTTGATAACCGGTAAGGTTTATTTTTTACAGGTTACCTGATACTATAGTTGACAATTACCGTGCCACCTATTTATTAAAATAATTATGGGTAGTTATCTTTTGATTTGCTGGTTGACAGATGGGCAGAGGGGGAAACATAATAACCAGAACAAAAACTACACTATCTTAAATAGAGATAATCCAACGGCATCATATTTTTATAGTATTCTACGGCTATGTCACGATATGCTGTAAGCTTGTTTTTCTGCAATTCCACAACGGATTAGTTCGTGCCTTCACGAACGATTAGATAATTTTTTCCGTTTAGTGAGGCACGAGTGCAGCGGAGTTCACAGAGTAGCGACGTTCGCAGAGATTCCTATGTTTCCTCAGCCACTCAGCGTCCTCTGCGTGAAACTTCTCACCGCTGATCATACAACCATGCTCCCACGTAAAAAAATAAATTAACTTCACTAAAACCTTTTTCCATGCGTATAATACCAACACTGCTAATTTTATGTATTGCTTTTACTACAAATGCACAGAACCTCAAGTCGGGTGGAAAACTTAAACCCGAACAGGCCATCATGGACATCAGGCATTATACCATTGCACTGGATGTTGATCCTGTACAAAAAACAATTAGTGGCTATACCGAGATCGATCTTAACCTGCTTAAACCAAGTTCGGGCCTTTTATTCGATCTATGGCATATGCTCAGCATTTCGGGTGTATGGGTAAATGGTAAAAGCTATAATTATACCCATACCAATGATGACCTGGTAAACATTGCATTAGCAGAAGAAATGCCTGCAGGAAAGGTAAAAGTAAAGATCGCTTATAGTGGAAAGCCCGGTGTTGCAGAAAGGGCGCCATGGGTCGGCGGGTTCCAATGGGAAAAAGACAGTAAGGGAAATCCATGGATCGCCATAAGCTGCCAGGGCGAAGGCGGCAAAATCTATTTTCCCTGCAAGGATCATCCGAGCGATGAACCCAATGAAGGCGCAGATATGATCATTACTGTGCCCAAAGGTTTGGTTGTTGCCGGGCCGGGGCTACTTCAAAAAGTAACAAACAAAAATAATAAGTCCACTTACCATTGGAAAACGAATTATACTATTAGCAACTATTGCCTTGTTTTTAACGTGGGTAATTATAAAATAGCCAGGCGCACATACACTACAATTGAGGGCAACAAAGTACCCATGGAATATTATGTGCTTGAAGAAAATATGCCCATGGCAGAAAAGATATTGGACCTGTTTGAACAATCGAGCCGTATCCTGGAAAAATATTTTGGTGAATATCCTTGGGTAAAGGAACGCATAGCCGCTTCTGAAACACCGCACCTGGGCATGGAGCACCAGACCAATATAGCTTATGGCAATAAATATAAATTTCAAAAACTGGGTGGCAAAGATTTCGACTGGTTGCTGCACCATGAATACGGGCATGAATGGTGGGCCAATAAAGTAACCAACCGGGATTGGGCTCATATGTGGATACAGGAAGGTATCTGTGTTTTTGGCGATGCCATGGCAACAAGGGAACTGGAAGGCGAAGCCGCTTATTTAAAAAGGATGCAACAAACGGCAAGAGCTACACAAAATAAATTGCCGGTTGTACGTGGCGACGAAGTAGACAGCGACAGTGCTTACTATGCTGACATTTATGGCAAGGGCGCTTTCTTTATGCATACCCTGCGTTATGTCATGGGTGACGATGTCTTCTTCCCTACCCTTAAAAAACTAGCCACTGCACCCCAATACACGTATGACAATACCGTGGTAACATCAGATGTAGAACAGCTTTTCAGCTCCGCTTATAAAAAAAGCATGAAACCATTGTTTCAGCTTTTTTTATATACCACTGATAAATTAGAGATCCATGTAAAACAAACCGCCGACAATAAATATATGGTGAAGCTGCTGAATATAGATATGCCGCTACCATTGGATATTGTTACAGATGCCGGTAAGGAACGACTGCTGGTTGATAAGAAGGGAATTATCATTACCAGTAAAACCGCCCCGATGGTTGACCCTGATGTATTTTATTTGAAGAAATTAATATTGGAGTAACCATAATTAAGAATTAAGAATTAAAAATGCTGCCGCCGTAAGGTACTTTACTGTACTTATTTACTTTTAGCTCTAATGTTTAACGCATGCAAAACAGGAAAAAATTTCTCAAACAATTCCCTCGCCTTGGTTCGTGTCTTCACGAACCATTTTTATAAGGATCAGTATGACCGAAAATGGAGATCCACTTGAAAATGCAATCGCTGAAAGAGTAAACTGTATATTAAAAGAAGTGTACCTGGATCATTACCAAGTTGTACAATTTAATGAAGCCAGAAAACATCTCGATAAAGCTGTAAAATTATATAACGAACAAAGGCCCCATATGAGTATCAGCAATAATACCCCAGAAAAAGTACACAAAGAGAGTAACCTGGGTATAAAAAAAATATGGAAGAGCTATTATAAAAACTAGATAACTTTAACCAAAATTATCCTGTAAATATATTGCAGGATTTATCCCTTAACCTTAAACTATTTTTAGGACGAGACACTTGATAGTTTCGGTTCCTGAAGACACGAACCTAGGCAGGATAGTTTAGTGAGCACTGCTAAACTCTAAACCTCCCTAAATCTTCTAAACTTCCTAAACTTCTAACCTTCTAAACTTCTTCTTTTCCAAACGAGTCACTGCCAGGATTGTGAGTTGGGCTTACAGGACCGCCGTTCTACGGAGCGATATAAGAATATTTGAGAATCTTTTTTGGCAGGTGTGGAGCGTGAGTATAGCCAATAGAGAACCATTTTTATTTTTCCGGGGCATCAGCACATGTGAGGGTAGGTACTTTTTACTTTTGATATTTTTTGACTTTTGATTTTTGATTTTTTACTTTCCAGCTAACAAAGGAGATTCCGGGTAAAGTATTATCGTCAGTACAAAAAACACCCGCCCCTCTTTCATAGCCTTATCTGCATTCATTGATTTGGTGCCCAGGTACTGTTCGTCATCGCAGTTCTCACAGCCAAGAATAATATCCTTATTCTTAAAATTGATTTTACCGGTAGACTCGGGAAATACAAGCCCTGGGTTGGGTGCATAGCCACCGCAAAATGAAATATTTTTTTGGTTCATACTGCGCAGGTCATATAAGGGCATGCCGGCACGTAAGCCACATTTCAGTGACCACTTATTTTCTGTTATTATTTTTTCCGTGCCGGTCATGCTTTTTAATTTATGCTGACCACCGATGAGGAGGCTGTTTATATTACGGTTATTTAAACCGTCGCTCCACACAAAGATCACCTGCCTGTCGGTGTTCATCAGCAGCACAGAGCAGGAAGCAATATCTTTTTCTCCAAAAAAGTAAACATCTTTTTTTACATGCTTAGCGCCAAAATAATAAACGAGTTGTTCATGAGAAGTAAACTGCAGCAGGTCTTCTGCAAAAATAAGTTCCTTATCTACGGGCAATATTTTTTTATCGAAAGCGATCGTGTACCATGTGGTATCATCCTGCTTTTGTATGGATGCTTCAGCAGTATGATCCTGGAACTGGTAAACATACGAGGCCGGCCTGAGGGTGCTATCCATCTCGTAACTGCATTGAAATCCTTTTTTCTTTAAAGCCTTAATAATATTGTTGAACTCATTTTTTGAATTGGTCTGATAAGTAAATTTAAATGTTTGATCAAAATTGTATATGAGGAATTTTCTACTCACAGCCTCTATGGCCTTTTTGGTATGTAGTACTTTGCGAGGATAGGATGCGTACAATTTAACGCTGGTATCAGAATTAGAGCCGCAAAGCGCATACTTTTTACTAACGAGTTGGTTTTCTGCTTTATGTACAGATAAAGAAAGCATATCAACCAGTTTATCCGCTGAAAGATCCTGGCTAAATGCAATAGCAGTGCTTATTATCAAATAAGATAAGAGTAGAATTCTTTTCATCATATTATGCAATACCGGGTTCAGTATTTACTAGTAAAATCATTTTATATGTTAACAGCATCATAAATCATACCAAAAAGAAGCTTCGTTTTGTAGAAATAAAAGGCAGCAGGTAATCCCATATATATCACGTTTTACCTTTTATATTTTAGTTTAACACTTGCGCCAATTGCGTAAAAAAAGTGTTCATAATTTCACTTTCATTACTTTATTTTTCTTCCGGCTTTCCTCTGCCATAAAACCCATAACATGGCTTTCAATAGAAGCATCAATTGTTGAAGTAAGTAATGCCGGGTTATGTTTCGATACCGCATTTATCCAATCGGTTACCAGGCGCCAGTCTCCTCCCCCATGTCCATCCGACTCCTGTTTCCATTCTGTTTTTTTACCCGTTAAAAAAT
>JBKJMZ010000058.1:0-40308 GCA_046596255.1 Ferruginibacter sp. | reverse complement strand
TGGCCTAACTCCTTCGGAATATATGGAGAAGAACAAAGAATCCTGAAATTGATCGCTATGTCATGCTTAGTACTTCAGCATGACATAGCGATCAATTTCAGGATTCTTTGTTCTTCTCCATATATTCCGAAGGAGTTAGGCCATATACCTCTTTAAAGCACTGGCCAAAATAGGAAGGGCTTTCAAAGCCCGTACGGTAAGGTGATATAAAGTTGGGTTGTTGTTGATAATTATTTTCTTCCAAGGGATTTCCTAAGCGGATTAGAAGCCCACAAATATAATTCGTCAACGGACTTCTCTCGGGCACGCCTGCGCCTGATTTTTTTTGATATCTACAGCAGGTAATTCTCACCGTACTGCTTTTCGCAGATTTAACTTTCTTATTTTTTAGATCAATCCTTACCTCCCTTATCACCAACAAACCACTGCTCTTTATGGCCTCACCCTCCATCTCCCTCTCCGAAAGAGAGGGAGCGGTACTGCATTACAAAGCCAAGCTTTTTTGTCTTCCATATCATCATCAATAGTTCAGTCAACACATTTTGCAAAATTTGCTTTGCATGTTGGCTTTACTATTCTTTACTTCCCTTATCCCCCACAAACCACTGCTCCTTATTTTTAAACAGCACATTAAAAGTGGTAAGTGATCCGTAGCACCGGGTAATGTATTGCTGTATGTTCACTTTCTCTTCGTCAGTAAGTTTTTTATGGCTGTTGATATTCTGCTCAAGCACACGTAACCTGTCACGCAGCATAACTATTTTGTGAAAAAAATCATCAATGGGAATTTCTTTTGGCTTTAAGGTTTTATCAGCAGTTTGCAGGCTCATGGTTCCACCGATCCATTTATCACCGATAGGGACTATCTCGCTAACCTCCGCCCATTGCCTTAAAATCTTTAATAAAGACCGCTCTGTTTCTGATACGGTCTCTACTTCTGCAGTTACATTTTCTGCAATGATCTCATCCAGGTGTTCATCGGTCTTGTCAATTTCCTTTATGCCGTGATGGATAAAAGAAATAAGATAGGTTGCGTATTTAACGCCAACAATTACACCGGGTCCGAATTGTGTATGCTGCAATCTTGTACCAATGCCTAAGTTCAATTGATTCTCTTCCATATTTAGTTCTCATTTTTTTATTGTACTTACTCCTTCCCCTTTGGGGTTCTCTGAAAGAGAACGAACGAAGTTCACTGGGATGGGGCTTTTTTAAATTCATAAGGCGTAAACTCAACAAAGTCGGCCACCCGTACGGTTAAAGAGCTTACTTTTTTATTTACCACGGTAAAGCTTAATTTTTTTCTTCCATACAACGGATCGCTGTAGGTACAAAAAAAGCGATTTCCACCCAGGGGCTCCAATGTACCAAACCTTCCTTTGTGATGTTGAAACCGCATGATGAGTTTGCCATTTTCAATTTTAATATTCATATTGCCATAAACATCATGCATATATTCTCCTGCATAAGCAGTAAGCGGTAGTTCCGTTTTCAGGTTCATGATCACAGTATCTTTTACTGCCTTCCATTGTTTTTCTTTTTCTTTTTCATCTGCTTGTTGATAATCGAGATAAACCTTACTGTAGTTACGATAAGGTAATCCCAGGTAGGCATCTTCTATTTCATTCCTCAGTGCTTCAAAAAAACCATTGGCATCTGTATTCGTCAATACAATAATGCCGAGATTTTCTTCCGGCACCAGGCAAACACTGGTTACAAAACCATTTACGCCCCCGGTATGCGACACAACTTTTTTCCCGGCATAATCTTCTAACATCCATCCCAAACCATACATGGCAAAGTTAGATTTGTTGAACATATGCCTCCCGTTGCCCAGTATGGAATGGGGTATTCTTGTTTGTTCGATCGCTGACGCAGGAATGATCTCTTTTCCATTTAGTTTTCCATTATCGAGCAGGGCCAGTACCCATTTGCTCATATCATTTGCAGATGATGAAATGCTGCCGGCAGGTGCCAGGTTATCGATCTTTCCATAAAATATCTTTCTTAACTCACCCGTTACTACCGTATGCGGCTGGGCTTTATTGTTAGCAGTTTGTATGTCTTTCGACATAGCAAGACTGCTGTTCATGCCAAGTGGTTTGAAAATATTTTGGGTAATATAATCACCCCACGACTTACCAGTTACTTTGGGTATGATCTCTCCTGCGGTTAAAAAAGCGCTGTTGGTATAACCCCATTTGCTGCGAAAGCTATACAGCGGTTTCAGCTTTCCCATTTTATCTCTTACTTCAGCAACAGTGAGATCTGAATCAAAAAACATAAAATCACCCTGGAAAGTTTCAAATCCTAAACGATGACATAAAAGGTCCCTGATATTGGCTTCTTTGGCAACCCATGAGTCATGCAATTTAAAATCGGGTAACCATTTTTGTACTTTATCATCCAGCGAAAATTTTACAGCCTGTCCGGCAGGCAGGTTTTCAGCATCCAGCATGGCTAATGCGGTTGCGGTAAAAGCCTTAGTGTTGCTGCCGATCATGAACAAAGTGTTTACATCTACTTTATCAGCACTGTTCATTTCTTTTACGCCATACCCTTTCATTAAAACAACTTTGCCGTTCTTAACAACACAAACGGCAACGCCGGGAATTTGCCAGTCGGTAAGTGCTTTGTTCACATAATTATCAAGGCTGTCTTTTATAAAGGAGGGAAGGCTGTCGTTTTGAGCTACAACATGTAGCGAAAGAAATAAAGAGGAAAACAGAAAGAGTTTTTTCATTTGCAGGTTTTGAAAATGAAAAGTACTTCTCTTTTTTTAATTTTCAGCCTGTCCAGGAAATTTCGGAACATCACGCTTCAATAATTCAATTTTAAAAGCGTAGAGGCGTTCAAAATATATTTATTGAAAGTAATCTCATCTCCCCGTGGTTACGAAAATAGTAATCCGCTCTTTTGGTGAATTATATGTACCGGCACGGCAAAGTAAAATGTACAAAAGTATGCAGCTTGCAAACATACATCACTAAGTTGCCTGACAATTTCTGCATACTTCCCGGCCCTTCAGCATTATTGTTTAACCCTAACAATAATATGGGTAAAATTGGTTTGAACCTGTCCATTTTGCAGGCAAACGGTAATGCTTTCCTGCATTAATAAAGGAAGATCCCGGTATTTTCCATCACAGCCAGTAAACTGAATCCTGTACTCCACTACTCCCCAATCTGTTTCGGTATTGGTAATGGTATAATATCCATTAACTGGTAGAAGTTGCCTGGCTTCTAATGCACTGGCTTTGTTTGCATCAGGGGTTATATCAACTTTAGCACAACCGGTGAAAAACAGGCCAGCTGTCAAAATAATAATCATTAACTTTTTCATGATATAAAAATTTAAAAGTGTATAATTTTTCAGGCCCTGCGGACCTAATTCTTGGAGTTTAGAGGGGGTAATCAGTATTGATTGGAACGGAATGAATAGATTCTCAAAAGAGATCAATTTAGAATCAATATTTATTACAAAGCAAATGTAGTGATGCCGTGTAACCTGTACACTGATTATGGGCATTGGGTTGTATGATATTACTCATTGTAATGAACCTGCAAATGCAGCAGGTTATTTTTAAGTTTTGTGTGAATATTTAACGGCTGTTAACCATTTATAAAATAAAAAAGGTATTAGCCTGGTGTCTATGCTTTTATAACTGAATATTACTGAATATAATAAATGATCTCAGCAAATTACTTTGAACAACAGATTAAATTAAGGTGTGCGTTATGAGGAAATGGAGGTGCGTTGCTGCCTGGTGCCGATGCCAGGGTTAAGTTGATTCTCTTCCATAAATTAATTTCCTTTTTTTGTCCTTGCAGCTTCCTGCTTTAAGAATGCAATCTTAAATGCATACGACGAATTTAAAATATACTTATTAAAGGTTACTTCATCAGCCATGCTTGCAAATTCGTAAGTAGGTAAATATCTAACCATAAAACTATCCAGCTCGGCTCCCTGCAATTGGGTAATTCTTCTCACAAAATTTTTATTGAAGCGGTAGCTTACAAAATTATCCTGCTCCTGCTGCTCCAGTCTTGCCTGGAAAGCTATTAAGCGTTTATTTCTTTGAAACCTGAATATATTGATGATCTCGTTCACATCGGCCCCCACTGCGCCAGAGGGTGATACACTGGTGCGTATTGTGGGGTTTCTGAAATTATATACATCGCCATAGGTTTGCCTGTTCTCAATTGAATCCTGTCGGTGCGACCTTGCATAGATCATTACTTCTTTTAAAGTGCTGTAGCCACCTTTAACACGAACCCTTAAAGAAATATCGAACTGATTGAGATCGGCAATATCTTTTACTGCAAATTTTTGTGTTGGTTTATTCTGGTAGATAAAAGAAAGAGAATCATTTTCTGCAACAACTATTTTATACCTGCCCATGGAATCAGTAATCACATTTTTTCCGCCGGTGCTTTGAACAATTACATTTTCAACATAATTTCTTTTTGAAGAATCGAAAACAGTTCCGCTAACGGTTAACTGGGCAATAGCATGCGCTTTGATACCAAATGATAAAAGCAGCAGTAAGCATATTTTAAAAATGAAATGCAACAGTTGTAAATATTATTATGGGTAAAAATACAGGAACGATTTACAATCTTGATGCTACGCCTGTGTTTTAACTGCGATTTTGCTTTTTAATCAAACCTGCCAGCACTTCGGGATAATGTGCATGTTCAAGCGCATGAATTTTTTGTGCCAGTGTTTCAGCGGTATCATTTTCATTCACATGGCATTTGGCCTGGAAGATGATCTCCCCGTTATCATAGACCTCATCTACATAATGAATGCTGATGCCGCTTTCGTTCTCTTTGGCTGCAATAACGGCATCATGCACTTTATTTCCATACATACCCTTGCCCCCATAAGCGGGTAAAAGCGCAGGATGTATATTGATGATCTTTTTTGGCCAGGCATTAATTAAGGCTGCAGGCATCTTCCATAAAAATCCGGCCAGTACAATAAAATCGATGTTGTACTTTTTCAGTTCCTGTAAATAATGATCTCCTTCAAAGAACCTTTCCTTTTCAATCATTAAAGTCGGTATCCCGTACTTTTCTGCAACAGCCAGCACACCAGCGCCGGGTTTATTGCAAACGATCAAGGCAACCTTATAAGCCCTATCCGCTTCTATCTTCGAGGCACCCCTCTCCTCAAGGAGAGGGGACGGGGGTGAGGTTATCTTCTCTGCATTGCTTCCAGCCCCGCTTGCAAATATGGCGATGTTTACAGGAGATCCGGGTTGCTGCCCCTTCTTGCTCCTCCCGGCTGCCTGTCCGGTAGGCAGGCTCATCCTTGCTGCAATTTTTGAGATATAACTTTTAAAAAATTTGAACTGTCCCAGTGGTATACTTATTAATAGTACACAAAGCGGCCATAGCAGTGTAACCAGTAAGATATAGGCTACCAGCCAGGCTACCCCTTTCTCCAGGCCAGTAAGCAAAAGGAGCTTACGCCCTGCATAACCACAAAGGCTTCCACCCAATGCAAAAGTGGTAAGAATAAGCAATAAGTTTAATCCATTAACCTTCCACTTTTCTTTAAGCTTATTAAACATTGGGCAAAAGTGGGGTAAAAAATTGTGATTATATAGGCTTAGACAAAAAAAATCGAACCGGTAAAAACAGATTACCTATACATGACAATCAAACTACCCAATCACATACAATTTGCTGAAACCCATGCTGGATATAGCAAAAAAAAATTCTGAAATGTTGGTACATTGTCAGCATCCTGTCTTATTTTTGCACCCGAATCAGGATATTTTTCCACATTAGCCCCGATAACTGTATGAGTCGCTATAGAAAAATCATTAACAGAGTATTTACAAGTATCTTTTTAGTTGTTTTATTATCTATCAATTTACAATCATTTGCCCAGGATGGCCAGGCGCTTTTTAAAGCTAACTGTGCAAGCTGCCATAAAATAGATAAAGATTTTACCGGCCCTGCATTGAAAGGCTGGAAGGATAGGGTCCCCGGCGATGGTTGGATATACAAATGGATCCATAATCCTGCAGATCAAAATGACGCATATGCCAAATTAATAAAGGATAAATGGAAGCCTATTATAATGACCTCCTTTACGCAGTTGAAGAATGAGGAGATTGATGCTATTATGAGTTATGTTGATAATCCTCCTGTGACAATAACTCCAGGTCCAACAACGGGTGAGCCCGAAGGTTCCGGTGATTCTCTTCTCTTCGGTATCTTAACATTAGTATTAGCACTCATTGCATTCATATTATTACAGGTTAACAGTAACCTCCGTAAACTTTCTGATGAAAAAGAAGGTGTACTGCGTTCTGAGCCTGTTCCTTTCTACAAGAACAAGTCATATATAATGGTAGGAATCCTGCTGTTATTTGGGATAGGCGGTTTTTACACTATTAATGGCGCTATCGGATTAGGCCGACAACAGGATTACCAGCCCGAGCAGCCTATATTCTATTCTCATAAAGTACACGCCGGCACAAACCAGATCAGTTGTTTGTATTGCCATAGTGGTGCACAGGATAGCAAGCAGGCCAGCATTCCGGCAGTTAATACCTGTATGAACTGCCATAAATCTATCAGCAAATACGAAGGTCCTGACGAATTGGTAAGAGAGAACGGAACCAAGGTAGATGGTACTGCAGAGATAGAGAAATTATATGCTTATGCAGGCTGGAATGCAGCAACAAAGTCTTACAATCCCGATAATAATAAGGATGGTATTCCTGATGGTGCAAAACCCATCGAATGGATAAAAGTACATAACCTCCCCGACCACGTTTATTTCAACCACAGCCAGCACATTAAAGTTGGTAAAGTGCAATGTCAAAGCTGTCATGGTAATATTCAGGATATGCCGGAAGTTTACCAGTTCAGTAATTTGAGCATGGGCTGGTGTATCAACTGTCACAGGGATACCAAAGTTGATTTTTACAACAAAGCAGATAGTACAGGAAATAAATTTTACAGCATTTACGAGAAGTTCCACAGGGATCTCAAGAGCAATAGGATGGATAGTGTAACGGTTGAGCATATTGGTGGAACAGAATGTCAAAAATGTCACTATTAATACAATTAGCTGATTAGCTAATTCGATAATTTGCTAATGAGGAGTTCAAAATTCACATGCTGTAAAAGATTAAAAAATTAGCACAATAGCATATTAGCACATCAGCACATTATGATAAATATGAGTAAGAAAAAATACTGGCAAAGTTTTGGAGAACTGAATCAAACAGCAAGTTTTCAGGAATCAATCAAAAATGAGTTTAAAGAAGAACTGCTTCCTTTAGCTGATCTTGATGATAGAGGTATTTTAGATGCCAAAACCCCACGCAGGGATTTCCTTAAATATCTTGGCTTTAGCACTGCAGCCGCCGCTATTGCGGCAAGCTGCGAAACGCCTGTACGTAAGGCTGTTCCTTATTTGAACAGGCCTGATAGTGTTATTCCCGGCATCGCCAATTATTATGCATCTACCTATGTTAATGGCGGTGATGCAATCCCGGTTGTGGTTAAGCAAAGAGACGGCAGGCCAATAAAAATTGAAGGGAATGAATTATCAACCATCACCAACGGCGGTACCAATGCACAGGCACAGGCTTCTGTACTCGACCTGTATGATAATACCCGCCTGCGTTACCCCATGCAGAAAGACGGTAAAGGATTTAAAGAAGTTACCGGCTTTGACGCTTTTGATAAAATGGTAGGTGATGCGATAAACGGCAAAGCAGTTGCATTACTTACTGCTACCATCAATTCTCCAACTACTTTAGAAATAATAAAAGAATTTTTAGCAAAATATCCAGGTAGCCGCCACGTACAATACGATGCTGTAAGTTATAGCGGTATGTTATTGGCCAACGAGGTCTGCTATGGTAAAAAAGCAATTCCTTCTTATCATTTTGATAATGCAAAAGTTATTGTTAGTCTTGGTGCCGACTTTTTAGGAACCTGGTTAAGCCCCACTGAATTCAGTAATCAATATGGGAAGAACAGGAAAGTAGCTGCGGGAACAAAAGTTGAACTGAGCAGACATTTCCATTTTGAAAGTATGATGAGCATGACCGGCAGTAATGCCGATGACCGCTATACACATAAGCCTTCTGAAACAGGTGCTGTTGCGTTGGCCTTAGCCGCTGCATTAGGTGTTGCTGTTCCTGGCCAGTCAACAGGTAATTTTTCACCAAAAGTCAATGAAGGAATCGTTAAAGCTGTTGCAGCTTTAAAAGCAAACAGCGGTGCTTCATTGGTTGTTTGCGGAAGCAATGATGTAAATATCCAGGTGATCGTAAATGCGATCAACGAAGCCATAGGTGCAAACGGGAAAACGATCAACTGGGCCATGACATCAAACTACAAAAATGGTATTGATGCTGACATGGTACAGTTGGTGAATGATATGAATACAGGTGCTGTGGGTGCCGTGTTGATCCACGATGTTAATCCTGCTTATTCATACATCGATAGCAAAAAATTCAAAGACGGGCTTGCAAAAGTTGTTAGTGTTTCCTTTAATGGAACCATGGATGAAACAACTGAGCTTTGTAAATATATTCTTCCATCGCACCATTGGCTCGAAAGCTGGGGCGATGCAGAACCTAAGACAGGTTATTTCAGTTTGATACAGCCAACCATTTATCCTTTATTTAAAACAAGGGCTTTCCAAACTTCGCTTATCAAATGGACAGTTGCTGCAGGCAGTATGTTCAGCGATTATGAAACTTATTTTAAAACCTATTGGGCCGCAAAATTGGGCAGTAGTGATCTATACAATAAAGCTTTGCAGGATGGTGTGATAGAGCCGGCTTCAATGCCTGTTGGCGGCGGCGGCTTTAACGGTGGAAAATTAAGTGAAGCAGCAACAGCGGTTACTTCCGCAAAAGGCGGTGCTGTTGAAGTGGTGTTCTATCAAAAAGTTTCTGTTGGTAATGGCAGCCAGGCCAATAACCCATGGTTGCAGGAATTACCTGATCCTATTACCAAGGTAACCTGGGATAATTATGCGATGATGAGCCCGGCCATGGCTAAATCTTTATTGAGCCTTGATGTAATGAACCAGGAAAAAGGAAATCAAAGTGATTATGAAGTTCACCCGGAGAAACCTGTTGTAAAAATTACAGTAAATGGCAGATCGGTAGAGTTGCCGGTAATTGTAATACCGGGTATGAATGCTGCAACAATTGCATTGGCAGTTGGATATGGCAGGGAAAGTGCAGATAAAACAACAACAGCAAATAATATTGGTAAGTCAGCAAATGGTGCCGGTAAAAATGTATATCCTTTAGTTGGTTTCAACGGAACCAATTCATACAGTGGTGTAGCTACAGTTGAGAAAACGGGAAGGCTGTATCCATTGGCACAAACACAGGTGCATGGATTTACAGAAAACCGCCCCATCATTTTTGAAACCAATCTTGCATCATACAATGCAAACCCTGCTGCGCTTTTAGAAGCTGTGAACAAGGAAAGAGCATTGATCACCATTGAAGGCAGCGATGATTTTGTAAGGGATGCAACCATGTATCCTGATTTTTCTAAGCCGGGCATCAAGTGGGGTATGAGCATTGATCTTAATACCTGTACCGGTTGCAGCGCCTGCGTTGTTGCCTGTACGGCAGAAAATAATGTGAGCGTTGTAGGTAAGATGCAGGTACAGCGTGCACATGAAATGCACTGGCTGCGTATCGACCGCTACTTCACAGGCGATCTTGAAAACCCGGATGTTGTTTTCCAGCCTATGCTTTGCCAACATTGCGACAATGCGCCATGTGAGAACGTTTGCCCTGTTGCTGCAACTAATCACAGCTCAGAAGGCTTAAACCAAATGACCTACAACCGTTGCATCGGTACAAGATATTGTGCAAACAACTGTCCTTATAAAGTTCGCCGTTTTAACTGGCTTGATTATACAGGAGCTGATAGTTTCCCGGATAACCAGAAGCCAATGCTGGGCGGCTATATGGATGAATCTGTAATGCAAATGAATGATGACCTTACAAGAATGGTATTGAATCCTGATGTTACGGTTCGCTCAAGAGGTGTTATCGAAAAATGTTCATTCTGTGTTCAGCGTTTGCAGGAAACTAAGCTTGAAGCTAAAAAACAACAGGACCCATCACTGGTTCGCAATGTAAAGACAGCCTGTATGCAAGCCTGTCCTACACATGCCATCAGCTTTAGTAATGTTAATGATAAAGAGAGTGATGTGTATAAGATCCGCAATGTAGAACAGAAACACCGTTCATTTTATGTGCTTGAGCAATTACACGTTTTGCCTAATGTAAGCTACCTGGCAAAAGTGAGGAATACCGACAGGCATATTGGAATAGAGGAGCATGATGGAGAAGGAAGGCATGAAGAGCAAAAACCACACGCATAGGCCCCTCCTGAACTTCGTTCGTTCTCTTTAAAGAGAACCCCCGAGGGGAGGGGCATGGAGGAGAACAGTGCGAAGATGGAAAGATCAATTTCGCTATGATAAAAGTTGAAAAAAACATCAAGAGCTGAAATGCTTAATTATAAAAGTTGATTAACAAAAAAATGCCCGGCCTCCCTCTCTTCCGGAGAGGGAATGAGGGTGAGGCTTAAAAATATGTCATTACTGAAATACGAATCGCAATTAAGGGAACCGCTGGTTGATGGTAACAAAGATTATCACCAGGTAACGGAAGATATCATTCGTCCCATTGAGATGAAACCAAGCTTACTCTGGTACATCGGATTTTCTATCAGCGTAGCGCTGTTATTATTTGGGGTGTACAGTGTTTACCGGGAGGTTACTTATGGTATTGGCCAATGGAACGTGAACAAGACCATCGGCTGGGGTTGGGATATCACCAACTTTGTATGGTGGATTGGTATTGGTCATGCAGGAACACTTATTTCAGCAATCTTATTACTCTTTCGGCAGGGATGGAGAACGGGTGTAAACCGTGCCGCTGAAGCCATGACGATATTTGCGGTGATCTGTGCCGGACAGTTTCCTATCTGGCATATGGGCCGGGTATGGATGGCCTTTTTTGTAATGCCCTATCCCAATAGCCGGGGTCCGTTATGGGTTAATTTCAATTCACCTTTATTGTGGGATGTATTTGCGATATCAACTTATTTTACCGTTTCATTATTATTTTGGTATTCGGGCTTATTACCCGATCTGGCAACTGTACGTGACAGGGCTAAAACAAAATTCCGTAAAATGTTTTATGGAGTGGCTTCTTTCGGCTGGACCGGAAGTACCAAACACTGGCAAAGGCATGAGTCTTTGGCATTGGTACTGGCAGGACTTAGTACGCCACTTGTATTATCGGTGCATACCATTGTATCTTTTGACTTTGCTACTTCAATTGTTCCGGGCTGGCATACAACAATCTTCCCCCCGTACTTTGTAGCCGGTGCCATCTTCAGCGGATTTGCCATGGTGCAAACCTTGATGATTGTATTGCGTAAAGTTTTGAACCTACAGGATTATATTACCATTGGCCATATTGAAGCCATGAACAAAGTAATTGTACTTACAGGTAGTATTGTAGGATGTGCTTATTTAACGGAATTATTTATGGCCTGGTACGGACAAAATCCTTACGAATGGTTTGCATTTAAAGAGAATCGTGCCAACCTGTTCAGCCCTTATGGATGGAGTTATTGGCTGATGATGTTCTGTAACGTGGTTTCACCGCAGTTGTTCTGGAGCCGTAAGCTCAGGAGAAATATCACAGTTACTTTCTTCATGAGTATTATTGTAAACATAGGTATGTGGTTCGAGCGTTTTGTAATTATTGTAACATCGGTGTACAGAGATTACCTGCCATCTTCCTGGAGTACTTATTACAGTCCTTCCATTTGGGAGATCGGGTTTTACCTGGGAACGTTTGGATTATTCTTTACCTGCTTCTTCCTGTTTGCAAAATACTTCCCGGTTATTGCCGTGGCAGAGATCAAAGCTATTTTAAAGACCAGTGGAGAAAATTATAAAGTGAAGATGACCGATATAGAAAAAGCGGATGCAGAGAAGTTTTACATAGAAGAAGTTGCTCATCCGCATCATTAAAGGCCCCTCCTAATCCTCCCCCGAAGGGAAGGACTTTGAAGAGCCTGATTATTTGGAAAGAAATTTAAATTATTATACACTAAAATCCTTCCCCCTTTTGGGGGAATAAGAAGGGGGCCAATATGAGTGGAATTAAAAAATTTGTAGTAGGGTCTTTCGATGACGAGAAGGTATTGTTTCCTGCTGTGAAAAATGTTCGCAAAGCAGGTTACAAGATACACGATGTGTATACACCTTTCCCAGTGCATGGTTTAGATCATGCTATGGGCATTCGTGAAACAAGCCTGCATACTGCGGGTTTTATTTATGCCATCACTGGTACTACTACAGCACTTACATTCATGAGCTGGGTATTTACTGTAGACTGGCCTTTGAATATTGGTGGTAAACCACACTTTGCATTGCCGGCCTGGATTCCTATAACTTTTGAGTTAACGGTATTGTTTTCAGCTGTAGGTATGGTACTTACCTTTTGTTACCTATGTAACCTGGCCCCATTTGTAAAGAAGCACCACTTTCATCCCAGAGCTACCGATGATCTTTTTGTAATGGTTATTGAATGTACCGATAAAACCAATGATGCTGAGGTTCAAACATTCCTGCAAAGTGCGGGCGCTCAGGAAGTGAATGTTCAGGTGGCAGAAACAGGCTGGTGGATAGGAAGGTACGGGAAAGAACAAAAATTGTATAAAGAAGAAAAAGGGTATTAGCCCCCTAAATCCCCCAAGGGGGAAGTGTGGAGGAGAAAGCAGGGAAGAACCATTTCATAAAAAGAGGCTGGAATTAATAAATGAACTAAAGAAGAATGAAAAAAATAGCAATTATAGCAACACTGATCTTGTTAATGGGAGCTGTGTTTATTGGCTGTAAAGACAAACGTGATCCAGGCTCAGTTTATATGCCGGATATGGCATATAGCCGTGCCTATGAAAGTTATGCAACCCGCGACTCAGCAATTTTTACAACTGACCCTTATAATGCAGGGCATAAAATATTCTTTAACAACATTCCACCTGAGGGTACTGTAAAAAGAGGGGAACTTTTTCCTTTTAACGTACCTAACGACAGTAACGGATTACTTAATTTAAGCAACCAGGTAAAAAATCCCCTGCCGGCAATTACTTCTATTGAAAGGTCGGAGGCTGGCAGATTATTTAATATTAACTGTGCAATATGTCATGGCCCTAAGGGAGAGGCAAATGGCCCCATTGCGGGTATAGTTGGCGGTGTAAAAAGTATCATTGGCGCATCGCCGGGCTACAGTGATGGCCGGTTATTTTTTATAATAACATACGGGCAGGGTAATATGGGAAGTTATGCTTCTCAATTAACAAAAGAGCAACGCTGGAGAATTGTTCAATATATAAGAACGCTTGAATCAGGTGGTGCTGCGGCAGGTGCAGCAAAAGATTCGGCTTCAGCTACTGTGAAAGTTGATAGCGCTGTAGTAAAAAAATAAAGTATTAAACCTGTCTGCCGATAGGCAGGCTCAAAATAAAGATTAGATGGATCATCAATTTCAATTACCGGGCAGTTATAAAAAGTGGACGTATGGGCTGATCGGTCTCGGTGTTATAGCATTAATCTACGGAGTCATCATGTTCAATCCAACTGCACATGCAGGGCACGGAGAAAATGTGAACAGCACCCGATTTTGGGCAGTGTTGTTGCAGAACAGTGTATTCTTTTTGCTGGTGGTAAATGCTGCCATGTTCTTTATTTGTGTTACCACGATGGCTATGGCTGGCTGGGTTGTTGCTTTCAGGAGAGTTTCAGAAGCTATCTCAAGCGTGGTTCCTATTTTAGGTATTATCACTTTTGTTATTTTAATGTCTATTGTTTTTGGTCACCGTACAGATATTTACCACTGGCTTGATAAAGAAGCAGTTGCCAATGATCATATCCTGAACGGCAAAAAAGGGTTTTTAAATCCCATGTTCTATTCGATATTTTCTTTTCTTACCATTTTCTTATGGTGGTTCCTGGGTAAAAAAATGCGCAGCCTTAGCCTGGAAAGTGATAAGAAAGGGCATATGAATTATGAGACAGGAAAAAAATGGATCTGGGACAATACAGTTTGGGCTTCTTTATATACTATCGTATTTACGTTAACTGTCGCCTCAACTATTCCCTGGCTTTGGATAATGAGTATTGATGCACATTGGTATAGTACCATGTACAGCTGGTACACATTTGCAAGCACATTTGTATCAGGGATTTCCCTAATTGCATTGTTTGTTATTTATTTAAAAAATCGGGGCCAGCTGGAATATGTTACTGAAGAACATTTGCATGACCTTGGTAAGTTCATGTTTGCCTTTTCGGTTTTCTGGACGTACTTATGGTTCTCTCAATACATGTTGATCTGGTACAGTAACCAACCTGAGGAAACAAAATATTTTATTGAAAGAATAGGTACATATGACAAACCTGGTCCTTATAAAGCCATCTTTTTCTTAAACCTGATCCTGAATTTCCTTTGCCCGTTATTGATCTTAATGAAAAAAGGTAGCAAAAGAAACTGGACCATGGTAACCTTTATGGCCGTGTTGATCATCTTTGGTCACTGGATAGACTTTTTTCAAATGGTAATGCCGGGTACAGTACACGGTCATTACAGTATGGGCTTTTTTGAATTTGGCATAGCAGCTTTGTTTGTTGGATTGATCATGTGGGGAACCGGTAATTATTTAAGCAAGCATTCATTGCTGGCAAAAAATCATCCTTTCTTAAAAGAGAGTATGATACATCATACATAAAACCCGGGCCCCTCCTTGAACTTCGTTCGTTCCCTTATCAGGGAACCCCCGAGGGGATGAAAAGAGGAAGATTGAAGAGAATATTGAAATAGATTATTTAAAATAAAAGCGGCCAACTTCGAGTTCCCTTTCCACCGGAGAGGGGTTGGGGTGAGGCCAAAAAATTGAAATAAAAAGAGGCCAAGTACCAGTTCCCTCTCCTTTGGAGAGTGGTTGGGGTGAGGCTGCTAAATTTTGTATATGAAAGAGTTTTTAATGATAGCTTTAGGAGTACTGGTCTTTGTAGTCATTTTCCAGATTGCAAAAGCGAGTGAGTATGTTAGCGTTTTAAAAGGCGAAAACAATACCCGTAAACAAAATAATAAGATCAATGCATTTTTGCTTCTTGGCTTCTTAGTATTTGGATTAATAGGGGTGTGGTATTGCAATGAATTGTTTTATCCTAAAACATTATTCCCCCAGGGCTCTGCATCGGTAGAGGGAGAAAGCCTGGATTTTATGTTTATGATAACAGTTGCTATTACCGGCGTTGTTTTTGTGCTTACCCAGATCTTATTATTCTGGTTCTCTTTTAAATACCAGGAAAGCGATAATAGAAAAGCATTTTACTTTCCACATAACACAAAATTAGAATTGATTTGGACCGTTGTACCTGCTATTTTCTTAACCGTACTGGTGGTGTTCGGTTTAAAATACTGGTTTAAGATCACGGGTGATGCACCAAAGAATTCAATAGTGGTTGAAGTTACCGGTCACCAGTTTGCATGGGAATTCCGCTATCCCGGTGCCGATAAAGTTTTAGGAAAAAAGAATTACAAACTAACAACTGCAAAAAATAATCTGGGTGTTGATTTTGAAGATCCTGCAAGTTTAGATGATATTCACGTAAATACCACTATGCATATTCCTGTTGGTGTACCGCTTAAAATGGTGATCCATTCACAGGACGTAATTCATGATGTTGGTCTCCCTCATTTCAGGTTAAAGATGGATGCTGTGCCAGGTATTCCAACCACACAATGGTTTACGCCAAAGATCACCACGGCGGAAATGAAAAGGAAAACAAACAATCCTGAATTCAATTTCGAGATCGCCTGCGACCAATTGTGCGGATCAAGTCATTATGCCATGAGGGGTGTTATCATTGTAGAAACAATGGAAGAATATAAAAAATGGCTGGCCGAGCAAAAACCGGAATACTATACCATATTCCCGGAGAAAGCTCCACCTGTAGACAGTGTAAAAAATATAACGTCACAGGCATTGCCGGTTAAAAAATAATTAATTATCCCGAAAGTTATCGGGACGGCGTAAATGCCGAAGCAAAAAAAGTAAGAATATGAGTAGCGTAGCCACATTACAGCATGCAGATGTTCACGGATCACATGATGCACATGAACACCACCATCACCACGAAACGTTTATCTCTAAATACGTTTTCAGTCAGGATCATAAAATGATCGCCAAGCAGTTTTTGGTAACAGGTATTATCTGGGCTATTATCGGCGGTTTGTTTTCTGTAGTATTCCGTTTACAATTAGGGTATCCCGAAGCTACTTTTCCATGGTTGGAAGACCTGCTTGGCCATTGGGCTGCAGGCGGTAAATTAAAGCCTGAATTTTATTATGCCTTAGTTACTATGCATGGAACCATCCTCGTGTTCTTTGTATTAACCGCAGGCTTAAGCGGAACTTTTGCAAATTTTTTAATTCCATTACAGATCGGTGCAAGGGATATGGCTTCACCTTTTTTAAATATGTTGAGCTATTGGTTCTTCTTTCTTTCTTCTATTATTATGTTCTGTTCTTTGTTTGTACAAACAGGGCCTGCAAGTGGTGGGTGGACAATCTATCCTCCATTAAGTGCTTTGGGTGATGCATCAAGCGGATCTAAAATTGGTATGGATCTTTGGCTCGTAAGTATGGCCATGTTTATTGTATCCGCTTTGCTGGGTGGCCTTAATTATATTACCACCATCCTTAATATGCGTACAAAAGGTATGAGCATGACCCGTTTGCCATTAACGATCTGGGCATTATTCTTTACAGCAGTTTTGGGTGTACTTTCTTTCCCTGTATTATTATCAGGCGCAATATTATTATTATTCGATCGTAACCTGGGCACCAGCTTCTTCTTAAGCGATATCGTTGTTGCAGGTAAGATCTTACCCAACGAAGGTGGTAGTGCCATCCTGTTCCAGCATTTATTCTGGTTCCTCGGCCACCCCGAAGTATATATTATTCTCTTACCTGCCATGGGTATGAGTTCGGAGATCATCAGTGTGAACAGCCGTAAACCGATCTTTGGCTATATGGCGATGGTGGGTTCTGTTTTTGCAATTGCAATCCTCGCCTTCCTCGTGTGGGCGCACCATATGTTTGTAACCGGACTTAATCCGTTCCTTGGATCTGTGTTCGTATTACTTACATTACTGATCGCTGTGCCTTCGGCCATTAAAGTGTTTAACTGGCTTACTACATTATGGAAAGGTAATATCCGCTTTACTCCGGGTATGCTTTTCGCAATTGGTTTTGTTAGCTTATTCATCAGTGGAGGTTTAACGGGTATCTTCCTGGGTAACTCTGCTTTGGATCTTCATTTACATGATACTTATTTTGTAGTTGCTCACTTCCATATCGTAATGGGTGTGGCATCTTTCTTTGGAATGTTTGCCGGTGTTTATCACTGGTTCCCTAAAATGTTTGGGCGCTATTTAAATAACACGCTGGCCTTTATCCATTTCTGGATAACGATCATTGGTGCTTACCTGATCTTTTGGCCAATGCACTACGAGGGGTTAGCCGGAATGCCACGTCGTTATTATGACTATTCAGGATGGAGTTCATTTAATATGTTCAATGGCCTGAATGAATTTATCAGTTTTGTTGCCATGATCGTTTTTGCCGCACAATTATTATTTGTTTTCAATTTCTTCTATAGCATGTTCAAAGGAAGAAAAGTAACAACACCAAATCCATGGGGAGCAAATACATTAGAGTGGACAACACCGATAAACCCGGGTCACGGGAACTGGCCAGGAGAAATACCTGAAGTACATAGGGGCGCATATGATTATGCAAAAGACGGTAAAGAATTCATACCGCAGGATGTGCCGGTGGGAGAGGATGAATCAAAACACTAGAAGCCCCTCCTTGAACTTCGTTCGTTCCCTTATCAGGGAACCCCCGAGGGGAAGGAAAGGAGAAGATCGAAGCGAAGAACATAAAACGTAATTAAAGTTGAATATAGAGAAAACGATAAAATGCTTAATTGCTGAAGTTGATGAGATAAACAGGAGTTGGGCCTCCCTTTCTTCGGGAGAGGGATCGAGGGAGAGGCAGTCATGAATGATAATAATACCATAACAAACTCAACATCGTTTACGTTGGTGAGTAAAGTGAAAGATTACTTTCAGTTGATCAAATTCACTTTAAGTTTTATGGTTGTGTTCAGTACGGTGGTTAGCTTTTTAATTGCACCCAATGAACAGCATTTTGTTCGTGAAAAGATAATATCAGTTCTTTTACTTTTTGTTGCAGGCATGTTCATCACCGGCTCAGCAAATGCCATTAACCAGATACTGGAAAAATCTTCAGATGCGTTAATGATGCGTACAGCCAAGAGGCCGGTTGCCAGCGGGCGTATGAGTGTGAATGAAGCAGGCATTTTTGCTTTTATCACCGGAGTAGCCGGTGTATACATGATGTGGAACTTTTTTAACACAGAAAGTGCAGTGGTAAGTTTATTAAGCCTTTTTTTATACGGCTTTATTTACACCCCGCTTAAAAAAGTAAATTCCATATCTGTATTGATCGGGGCTATACCGGGCGCATTACCCTGCCTCATCGGCTGGGCCGCAGCGTACGGTAATGAACCAATAAGCTGGACAGGTGCATGGGTGCTATTCGGCATACAGTTCTTATGGCAGTTTCCGCATTTTTGGGCAATTGCCTGGCTGGCGCATAAGGATTATACCACCGCCGGTTTTAAATTATTGCCTGCAGATAAAGGGCCAACCAGGTTCACTGCAATGCAAAGTATCATTTACAGTGCATTGATGATACCGATGGGGTTTGTACCTTATTATACAGGTATCAGTGGAATTGAAAGCCTCTTTGTTTTGCTGGCCTGCAACCTTTGGATGGTGTATGTAAGTGTGTTGCTGTTCATCCGTATGGATGCAAAGAGTGCGAGAAGGGTGATGTTCAGTTCTTATTTTTATTTGATGATCGTTTTGCTGGCAATGTTTGCCAACAGGAAGCCCCTCCCCAACCCCTCCCCGGAGGGAGGGGAACTCGGAGAACGAATAGAAGTGCAAACACAATTACAGTTGCGTAAAGAAATATCGTACAAAAGTGCGACGCCAATGAAGATGAATAAAATTAAAGAAGCTTGGTACATAAAAAAGATAACATGATCTCCTCCATGTCCTCCCCTTTTGGGGGTGATAGAGGGGGCCATACAGTGGCAATGGAACAAAGAAAAAAAATTCATCCGCATAAATTTACCCTGTGGGTGGGCATTGGCAGTTTACTGATGATGTTTGCAGGGTTAACAAGTGCATATATAGTTAAGCGCAACCAGGCCAACTGGCAGGCTTTTGATCTGCCCCAGTTCTTTTGGTACAGTACTGCTGCCATTATTTTAAGCAGCCTTACGATCTTCCTGGCTGAAAAAGCATTTAAGCAGCGGGATATGAAAAAATACCGCAGCCTGGTGATAGCAACGCTGGTATTGGGAGTTCTTTTTATCGTTTTTCAATTGCTCGGCTTTCAGCAATTGTGGGCAAAGCAGATAAGACTTACCGGAAACGTATCCTATTCTTTTATGTACGTGATCGTTGGCCTGCATGTTGCACACGTAGTTGGAGGACTGGTAGCATTGATCGTATTGTTTGCAAAGGCATTCAGTACAAAAACAAGGGTCTATAACAGTGTTCCGGTTGAACTGGTAAGTACATACTGGCATTTTGTAGATGTATTGTGGATCTATTTATTGATATTCTTAATAATGATCAGGTAGGGCGGCCCATCCTATCCTTCCCAGAGGGAAGGGAAATGGAGAAGATAGTAGCGAAGATTGAAAGAAGAAGAAAAATATATTTTTTAATTTAAAAACTGCCCCTAGCAGTTCTCCCGATAAAATCGGGAGGTTGGGGCGAGGCTATTATGTCAACAACAGCGATGCCAACAAATACCAAATGGTGGAACGGGGGGAGAAGTCCCTTCAATATAAGCTATGGTAAAGTGATGATGTGGTACTTTTTGATGAGCGATGCTTTTACATTCGGCGCATTCCTGATCAGCTATGGTACCATCCGCTTTAGCGTAAATCATTGGGCCGATCCAAACGAGGTCTTTAATGCATTCCCTTTTGCGGGCCATGCAAACCTGCCATTGGCTTTTGTAAGTTTAATGACCTTTATCCTGATCTTCAGTTCGGTTACCATGGTACTGGCTGTGCACGAAGGCCATAAAATGAACAGGAAGGGCGTTGAGAAATATATGATCCTTACTATCATTGGCGGACTTGCGTTCCTGGGTTGCCAGGCATGGGAGTGGACACATATGATCACCGGAGATCATGCAGTATTGGTAAACGGACAGATAGAAAAATGGGGAACAACAGTTACTAAAAACCCATGGGGGCCACATGTGATGCATGAAGGGCAGATGATAAGTACGCCGGGGCCGATCGCCTTTGGTGGATACTTCTTTGGTATAACGGGTTTCCACGGTTTCCACGTATTTAGTGGTGTGATCATTAACGTGGTAATGCTAATTAAAACAAGGCTTGGACATTTTGATCAGCGTGGCCATTATGAAATGATCGAAAAAGCGGGATTGTACTGGCACTTTGTAGACCTGGTGTGGGTATTTGTATTCCTTTGCTTTTATCTTGTATAAAAATATTAATCGAATTATTTAAAATATAATCATGAGTTCAAACGTATCATCTCCCGAGATCACACATGCCCCGGAACACGCTTCCGGAACTGGGCGTATCTGGAAAACATTTTGGGTATTATCTGCATTAACGGTTATTGAATTAGGCCTGGGATACTTCCTGTATTGGAAACACGGAGAGTTAGCTTATGCAATAACCCTTTCAACCAAATTATTAATTGCAGCCCTAACACTTGCCAAAGCCTATTATATTGTTTCTATTTTTATGCACCTTGGCGATGAGATCAGGAATATGATTATGACGATCATTGTTCCGCTGATGTTATTTGTGTGGTTCATCGCTGCCTTTCTTTGGGATGGAAACGCCTGGAAAAATTTGCGTAATACAAATGGGGGCAGCCAACCCGATAGGTCAGAACAACAACAGCACTCACCTGCGGTTGATAAACATGCAAAACCATAATTTATATAAACTCGTTTAAAAATATTAACCATCACGCCAAAAGGCATGATGGTTTTTTGTTTTATGCCTTAATTGATATTCCTTGTCGTAAATTTGCAAAAAATAAAAACACCGGGATAAATGAAGAATTTTCAAAGATTCATACTGCTTAAAAGTCCTCCCCTTGGGGGAGGATTTAGGAGGGGCCACCATGAATAAGAAAGCCGTATTAGCCCTGATGCTTGCCATGGTTATGCCATTTGCAGGATATTATATTGTAAAGTATTACAGCAAAGATGCGGTGCATATGCCGCGGAGGTATTTTGAGCCGGATCGTATACAGGTATCCGAAAAAAATGGCAAAATGGTTACCGATACCATCTGGCATAAAGTAAAAAATATCGAATTCACAAACCAGCTTGGCAAAAAAGTTTCGCTGGATGACCTGAAAGGAAAGATACTGGTGATCGATTTCTTTTTTTCAAGATGCCCTTCCATTTGTCCGGGCATGGCCCGCAATATGAAAAGATTACAGGATTCCTTTTTAAAGAATGACAGCATTGTCCATTTTATTTCCATCAGTGTTGATCCCGAACACGATTCAGTGCCCCAATTAAGAAAATTTGCAGACCGCTATAATGTTAACCATGATACCTGGTGGGTTGTTACCGGTGATAAAAAAGAGATCTATGATTTTGCCTTTAATGAACTTAAAGCAAGTGTTACTGATGTAAATATTGATACCGCATTCATTCATACAGAAAATTTTTTCTTATTGGATAGCAGCAGGGTTGTGCGTGGCTGGTACAAGGGTTTGGATACGATTAAGCAGGCACAGCTGGTAAGAGATATTCCATTACTGATGCTTGAAAAGGACAGAACAAAGCCATCGGTGTTCCGGGGTTTTATACCCATACTGCCCGTTATCTTCATTGCGATAGGGATCGTTTTCATTGTGATTATATTTATTACCCGACAAAAAAATAGGCAGGAAAAACAAACCGCATAATTTATGTTACAACCCGCTTTAGAAAAGAATGATAAAAAAGCAAGGCTTTTAATTTATACTGTATCCATTGTAGTTTTTGGAGCAGTTGTTTTCTTAAGTAAGTATAAACTAAATGCAGACCTGGGATTTGATGTACATGTTTTTGCAAAGGCAAATGCAGTCATTAATTCAGCCGTGGCAGTTTTATTATTGGGCGGCCTGCTTTCGGTGAAACAAAAAAAATACCTGCTGCACAAAAGGATAATGCTTACGGCTATTTCCTTTTCTGTTTTATTTTTAGTTTCTTATATATGCCATCACCTGTTTGCAGGTGAAACCAAATTTGGCGATATCAACCACGATGGTATTATAAGCATTGATGAAAAATCCCTCGTGGGCAACGCAAGATTCTTTTATTATTTTATCCTGTTAACACATATCCCGCTGGCGGCGATCATTCTTCCTTTTATTTTATTTACAGCTTATCGGGCACTTACCGGCGAATATGACAAACATAAAAGATTGGTCAGGATCACCTGGCCTGTGTGGTTTTATGTTGCAGTATCGGGTGTTATTGTTTATTTGATGATAAGCCCTTATTACAGTTAATTATCCAGCATGAAAGTATCCACTCCATATGCTGTTCTTAAGCTAATGCACCAGGCCATGCTTATGGCCCAGGTATTTTTTGCAGGGATAGTATTTTACCTGGTTTACAGCAAAACAATTGAATCCATACTTGCAGCAGAAGAAAAGTTGCTACAGGTAATTGACCTGGTATTTGCCGCAGGTGCTATATTCGGCGGCAAAACTATCTTTAAAAAGAAACGGCTTTAATAAAGGAACAGCCATTAAGCAGCACTATGGAAAAACTCGCCACTTACAGAACCGCCTGTATCATTCAATGGGCCTTGCTGGAAGCTGCAAGCTTTATTTGTATCATTTGTTTATTTATTACCTGCAATTATGCCTTTTTAGCATTGGCCACAATCCTCATCATTTATTTTGCATGGCAGTCACCTTTAAAAAGCAAGGTAGCGCAGCAACTGGAGATGAGCAGCAGCGAACTTGACGGGTTATAATTCCTCTACAATTATTTTAAAAGGACTGAGGTAAATGATCTTTACCATAATGTTATCATTGATCTGCATTCCTTCCTTAAAAGGAAGCTTGACCTGTATTTTATCTTCAACCAGGTTTAAGTAAATGCCATGTGGGCTAACCTTGTAAATCTTTGCTTCAACAGGCGTATTATTTTTGTTCAGCTTTACTGCAGTATAAAATTGAGGGATATATTTATTGTTGTAGAGTTTTGCTGTGATCTTATCTTTTTTGTCGGTATTTTCCAAAGCAAAGGTTACTGCTTCATTCAATTCTGATTCCGTTGGCTTTAGCTGCCAGGGCGATAAGGGTACAGGAAAAAATAAATAACTGTCGATCTCCTTTACAAAATATTTATCATCCACCACTTTTAAGTAGCCGATAAAATTATTTTCAGTTTTGGATTTGTTGATGAGTACATCCACAGCCGTGTTGTATAGGTATTGCAGGTTGGATGCAACCATCCTGTCTCCCCGGTCACTCATGCCAACTGTAAAGCTTACCGTATCTCCAATATGGAAAAGATGTTTTTTTTGAATTGGCTTCTTATCAATGGATCCCTTCTCCTTCTTTGCATCTACATTGGCATGAACGGTTTTTTTCTTACCCTTCTCCTCGTATTCAATAATGATGTATTTTTTTTCGTGATTAACAAAACTAACATTCCCTTTATGTATGGTATTACTCATGATAATTTATTGATTTGAGCGCATTATAAAGATAGCTCAACTGCGGGGTCCCAAAATCTTTCTTTAAAATCAACAATGGTATCGTTCTCTACAGTAACTCTATCTTTCTTTAAAAGTTCCTCCATCGTAGTGTCGGTAGCAAAATGATATTTACCGGTAAGCATGCCATTGCGGTTTACCACCCGTTGTGCCGGTACTTTAGGCTTAGCACTGTGTGCCGCATTCATTGCCCAGCCTACCATACGGGCACTAAGCTTTGTGCCCAGGTAAGCAGCAATAGCGCCATAAGAAGTTACCCTTCCTTTCGGTATCTGCCGAACTACTTCATACACGTCTGCAAAAAACGAATACACAGCCCCCTCCAATGAACTTCGTTCGTTCCCTTGATAGGGAACCCCTGTAGGGGAGGCTTTTGCAGTAAGAATATTTTTAGAGATTTTCTTTTTCATACCCGATAAGTTACATTATTTTTCAGAGTCTTTTAAAGTCCTCCCCCTCGGGGGAGGATTTAAGTGGGGCTGCTCCTCCCCTCCGGGGGAGGTTGGGAGGGGGCCTCATACGGGCAATGCCTGCACCCATTCCCGCAGCAATGCCCCCGGTCAAGATGATACTTAGCGGTAAGCACAATAAAGCCCTGCTCATTATAATAAAAATCTTCTCCCTCAACCCAGCTATTCTTCATCTCTTAATATTTCCTGTAATTGTTCATCAATATCTTTTAGTACTGCCGGCAGCGTAAACTTCAGGTAATGTATCTTTTTACTTTGCGCTATGTCCAGGCTTTCATAATGCGTTTTTATAGTAAGCTCTTCTTTTACATCAACTTCACCATATACATTATCAGATTCTTCAACAAGCATTAAATCATATAGTTCAATCACTTTTTTGGTAAATAAAAAAAGATCAGGTGAATCCGTTTTAAGATGAATAAACCCACCCGGTTTTATAATCTGTTTATATAACCGTAAGAACCGCGGATGTGTTAGTCTTTTTTTTGCTTTGGAGATCCGAAGCTGCGGATCAGGAAATGTGATCCAGATCTCATCTGCTTCACCCGGGGCAAAATAATCGGCAAGCTTTTCTATTTGGGTACGTAAAAACCCTGCATTATATAAACTATCAGCCAGGCATTTTTTTGCGCCGATGAACATCCTGTTTCCCTTTACATCTACACCTAAAAAATTTTGATCAGGAAATAACCTTGCCAGCCCTACCGTATATTCTCCTCTTCCACAAGCCAATTCTAATACTAATGGATTATTATTTTTAAAAAAATCATGCCATTTTCCTTCCATCCCCACAGGATATTCCAGTACGTTGGGGAAAGTTTTTATTGCGGCAAACCGCTCTAATTTTTTTTGAGCCATGGGCGGCAAAGATAAATAATTGGTGTTTTAAATGTGTAGTAAAAATGAGGCGGCCCCCCGTAAAAAGGCAGTTAAAAGGCCAAAATGAGGCATAAATAAGTTAGCTTTGTACATTATTTTAACTTAAAGCTTTATTTATATGAATACAGTTATTGTACCTGTTGATTTTTCTGAAACTTCATTTCATGCTGCCCGTTATGCCGCCCAATTATTAACCGGGCATTATGGTGTTACCATGATCTTATATCATAGTTACAGTAAAGCAGCTGAATCAACTAAAGCTACACAGATGCTTGAAGAGCTGAAAGCTAACCTGATGCAAAATAATATTGTAAAAATGGAGGTATTGGCTTTTGAAGAAAGTGATTTTGTTGATGGTCTGGAGAAAACCGCACGGCACCGCAGGGCCGACCTGATCATTATGGGCATTACCGGTAAATCTGCTATTGCCCAAGTACTTTTTGGAAGCAATACTTTAAAGATGGCCGAAAGAAAGGTTTGCCCGGTATTGATTGTTCCACAGGACGCATCATTCAGCCCGGTAAAAAATGTAATGCTTACTTCTGATTTTAAAAGTACCATTGATACAACTCCATCCGTGCCTATAAAAGATTTCCTGGATGTGTTTAAACCTCAGCTTCACGTTGTGAATGTAGATAAGGACCATTACATTTCGCTGACGGAAAATTACGAGCAGGAAAAGCAGGAACTGAAGAAGATGTTTGCTGAATATAACCCTGAGTTTTATTTTATGCGCCTGTATGATGTGGATGAAGCGATCAACCTCTTTGCCGAAAGCCGTAATATTGACCTGATCATTGTTGTACAAAAGAACCGCTCCTTTATTGAAAAGCTTTTAACCGGAAGCAGGACCAAAACATTGTCTTACCATAGCAAAATACCGATCATGATCATGCATGAGTAAGCTGTAGAAATAAATTTTGATCCCCTCGTTTAAAACGAGGGGATTTTTTTTGCACTTCAATGAAGCTCTTCCAACTGATAAATGATCTTGTAGTTTTTAAACTTAAAGAAGGATATAACCTCACTACATAAACTGTCGCGTACAGTAATTAATAAATTGCCTGATTGCGGGGTTGTATTATAAAGATGAGCAATGATATTCAGCGAATCATAGAAACCTTTGCCATCCAGTTCCAGCTTTCCTGCCTCGTCGATCACAAGCCAGTGCGGGTTTTTAGCCAGTGCAGTTAATACTATAGCGTTGGCTTTTTCAAATGCTGAAGTATAAAAATTGAATCGGCCAATCGTTGTTAGCCCTTCTGTATTATTTACCGCGTCAATGCATTCAATATCAAAAACCTGCTTTGTTTCAATTTCATAGACCTTCCTGCTGCCATCCATATCGGGCATTAATATACCCGCAATATGACTTTGCTGATCACACCAGTTCATCAACGCAGTGGTCTTTCCACTATGTACCGGCCTCGAAAAAATATAAATGCCCATACATTATTTTATAGTAATTGAGGAAGGCTCTGTATACGTGAGTGCAGCATGAATGAAGGTAGTTAAAAAAAGTTGCCATCTTTTTAGGCCATGCTGTAGTTTACTTTGCTGCCAGGCCAAAACAGATAATTGTTTTAATACGGGAAGAAAGGCCAGCGCCCTGGATACTTCATCACTGTAGCGATTCCTATTTTTTCTTAAAAGCTTTTGAACAGCTTTTGTAATCAACGGCCCTATAAGCATATACCAGATAAGAATTGCAGATACAGTCCAGGTAATGGTTTTTGTTACGGCAAGCCAGCCAGTTTTAGCATCAGCAGCAAAAATAAATAATACAGCCGAGAGCATGATCATTAACAATACGAGGATCAGGAGTTTTTTAAGCATCGTTTTTCCTTCAGGCTTTTTTAAGCGTTGAACAGGAATAACATTCTCCTCGTGCATATTTAATTTTAATACAGGTACGGTTGACCTGAAGCTTTGTATGGTTCTATATGCCAGCCATGCAATAAAAAACCCGCCAATAATGTAGATGGATAAATAAATGCCAATGATCCAGTAACTGCCATTTGTAATACTACTGCCAAATTGCTTTGCAAGCATGGTTATCATTTCATCCAGGGCTTTCCAGATGGATGTTCCAAAAAAAATGGTTAGCACAAGGATCTTTTGAATGGCAGATTCCAGCATAGCAATGCAGCTTAATAAAATAATGCTTAAAAAATTAACCCTGAGTAAACCGAACAGGCCAAAGCCGAGCAAGGCCTGGAAGCTCACAGCAATATAAGCGGGCAGTGGGGTATGCGGACTCACCATCGCTTTTACGATCAATACGACCACTGCACTTTTTAAGATGAGTTTATAATTTTTGTTCGAGAGGTCGGCAATAAGGCTGATCATGATCACGGCCATTCCGCCCACCAGCAAACCGGTAAATGGGATTTTCAAGGCGTGCATGATACCACCCAGGCCGCTTTCGGTAAAAGCCCATAAAGCAGTAAGCCGTTGAATAGCATTCAGGCGTTGTTCCTGTGACAAATAAGTAAAACCCATATTCATGTATACAAATATAAATCAACAGCTGCAGTAATAAAGGGCATCTTATAATCCTATGTAAGCTTTGCTTGCGCAAGGAGATTGTCAGGCTCAGGCTGTCAGTTTTTTATGATGGGATTCAAATAGTATGTTATTTGTCTGCTTAAGGGCAATTTGTTATTTTTAGTGTTGCCGCTATAGGGTTGCTTTCTAACATAATTAAAATAAAACATGGGTCATGGATAATCGTGAGTTTATGCTGGAAGCGATCCGGCTTTCAATAAATAATGTTGAGGAAGGCAAGGGCGGTCCATTTGGTGCCGTGGTTGTTAAAGATGGTAAGATCATTGGCCGGGGTGTTAACCAGGTTACCACCAACAACGATCCTACAGCACATGCAGAAGTCGTTGCTATAAGAGAGGCTTGTTCCGCTTTAAACAGTTTTCAACTTGATGGATGCGAAATATATACCAGTTGCGAACCCTGCCCCATGTGCCTGGGCGCTGTATACTGGGCCAGACCGGATAAGCTTTTTTACGCTAATACCAAGGAAGATGCTACTGTTATAAATTTTGATGACCAATTCATTTATGAAGAAATTGCCCGGCCCATTACAGAAAGAAAATTATTTACACAACAGATGTTGAGAGATGAAGCACTTGAAGCATTTAAAAAATGGAGTGAGAGTACAAGTAAAACTGAATATTGATGCTGCGTTTTATTTTAAATGATAAATTGATTGAAACAACACTTCCTGCCGGCAGCACTGTGTTAGACCTGGTACGTTATAATAAAAGGCTCATGGGTACCAAGATCGGTTGCAGGGAGGGAGATTGCGGGGCATGTACTATTTTAGTGGGTGATCTTGAAAACCATAAACTGGTTTATCGTTCTATGACAAGTTGCCTGATGCCGCTGGGTAATG
Organism: Ferruginibacter sp.; assembly: GCA_046596255.1. GTDB lineage: Bacteria > Bacteroidota > Bacteroidia > Chitinophagales > Chitinophagaceae > Ferruginibacter. The sequence goes on along the minus strand of JBKJMZ010000058.1, from coordinate 11,563 downwards.
CGCAGGGTAAACATATTGTGACTGTGGAAGGGATCACCGGTAAAGAACTTTCTCCTGTGCAGCAAACCATGGTAGATTGCAATGGAACACAATGCGGATTTTGTACGCCCGGTTTCATCATGTCGTTTACAGGGTTTGTGTTAAATGATACAGCAAAGGAATATACCGAAGCTATCGCTGCCATTGATGGTAATATTTGCCGCTGCACCGGCTATAAATCTATAGAAAGAGCTGCCGCCATAGTTTCAGAAATGATGGTGAACAAACCCGGGCTGGAAACTATATCCTGGCTGGTAGAACAAAATTTTATTCCTCCTTATTTCAAGGATATAAAAGAGCGGCTAAAAAAATTAAATGAATCTATATCATTACCTGAAGCAGATCACGCAAAAGATAAATGGATACTTGCTGGTGGCACTGATCTTATTGTACAAAAAGCGCTGCAGGTAAAAACAGCAGTAGTAGATTATGTATTTGATACCCGTCATTTGCAGGAGATCAGTTTTGCAAACGGACAGTGCCATATCGGCGCGGCAGTTACGGTTACTGCTTTTACAGAGTCACGAGTGGTGCAGGATATTTTTCCGGATCTGCGCAAATACATCAAGCTTATTTCTTCAACACCCATTCGCAACATGGCTACCATGGCGGGCAATATTGTTAATGCATCTCCTATCGGCGATATGAGTATTTTCTTTCTTGCGCTGGACAGTGATATTGTATTAAATAATAATGGCACAACAAGAACGATCAAACTTAAAGATTTTTATAAAGGTTATAAGCAAATTGATAAGGCAGCAGCAGAGATCATCGAAAAAATAATCTTCACGCCCCCTCCCAAAAATAATTTCAGCTTTGAGAAAGTGAGCAAGCGCATGCACCTGGATATTGCAACCGTAAATTCAGCCTGTTCATTATTGCAGGATGATGATGGCATTATCAAAGAGATACACCTGTCTGCAGGCGGTGTAGCGCCTTTTCCAAAATACCTGGGCAAGACCGTTGAATTTTTAAAAAGGAAAAAGATCAATGCCGAAAATCTGCAGGCAGCCATCGGGATCATGAATGCAGAAATTGCACCTATCAGTGATGCAAGGGGAACAAAGGAATACAAAAGGCTTTTGTTAAGGCAATTGTTTCTTGCACATTTCAAATTACACACGGAAGAGATTAAGAAAGTTATTGTTATATAAATAAAAATTGAGGTTTTACAAAAATGAATACAGATAAAAATATTAGAACTCTTAAAAGTCCTCCGCCAGCTGGCGGAGATTTATCCACAGGATCCTGCGGAGGGGGCTTTAATATTGACGCAGCAGGGCATGTAACAGGCAGATCTGTTTACGTGGATGATATACCGGTTATGGAAGGAGTTTTGTTTGTCAAGGTCTTCGATTCGCCTGTTGCACATGGTATCATTAAAAGAATTGATTTTTCTGAAGCGGAACAAATGCCTGGCATTGTAAAGATCTTCTCCTGCAAAGATATTCCCGGCGAGAACCAGATCGGTGGCATCATAGCTGATGAGCCTTTCCTGGCTGATGGCGAAGTACATTTCCAGGGACAACCTGTGTTGTTGATTGTTGCAGAAAATGAAGATGCTGCAGAAGAAGCGATCCATAATATCAAAATAGAAATTGAACCACTACCCATAATCACTGATCCGAGAGAAGCATTCAAACAAGGAAAATTATTAAGCGATACCAGAAAATTTGTAAAAGGAAATGTTGCAGAAGCTTTCGGCAAATGCAAATATATTTTTGAAGGGCAAACCGAAACAGGCGGGCAGGAGCAATTGTATTTAGAAACACATGGTGCTTATGCATACCCAACCGAACACGACAGTGTAAAGATATTTTCATCTACCCAGGGCCCTTCGCAGGTTCAGCGCACTGTAGCGAAGGTATTGGGTATTGGCATGAATAAGGTAGAAGTGGATGTCCCCCGACTGGGTGGCGGCTTTGGCGGTAAGGAAGACCAGGCTTCGGCATGGGGAACCATGGCGGCAATGGTTGCCTGGATATTGAAGTGTCCCGCCAAATGCATTCCGCACCGCATGGAAGATATGCGGATGACGGGAAAAAGAAATCCTTACAACAGTGATTATAAGATCGGTTTGGATGAGGATCATAACATCCTCGCTTATGAAGCAACCTTTTATCAAAACGGTGGTGCCGCCGCAGATCTTTCCCCAGCCATTTTGGAAAGGACTTTATTTCATGCCACAAACAGTTATAATATTCCGCATGTAAAGGTTACTGCGCATTCCTGTAAAACGAATTTGCCACCCAACACCGCTTTCCGTGGCTTTGGTGGTCCGCAGGGCATGTTTGTGATTGAAGCTGCCATTGACCATGCTGCTAAAACATTAAATGTTGACCCGGACCTCATTCAGCGTAAGAACATGATGGATAATGGCGATGAATTCCCATACGGACAGATCGTTAAGGAATGCCAATCGAAGAATTGCTGGGATGATGTAGTGGAAACCTATGATGTTGCTGCTGCAAAAAAGGATGTAGAAACCTTCAACCGGCAAAATCAGTTCTATAAAAAAGGTTTATCATTAATGCCCGTTTGCTTTGGTATCTCTTTTACCAATACCATGATGAACCAGGCAAGGGCATTGGTGCATGTATATAATGACGGTACGGTTGGTGTGAGTACCGGCGCTGTAGAAATGGGGCAAGGCGTAAATTCAAAAATGCTGCAGGTGACTGCAACTTGTTTTGGTATCTCTGCTGATAAGATAAAATTAGAAAGCACCAATACTACCAGGGTATCCAATACTTCACCATCAGCAGCAAGTTCTACTGCCGATCTTAATGGTAAAGCATTACTGGATGCCTGTAACCAGGTTAAGGAGCGGCTCATCAGCTTTATCAAAACTGAATTAATAGATAGGGAAGAATCAACTGTTGAAATAAAAGATGAAATAATATATATCGATAATGAAGCTTCCGTGTTTGACTGGAAACATATAGTGCGGCAGGCTTTTATGAACCGTATAAACCTAAGCGCAAAAGGGCATTACGCTACGCCCTTTATTCATTATGATAAATCCATTGAGAAAGGCCATCCCTTTGCTTACCATGTTTATGGCACGGCGCTTACTATTGTAACGGTTGATTGTTTAAGAGGCACTTATGATGTTGATGCCGTAAAAGTGGTACATGATTTTGGCAGCAGCATGAACAGGGCTGTTGACCTGGGACAGTGCGAAGGCGGTATTGTACAGGGTATTGGCTGGATGACGATAGAGGAAGTGATCTATAATGCAGAAGGAAAATTATTGGCCAATGCATTATCTACTTACAAGATCCCGGACATCTATTCAGTTCCAAAAATACTGGATGTAAAATTTTTGAACACCGATGGAAATGAAATGGCCATCTTCAGGTCTAAAGCTGTGGGTGAGCCGCCGCTAATGTATGGCATTGGTACTTATTTCGCCATACGCAATGCCGTGCTTGCTTTTAACCCCGCTTCAAATATTGGGTATAATGCCCCCATCACACCCGAAAAAGTTTTGATGGGTTTATATCAGCCCCATTAAAACCCCGTCAGTGGTTAAAATAAAATATAGATTTGAATAAATTAAAAAATATATACAGCAACCGTTGCTGGCTTGATGGAAAACTTAAGCCAGCTACTATTTGTATTGAAGATGGCATTATCACCGAAATTCAACATCATAAAATTGATGGTGCAGAAGATGTTGGAGAAAATATTCTAATGCCCGGCATCATTGATGCGCACGTTCATATCAATGAACCCGGAAGAACACATTGGGAAGGATTTGATACAGCTACCCGGGCTGCGGCTGCAGGCGGTATTACCAGCATGGTTGATATGCCATTGAATGCAAGTCCGGTTACAACCAATGCAAAAGCATTTGAAGAAAAATTAGCAGCATCACAAAATAAGCTACATGTAAATGTTGGTTTTTATGGTGGACTGATACCCGGCAACCAGGATGACCTGGAAGAATTGATGCAGGTTGGTGTATTGGGCATTAAATGTTTTCTTACGCATTCAGGTATTGATGAATTTCCAAATGTGAGTGAGGAGGATATAGATGCGGCAATGCCTGTTATTGCAAAGTACGGATTGCCTCTACTGGCTCATTGTGAATTGAAAAATGCTACTGCTAATGACCTGGCAGCATTTCCAAAAAGCTATGCTGCATACCTGGCAAGCCGGCCAAAGCAATGGGAGAATGATGCTATTGAGCTTATGATAAAGTTGTGCAGGAAACATCATTGTAAAACACATATTGTACATGTTTCCTCTGCCGAAGCGCTGGACAGCATTGCGGAAGCAAAAAAAGAAAACCTACCGCTTACTGCAGAAACCTGTGCTCATTATATTTATTTTAATGCAGAAGATATTCCAGATGCTGATTGTCTGTATAAATGTGCACCACCTATCAGGGAGAAGGAAAATAACAATCTATTGAAACAGGCCTTACAAAAGGGGGTATTGGATTTTATAACTACAGATCATTCGCCAGCGCCGCCGGATAAAAAGGAATTGGAATCGGGCGATCTCCTGAAAGCCTGGGGGGGTATTGCAGGGTTGCAGTTTTTATTACCCGCTGCATGGACAGCCATGAAAGAAATGATATCAATTGAAAAATTCATTCCTTTGCTTACAGAACAACCGGCTTTATTTTTACAGGTTGATAAACGAAAAGGAAAATTAGCGGTAAGTTACGATGCTGATATAACCATCTGGAACCCGGATGAAAAATTTGAAGTGAGGGCAGCGGATATTTTGCATCGACATGATTGCAGTCCATATACTGGTCAACAATTATATGGAACAGTTCAGCAAACAATTGTAAATGGCATCACTGTTTATGAAAATCGACAAATAGTAAATAAAGAAAAAAAATTCGGTAAAATCCTCTTAAATGAAAGTAATAAACTTAAATAATCAGGCTCTAAAAGTCCTTCCCCCGGGGAAGGATTTAGGATGGGCTTTTAATCCGGCTCTAAAGTCCTTCCGCCATCCGGCGGGGAGGATTTAGGAGGGGCTTTAAACACAGCACAATGGCTTTTGAAAAAGTAAAAGAAATCATTAAAGCGGCACCAGCTTTTGCACAACTAACCGACCTGGCTGCAGAAAGGCTTGGTGGCAAAGTACTTTATGCAACCGATGATTTTTTTGCAGAAAAAGAAAATCTGATCAAGCCAACAAGGGGCATTTTCATTACAGATAAATATACTGATCGTGGTAAATGGATGGATGGCTGGGAAAGCCGCAGGAAGAGAACGCCGGGGCATGATTGGGCCATAATACAACTGGCAACCCCTGGTAAGATCATTGGATTTGATATTGATACCAATTTTTTCCTCGGCAATCATCCGCCGCATGCATCTGTTGAAGCGGTTAACCTGCCTGCTGGCAGGCAGGGCTTACCAAATGCTGATGCAGTGAACAACCTGGTTACCGGGCAGGCAAACTGGGATGATCAGGACTGGAAAGAGATCCTGACTAAATCGCACCTGGATGCAGGGAGTCAGAATTTTTATGAAAGCAACAGCAATGAAATCTTCACTCACTTACGGCTGCATATTTATCCTGATGGGGGTGTAGCAAGGCTTAGGGTGTATGGAGAAGTTTTTAAGAACTGGGATGCAGTTGATGCTGATGAAGTGATAGACCTTGTTGCTGCTATCAATGGTGGTAAAGCCGTAGCCTGCAATGATATGTTCTTTAGTGCTATGAGTAATTTGATCATGCCCGGCCGTGGAGTAAATATGGGCGATGGATGGGAAACCAAACGCAACCGTACCCAGGGTAACAGGGACTGGGTTATTTTGAAATTAGCAAGAGCCGGGAATATAGAACGTATTCTTGTTGACACCTGTCATTTTAAAGGTAATTATCCCCACAGTTGTTCCATTGAAGCGTGCACTGCAAATAATGACGAAGCTGTAATTAGAGATAAGGTTGAATGGCGATCTTTATTACCTGTACAAAAGTTACAGGCCGATCATGAACATGATTATTCGGAAGAAGTAAATACAATTGATGGCGTAACACACGTTCGCTTAAATATTTTTCCTGATGGTGGGATCAGCCGCTTAAGATTATTTGGTAAGATCAAACAATAAAGGATGCCGGGAATTATTTTATTGGTTGTGCTGGGATTTGTTTTGGTGATGCTTACGGTCATGACCTATTACCTGCGCTCTATAGCCAAACAATACGAGGCTGAGGAAGAAGAAGGGATAGATATGGAGAAAAAGAAAGCCGGACTTGCAACTTCACAAAATTTTGTTTACACAGCGATCATCCTGGTAAGTGTTGCTATGGCCGCTGCGGTATATATATATGCAAAAGGAACGCCCTGGGAATCACATTTAATGGAATGGCTGAATATCGTTATTCGGTTAATGCACATCACATTTGGTATTGCATGGATCGGCGCCTCCTTCTATTTTGTTTTTTTAGAAAATGCATTGAACCGTACGCATGATGTACGCGATGAACTGGCCGGCAATCTCTGGGCAGTGCATGGCGGCGGTTTTTATTACCTGGAAAAATATAAAGTAGCACCTAAAATAATTCCCAAATACCTGCACTGGTTCAAGTATGAAGCTTATTTTACCTGGCTCTCCGGCTTCTGCTTAATGTTTGTGGTATATTACTTTAATGCAACTGCTTTATTGATAGACAGGAACGTGCTGGATATTGCACCCCTTACCGGTATTGGCATTGGTGTGGGCTCTTTTGTGGTTGGGTGGGTGATGTATGACCTGCTTTGCAAATCTCCCCTCATCAAAAATCCCATATTATTTACACTGGTTGGTTTTATTCTTTTGGTGGGATTTGCTTATTTCTACAGCCATGTATTCAGTGCCCGTGCTGCATACATACATTTTGGTGCCATGATCGGCAGCATCATGGTGGCTAATGTTTTCTTTGTGATCATTCCTGCACAAAAGGCCATGGTAAAAGCTGCCAAACAAGGATCACATTTAGATCCACAGTTGGGGAAGAATGCACTTAACAGGTCATTGCATAATAATTATTTTACGCTGCCGGTCTTGTTTGTGATGATCAGCAATCATTTTCCAACAACATTCGGCTACGAAAATCCATGGGTGATCCTGATCATCATTACGGTAGGAACTGCCGGTATAAAACATTATCTTAACCTGAGAGAAAAAGGTGAACTGGCGGTTTGGGTATTACCTGTTTCGGTGGTAATATTATTAGCAGGGGCTTTTATATCTGCACCGCCAAAAGATCCCGGGGCCTGCAATTCAAAAATTATATTCAGTGAAGTGAATACTATTATACAGGAACGTTGTGTTAGCTGTCATTCCTCCAAACCCACTGATGATTTTTACAAGGCACCACCCAATGGGGTAATATATGATACACCGGAAGATATTGTGCGGAAGAAAGAACTGATCATGCAGCGGGTTGTAATTACTAAAACAATGCCGCAGAACAACAAAACGAATATGACGCAAAAGGAAAGGGATATAATCAGGTGCTGGATAGAACAGGGCGCATCGGTTAAGTAAAAAGTAAAAAGTAAAAAATCAAAAGTATAAAAGTTTATTATGACAATAAAAGCATTTAATAAATTAAACAAAACTGAGAAAGCAAAGCTCCTTTTAAGCTGCTGCGGCTCTACTGTGTGGGTAGATCTGATGTTAAAGCAATTCCCATTTACCGGTGAAAAAACTTTTATTGATGGAGCAACTGATATTTGGTACAACCAATGCAACAGTATAGATTGGCTCGAATCCTTTACGCATCACCCAAAGATTGGCGATGTGAAAAGCCTTACAAAAAAATTTGCAGGCAAAGAACAGGCTTCAGTTGCAGCTGCCTCTAAAAAAATTATTACTGCACTAGCCAAAGCCAATAAGGAATATGAAGCAAAGTTTGGGTTCATATTTATTGTTTGTGCAACCGGCAGATCTGCAACAGAAATGTTGCGCCTGCTCGAAGACAGGCTCAGTAACACCATTGGAGAAGAACTGCATATTGCCATGGGAGAGCAAATGAAGATCAGCATTCTCCGTATTCAAAAACTAATTACTGAAGGCGACTGGAGTTTTTTAAAAACAAGTCAGCTTACTACACATGTGCTCGATACTGCTGTGGGCATGCCGGGAAAAGACATCAGTATCCGTTTGCAAATACCTGTGAATGGCGTTTGGCAAACCATCGCACAGGCCTTTACTAATAATGATGGAAGAATAAGCGATCTGTTACCGGCAAACAAAAACCTTGCTCATGGAAATTACAAGCTGGTTTTTAATACCAGCAATTATTTTGCATCTCAAAAAACAAAAAGCTTTTATCCTGAAGTAGAGATACAGTTCACAATTTTTGATAATGCGCATTACCATGTGCCCTTACTGATAAATCCTTTTGGGTATTCTACTTATAGAGGTAGCTAACTAATTAACCGCAGAGAAAAGGAGAAGCAGAGAAAACGCAGAACCTCTGCGTAAACTCTATACCTCATTTCTCTGCGATAAAAAACTAAAAATCACATCAATGAATGCGACAATTCCAAACGACAAAAGAGAACAACTTTTCAATAAACTGAAAGAAGCCAACACTTCCTTTCAACAGATCTATCCCGGCGACAGAAGCGAACGCCAGCCCGTACATACATTATACGGGGGAGCTAATTTGTTTAAATATGATTCAGCAGGAACATTGGGCAAAAGAGCGCTCCAATTATTTGAGACCTATGCACCCGATCACAACGTTTTTGGTAATGTGTTTGGCATGGATACCACCACAAGCTTCAGCAAAAGAATTTATAATAAAGTACTTGCTAAATTAAGATCTGAAGCCATAGAAGATTTTCGCATTGATTTTGAAGATGGCTATGGCAACCGGGGTAATGAAGAAGAAGATGAGACTGCCCGTACTGCAGCACTGGAAGTAGCAAAAGGCATGCAGGAAAAAACTTTGCCGCCGTTCATCGGCATACGCATAAAACCTTTTACCGAAGAAATGAAAGAAAGGGGATTGCGAACGCTCGATATTTTTGTAAGTACACTTGTAAAAGAAACAGGCGGTAAGCTGCCCGATAATTTTATTGTGATGCTTCCAAAAGTTACTATCCCCGACCAACCTGCAACCCTTGCGCAGTTTTTTGATATACTGGAAACCGAGTTGAAGATGGAGAAGGGGATCTTAAAAATGGAAATGATGGTGGAAACTACGCAGGCCATCATGGATATAAACGGAACCAATCCTTTGTACAGGTTTATTAAGGCAAGTAATGGCAGGTGCATAGCTATGCATTTTGGTACTTATGATTATACAGCCAGTTGCAATATCACTGCCAGGTACCAGGAGATGGATCACCCGGTTTGTGATTTTGCTCATCATATGACCAAGGTAGCACTGGCACATACCGGTATCTGGCTCAGCGATGGCGCAACCAACACCATGCCCATTGGTCCACACAGGGGCGATGCTTTAACGGCTGCACAGTTACTGGAGAACAGGGATACTGTGCATCATGCCTGGAAGAAAGGTTATGATCATATCCGTCATTCTTTGTGGAATGGTTTTTACCAGGGCTGGGATCTTAACCCTGCACAATTTCCCATGCGTTATGCAGCGGTATATGCATTCTTTTTAGAAAGCTATGATGATGCCGTTGAACGTTTAAAAACATTTGTTGAAAAAGCAGCCAGGGCAACGCTGATCGGTGATGTATTTGATGATGCTGCAACAGGGCAGGGGCTTCTGAATTATTTTTTACGTGCTTTGAATAGTGGTGCCATTACCGAAGAAGAAGTGCTGGTAACCGGCTTAACACTCGACGAGATACGCAGCCGCTCATTTAAAAAGATATTGGATAACCGGAAAATAAAATAATGGACTTGTGGCAATTCATATTAGCTAAACTAAATGATCCTGTTCCTGTAATGTTGCTCTATGTTTTGGAAAGTGAAGGAAGTTCTCCCGGCCGTAAGGGATTTGCAATGGCCGTTGCTGCAGATGGAGAAATGTTTGGAACCATTGGCGGCGGAATCATGGAGCATAAGCTGGTGGAGAAAGCCAAAGTCCTGTTACAACAAATAGATACTACTGTTTTTATCATGCGGCAGCATCATGATAAGGAACATGCCAAAAACCAGTCGGGTATGATCTGCTCCGGCAGCCAGATAAATGCTTTTATACCTTTAAGGGCAACAGATATATCTACCGTTGAAAAAATAACCCGCTCCACAAAAAAATTCATTCAGCTTTCTCCAAAAGGTTTGCAGCTTATTGATGAAGCTTCAACATTTCAATATAGATCGGAATTAGATTGGATTTATACTGAAGCAATAAACCAGCAACCCGTAATTCATATCATTGGCGCAGGGCATGTCGGACTTGCCTTATCAGAGCTGATGAATTACCTGGGCTTTTATATCAAACTCTATGATAACAGGAAAGAATTGAATACGATGAAAGCCAATTCATTTGTACAGGAGAAACATATTGTTAACTATGAAACTATTGGAGAGCGGTTTTGTAATACCGAAAATGATTTTGCAGTTATTATGACCATCGGTTACCGGGTTGATAAAACAGTTTTAAAACAATTGATGAAAAAGCCATTTGCCTACCTGGGCCTCCTTGGCAGTGATCATAAAATAAAAACGCTTTATGAGGAACTGGAAGCAGAAGGATTTACTGGTAATGACCTGCAACATGTTCATACACCTATCGGCATTAATATTTTCAGTAAAACCACAAAGGAAATTGCGGTAAGCATTGCTGCAGAGATCATCAGGGAAAAAAATAAAGACCTGCCAACCGGAAGGTCAACAGATCTTTAGTGAAATCAAACAAATCCAAAACTATTATCAGGACATTGAGAAACTCCATTTAAGATCGTAGGGGTTATCTTTTTCTTTTACGCAACTGAAAATAAAACCTGTGGTATAAGGTATATTTATCCTTTGTGTTTCATTATAGTCAAACTCCACGGCACCACATATATAAGCTTCTACTGATGAAGTATCCAGGGCCTTCCATGATTTGGGGACTGCAGCCTTTGCATAACCAATATCATTTTGACGGATTGCAAGCTTCTCAATAATGTTTTCCAGCACGTCGGGCTTATCAACGGAGGCAACAAGGTGTAGATCTTTTTTCATCTTCTTTAAGTTTATAAATTACTTACGTATAAGATGATAAATGATGCGGATTATTTAAAAAGACTTTGTTAAAGATGGCAGCAAAGCTTTGTTAAAGTAGATTAGGACATTGGACCCTTTAGTTGAGGATTGAAAATTGGGCGTTGAATATTGAATATTCCAGAAGAAATTTCAATGTTCAATTTTCAGCTCAATACGCAAATAAAAAAGCCTCCGTTGTTGAACGGAGGCTTTACGCTGTAGGGGAAGTACAGTAACCTTTTTTAGCCATCTTGTGCATTACCCCAAAGCTATACTATAAACAGGTGAATATTAGCATTTTACTATTCCTTATTTTAAGATGATTTTGATACTATTTGAAGTTTTAGTGAAACTCTTAGTGAAACTCGGTTATCTTTAGTGAAAATATAATA
>JBKJMZ010000055.1:0-15217 GCA_046596255.1 Ferruginibacter sp. | reverse complement strand
GTTGGGATCACCATCATTGCCAATTACATACCTTTTGTATTACCTGAAGGAGGACCAAACTATTATACTTTTGGTACCAATATCAGGTACGAGATACATATTAAAAACAAAACTTCGACAACAACAGATGATATCCTGTACCGATTTACTTTTAGCCAGGTAAACCAGGATCCCACTACTTTTTTTAATATCCGCCTTGCCAAGCAGAACTTAAAAACAACTTATACCTGTGAGAAGAGTGTGAATGGTGGAGCATTTACCACGATCGTTACAAACGGAATTGTTCCGCCGCCCAATATTGGCCCACGTTCCATTGAAAGTTCACCGGTAGGACTGGGAACTAATTACAATACTTTAATGACAGGAGCTATTGCTACAACTGCTGCTGGAGAAAAAGTTTTTTGCGGCCCAGTTGATGATCCTTTCTTTGTGGATCTTGCCGGTGCATTTGATGTAGGTAATTTTCGCCCGGAGGGCAATACAACCAATCCAACAAAAGATGCCGCAGCAAGATTTAATGTACATAGTATAGCCTTAAAAATTCCTATTAATCTGTTGCAGAAAGATGGTAAGCCTGTTTCGGCGGCAACGAGTATTTTAGATGGAGATTATGTAATTGGTGTTTGGGCAAGTGCCAGCAGGCAGCAAATAAAAACAATCACAACAGGGGGTAATATTGGTTATTCAGGCCCGTGGGTTCAGGTTTCCCGGCTGGGAATGCCGCTTACCAATGAAGCAATTATTCCATTAGCAATGAAAGATAAATGGAATGCAACTATGCCCAACAATGACCTCCAGTTTGCTTCTTATTTCTCAAATCCTGAACTGGCTTTGTATATGGATGATACACAATTTGGTGGAGCCGTTCCTTCATTAAATGCTTTAAGGATACAAAATCATTCATTGGGAGCCTACGATTTTAGGAATGGTAAAGCCGGTCTATTTTCTTTAAAAGGTTCTGCAGCTGTAAGAGGTACCGCATTGGATGATGCTATTTTTGGAACCATATTATTGCCAGATAACAAAAGTCCGAGAGCAGTTGATATTTTACCGATATTTTATACCGGTGTCCCTAACCTGGCACCTTACCAGTTAGCTACCGGAAAAACCGGCGGGCCATTATCTGCTGGTAAACCTTTTGTAAATAATTTTTTACCCACACTGGGAGATATGTTACGACTGAATATGGCCGTACCTCCTACTCCCCGTAACGATCCAAAGTTCAGCAGCCTTGGGCTTGTGAATGCTGCAGTACTTGGACTTACCGATCCGGCATACAATGCCAGTACTGCCATACAGTTTATTCCAAATATGGATGGATTTCCAAACGGCAGAAGGCTGGAAGATGATGTAACTACCATTGAATTACAGGCAGTAGGGGGTGTTGTGCTGGCGGCTATTGGTTTATGGTATGATGATTATAAAATGGATGGCAGCAGCCCGGTTACAAACAACCTGGTTAATGTACTGAGTTTTTCTGCAGGCCCAACAAAAAATGATACCACATTTAAACCTGTGTTCCCTTATGTACAAACACCATGGAGAGGATTCGATTATACATTAAAAGCAAGGTTCTAACCGACAACATTAAATCATTATAAATACAAAATAATATGAAACAATATTTAAAAATTATAACTGCCCTGCTCATCTGCACAACAGCATTTGTAATAAATGCAGCAGCATCAAGCCACAGGGAAGCACCATTGATCAGCAACGATCCGCTGGCTGATAATACCGACGTGTATGCCTTCCGTAGTCCGGCCGATAGTAATAAGATCATTTTAATTGCCAATTACATACCTTTTGAGCATCCCGCCGGGGGCCCTAACTGGTACACGTTTGGTGAAAATATACGTTACGAGATACGCATTGATAACAACACGGCTACAACGGGTGATGATATTATCTACCGTTTTACTTTTACACAGGTTAATGAAGATGGATCTACTTTTTTCAACATCCGCCTGGGTAAGCAAAACCTAAAAACAACCTATACCTGCGAAAGAAGTATTAACGGTGGTACAAACTTTACAGCTATTGTAACCAATGGCAAAGTGCCTCCTCCAAATATCGGTCCACGGTCAATTGAAAATGCAACTGTTGGGTTAGGTGCCACAGATTACAATGCCCTGATGACTGCTGCCATTGCAACAGCATCAAGCGGTGAAAAAGTTTTTTGCGGGCCAATAGATGATCCTTTCTTTGTTGACCTTGGAGGTGCCTTTGATGCCGGTGGTTTTAGAACTGTAGGAGCCAGAGATGGATTGGCTAAGTTCAATTGCCATACCATTGCTATTGAAGTTCCTATTTCTACATTACAAAAAACTGGTAAAACAACCGCACAGGCTACAAGTATTTTAGATGCTGATTTTGTGATAGGTGTTTATGCCAATGCCAGCAGGCCTGCTATTACTACCTTAAGTACTGATGGCAGCAAGTCTGCAGTATCAGGTGCATGGATACAGGTTTCAAGACTGGGAATGCCTTTAACCAATGAAGTTGTAATTGCCATTGGTGATAAGGATAAATGGAATGCTACTTCCCCATCCGGTGATGGACAGTTTATTCCTTATTTTAAAAATCCTGAGTTGGCTTTGTACATGGATGATTCACAATTTGGTGGCGCCGTTCCCGGACTTGCCAAATTAAGAATTCAAAAGGCTTCATTAGGTGCTTTCGATTTCAGGAATGGTAAACCAGGTTTATTTCCTTTAAAAGGTTCGCCTGCTGTTGCAGGTACCGCTTTGGATGATGCGATTTTTGGTACCATTCTTTTACCTGATAATATGAGTCCACGTGCCGTAGATATTTTACCGATATTTTACACCGGTGTACCTAACCTGCGCCCTTATCAACTGGCTACAGGCAAAGGAGGCAATCCTTTAGCAGCGGGTAAGCCATTTATCAATAATTTTTTACCAACATTAGGTGATTATTTAAGATTGAATATGGCCGTACCGGTTACACCCCGTAACAGTGCTGATTTTAGCCCATTAGGTATTATCCAGGCCGCAGTACTGGGCCTTACTGATCCAAGGTTTAATGGTTCTGCCGCTTTGCAGTTTATTCCAAATATGGATGGTTTTCCAAATGGTAGAAGGCTGGAAGATGATGTAACTACTATTGAACTGCAGGCAGTAGGTGGTATTGCTTTGGCTGCCATTGGCCTGTGGTACGATGATTTTGTTCCGGGAGGAAGCCCTGTTACTCCTCAATTGGTTAATACTATAACTTTTAAAGAAGGTGTAGGTAAAAACGATACTACATTTAAAACTGCATTCCCTTTTGTGCAAACACCATGGAGAGGTTTTACAGGAGCCAGTTATGTTGGGCCAAAAAGCAATGTAACCAACCTGGGTTTAGGCGTTGCGCCATTCTCTTTGATAGCTTTTCCAAGTCCGTTTAGATCGGCTACAACTTTTCATTATATATTAAGCAAGGATGCCGCCAGCATAAGAATTGATATTATTGATGCAGCAGGCAGGAGAATTGCAACCATTAATGAAGGAAGCCGCACTAAAGGCGATTATTATGTACAATGGAGCAAGCCAAACTTATCAGCAGGGGCTTATTATGCCAGGATGTATGTTGATGGTGTAAAATCGGCTACACTCGGTATTATAAAGACCAATTAAAGAAAACTATTGTCATTGTAAAATAAAACTCCCCTTAAAGGAGGCTGTCTCAAAAGTCAAATTTTGCCGGGAAGCCGGGAAGGCGAAAAAAAACGTAAGTTGTAAATCAAAACTTTGCGTCTTACTGCCTTCCCGGCTATTATCCGGTTCATTGGTTTTAAGATAGCCTCGCCTGGAGGATTTGATCTGAGAGGCTTTGGATGAGTTAAAAATACTATTTGTTAAAAAAAGAGAACTACGGTTCTCCTTTTTTCGTATCTATACTTAAACAACTTAAAATGAAAAAGACTTTAACCCTCCTACCATTTTTCGCTGCTTTTTTAGTTTTTGCTTCTTTAACAACGTTGAATAGCTGTAATAACAGCGAAGCCAAACTAAAAGCATACGTTAGCGAACAGAATCCCATGGAAATACCTGATCTTATAGAAAGACAGGGTGTACTGGCCAATGCGGCCGAATGGATAAAAACAAAAGAGAAAACTGATGAGCTCAAAGCAAAACTTGCTTCCAACCCTGATGATTTAAAAACACGCCTGCAGTTGGCAACCATTTTTATTGCCGAGCAAAGGATAACAGGCGAGCATCATTACTACTATCCGGCCATTGAAAAAATATTGAATGGCGTATTAAGCATTGATGCTAAAAATTTTGAAGCGAATGTTTACAAAGCTT
Source organism: Ferruginibacter sp. (assembly GCA_046596255.1). Classification (GTDB taxonomy): domain Bacteria; phylum Bacteroidota; class Bacteroidia; order Chitinophagales; family Chitinophagaceae; genus Ferruginibacter. Next base: position 10,907 of record JBKJMZ010000055.1, on the reverse strand, counting down.
CTTTAAGAATGAGCCAGCACCAGTTTGCTGATGCAAAGAAGATAGCGGAAGAAGCAAAGAACATCAATCCGAATAATGCATATGTGTACGGTATGCTTGTAGATGCAAATGTGGAACTGGGTAATTATGCAGAAGCTGTTGCTATGTCGGATAAAATGCAGGCAATAAAACCTTCGTTGGAAGCATATTCAAGAGCAAGTTATCTGCGGGAGATATACGGTGATTATACCGGCGCTATTGAAGCTATGAAATTAGCCGTGCAGGCTGGCTTGCCCGGCAGTGAACCACAATGCTGGAGCAGAAATGTACTTGGTGACCTGTATTACAATACTGGTAACTGGGCAGCTGCCGAAATGGCTTATGCAGAGAACCTGGCCATGCGCCCAAGCTATGCCCTTAGTATGGCAGGTCTTGCTAAAGTAGAAACCAAAAAGAAAAATTATTCAAGAGCACTGGCTTTATTGGATTCTGCCAATGCTATTATGCCTCAGCCGTCTTTTGATGAACAAAAAGCTGATGTGTATGCAACTATGGGCGATACCAAAAAAGCAATGGATACCTATGCCGCTGTGCAAACAGCATTGATAGCTGATGCCAACTCAGGTCATCATTCAGTTTCTTTGGAACTTGCCAGGAGTTTTATTAAAGCCAATCAATGGGACAGTGCAAAGAAATATGCAGTTATGGAATACACTATCCGTCCTAAAAATATTGATGTGAATAATGAAATGGCCTGGATAGCTTATAACCAGGCTGATCATGTAAAAGCAAAAGAATATTTAAAAGCAGCCTTAAGCACCGGCAGTAAAAACCCGGAATTGCTTCAGAGAGCTGCAACAATTAATACAAAGTAATTATTAAACGATAAAATTAATACAAAGCATATTTCGATATTTATCCCCCAATAGAACCCCGGTAAAGTACATGTAAGCCAGGTAAAATAGTTCCTGGTTTACATTTTCAACGAGGCCGGCATAGGCTAAAAAAATGAAAAGACTGATCTTACATATTGTACTTTTTAGCTACACGGTGGTGATGGTTAAACCTGCACTGCCTTATGTAAGTGACTTTATAGGCCATATCTTCTTTTACACCCAACATATGGCTACCGTGCATTTGGAGGACGGGAAAATGCATATTCATAAAGAAATAGTGGACAATGCAAAAAAGGAAGCATCGCAAAAAGAAATTCCTGCTGCAAAAAAGGATAACACAGCAAACGACCATTTCAAACAGTTGGCAGATGACAGTGGACAGCTTTTATCGTTATCAAAGATCAATTCCGTATCCGTAGCTTCAGACCTTGCTTACATTTACCTGTTTACACACTATCCTCCTCCCCGCTCCTGAGTAATATCGATCTAAATTTAATAGGGAAGTATGGCTTTTATAATTGTATAAATGCCAATATAAAATGCAGACTTTCTGTTAAAAACATCTCTTTTCTTTATTACACTTAAACTCAGTTTATGAATTCCAGGTACAGGATATTGTTATGCTTATGTATTGTGTTTATACAGGGCTTTACAATCAACATACATGCACAAAATATTATACGGGGCCAGGTGGTTGATGCCATCAGCAGGCAGCCCCTGCAATCAGTGTCCATAATAGATATTGATCTGCCTTCACTCAAAACATCAACCGATCTGAACGGCAACTTTAGTTTACGATCGGCAGGTAATATCCAGCTTTCCTTTATTGGCTATAAAGCCAGCACCATACAGCTTGCAAAGAACAGCAATACTATTATTTCCCTCCAACCGGATATCATCCGCTTAAAGGATATTTTACTGGAAAGGAACAGGGCATCAACATTTAGTACGCTCAGTAAAATCGACCTCGATCTTAAACCCGTAAAGAATACGCAGGAATTATTGAGGCTGGTGCCCGGTCTTTTTATTGCACAACATGCCGGTGGCGGCAAGGCCGAGCAGATATTTTTACGCGGCTTTGATGTGGATCATGGCACCGATGTGCAGGTAAGTATGGATGGCATGCCAGTGAATATGGTGAGCCATGCGCACGGACAGGGTTATGCAGATGCGCATTTCATCATCCCTGAAACGATTAACAATATTGATTTTGGCGCAGGGCCTTACTACACACAACAGGGAAATTTTAATACAGCAGGTTATGTATCCTTTTCCAGTTTTAAGAATATTGCCAAAAGCCTGGTACAGGTTGAAGCCGGTAGGTTCAATTCTTTGCGCACACTGGCGATGATCGACCTGTTCAAAAAAAATAAAGATAAACAGAGTGCCTATATCGCTGCCGACTTTAATTATACTGATGGCCCAACCATCAGCAAACAAAATTTTAAGCGTTTTAATATTTTCGGTAAATACAATCTTGCCATTACCGATAATACAAGCCTTACTGCTACCCTTTCTTCCTTTGCAAGTGAGTGGGATGCCAGTGGCCAGATTCCTGATAGGGCTGTGCAGGGCGGCATGATCAGCAGGTTTGGAAGCATTGATCCAACAGAAGGGGGCAATACCCAAAGGCATAATGCCAATATCATTATCAGCAGCCGCTTTAAAAATGGAACTACCTGGGAGAACCAGGCATTTTACAGCCGCTATACATTCAACCTGTTTTCAAACTTTACTTTTTATTTGAATAACCCCGTGAATGGGGACGGTATACAACAGGCCGAAAGCCGTGATATAGTTGGTTACGCTACTACATTCAATCAAAAATATTATTTTGAAAATAGCGTGCTGCACTCAAGTTATGGCGCAGGGTTTCGTTATGATGCAACCAGCGACAGCCGTCTTTCCAACGTGGTAAGCCGAAAATTCTTAAATGATATCAAGCTCGGCGATATTAAGGAAGCCAATGCTTATGCTTTTATACAGCAAGCGTTGAATTCAGGAAAATGGTTTGTAGATGCAGGGGTTCGCCTGGATCATTTTAATTTTGATTATCGTGATAAACTGAATACTGCACAACAGCCATCTCAACAAAAGAGTATTGTAAGCCCTAAACTGAATATACAGTACACGATGAATTCAAAACTGCAGTTGTTTGTAAAAGCAGGCAAAGGTTTTCATAGCAATGATACCCGGGTGGTTGTAGAAAATGGAGGACGGTCAATTTTACCGGCGGCTTATGGAACTGATATCGGTGTGTTATTAAAACCAACGGAAAATATCCTGATCAATATTGCTGCATGGTATCTCTACCTTGACCAGGAATTTGTGTATGTAGGAGATGCTGGTATTATTGAACCCAGTGGTAAAAGCCGCAGACAGGGTTTTGATATAACCACACGTTACCAGTTTACAAAGAACCTTTTTGCCAATGCAAACTTCAATCTTACAAAACCCCGTGCTATTGGCGAGCCCAAGGGTAACAATTATATTCCTTTGGCGCCCACATTTACGAGCATTGGCGGTGTTTATTATAAAGCACAGCAGGGTTTTAATGGTAGCCTGAGTTACCGGTATATAAAAGACAGGCCGGCCAATGCCGATAATTCCATTGAAGCCAAAGGTTATTTTTTAATGGATGCTTCCGTAAACTACACTAAACCCAAATACGAGATAGGACTTGCTGTTGAGAACATCTTTAATATTAAATGGAACGAGGCACAATTTGCTACCGAATCAAGATTGATGAATGAAGCGGCGCCGGTAACAGAATTGCATTATACCCCCGGAACACCTTTCTTTGCAAGGGTTAAACTGGCGGTATTCTTTTAAATGGAACATGATATAAAAAGCTGTAAATCTGAGGCACTCCTAAAAAACTATTTTATGCTCTTTAAAAATGACAACAGACTGAGTTTAATAAAAATGTCAGGGTGAGCCTGTAGAACCGGGTTACTCTAAAAATTCCGCCTTCGACAGGCTTCCCGAAATAATGCCGACAAAATTGGCACAGGTCGGGACAGGCAGGCTGACACACTTAAAATTTAAGAGTCATAATTTGATGATCAGTACTAATAATAAATATCATTACAGGAGCATTGGCATTATGCTATTGTTGTTCCTGCTCAGCCTGCAATTGTTTGCGCATGATGATGGCTCATTAGCAAAACTGAGCAAGTCAGAAGTTGCAACACTTTATTTACAATTAGGTTTTACACATATTATACCGCTGGGCTTAGATCATATTCTGTTTGTGTTAAGCCTGTTTTTACTCAACCCCAAATTAAAACCCATTTTATGGCAGGCAACGGCTTTTACGGTAGCGCACACGATAACCCTTGGCCTGGCTATGTATGGTGTAATTAAACCTCCCGCAAATATTGTTGAACCGATAATTGCCTTATCTATTATGTATGTGGCTCTGGAAAATATTTTATCCACCAAATTAAACACCGGGCGTATCGGTATTGTATTTTTATTTGGTTTGATACATGGAATGGGCTTTGCCAGTGTATTAACTGAGCTCGGCCTGCCTAAAAATGCTTACTTAAGTTCTTTACTGATGTTCAATATTGGTGTTGAACTTGGGCAGGTTACAGTTATTATAGCTGCCTTCCTTTTATTGGCACTGCCGTTTAGCAAAAAAACATATTATCGCAAGCTTATAGTGATCCCATTATCGATCATCATTGCAGCCATTGCTTTATATTGGACAGTGGAACGACTATTCTTCTAAAAGCAAAATCATATTGTCTTTGGCTGAATTTTGGGCAAAAGTAGTTTTTAATGATCACGATCTGTCCCAGGTGGTAATGGCAATGCTCAATAATGCCATGAATATTGCTGTAGTAATTTCCGTATTTTTTATCGGAAAAATCTTTCAAAAGTTTATGTTAGGGCAACTGTTCAACAAGTGCTGCAAAATTTTCAGCATCGGCCCAAGGCGAACAATTACCAGGACATGCAAAGCTGTTATCGTTACTGATTGTCCGCCGGCACCAAGTGTAATAATTATAGAGTAACAGATTTATTGGTTTCGTGTGCCACGAACCAAGGCACCCACTTTATATTTTTATACCATCAACTTTTTGTTCAGCATTTATAAGTTGATGAACCTTGCTCAATATTGTTTCCATCTCAAAAGGTTTTGGAATGAATGCATCCGCACCAGCCTCCAGGCAATCAGCCTTTGCATTAGGTAAAGCTGATATCATTATTAAAGGGATATGACTGTAATATTTATTGGCCCTCAATTCCCTGCAAACCTCGGTGCCATTTGAACCTGCTATAAGCATATCTAAAAGGATAAGCGCTATTGTATTTTGGCCAAGTGCTTCTATCACTTTGTCGGCCCTGTAAACAATGAACACATCATAGCCCTTATATTCCAGCAGCATTTTAAGCATGCCTGCAATATCCATGTCATCATCTACTACCAATATGTTTTTATTAAGCTTCGTAATCGTCATATATTTCCTTGTTGAGTTGCTGATGCCAGCGGTAAAGTAAATGTAAACGAAGACCCCTTATTCTTTTTACTTTTCACAGATATTTTACCTCCATGCCTTTCAATGATCTCTGCAGCAATGAACAGGCCAATACCAAATCCTGCATAATTTTTTTCACTTTCGCCCCCGGCCCTGTAAAACCGTTCAAATATTCTTTGCTGGTCTACTTTATCAATTCCAATGCCGTGATCCGTTATTTTTATAGCGACGTTCTTTTTCCCGGAGGGATACATAGTGATCTGGATCAGCTCCTTTTCGGGCGAATATTTAATGGCATTATTTAAAAGATTTATGATCACCTGCCCTAGCCTGTTCCTGTCTCCAAATACGGGTGCAGTATATTTCTCTGTAAAATCAATAATATGGGTATTGTTGGTAAAATTGATATCCTGCACAGTTTCTATAATAAGTTCATCCAGGTTGAATATTTCGTTTTCCATTTCCAGTTTACCTGTATTGAGCCTGGAGAGATCAAGCATTTCGGAAATAAGCCTGGCCAGCCGTCCCACCTGGTTATCTATACGAAGCAAAGGCGTTTCCAAAAATGCAGAAGGAGTTGCCTCTTGCTCCTTTGAAATATGCAGCAATAACTGTACATATCCTTTTACAGAAGTAACGGGGGTTTTCAGTTCATGGCTAACCATTTTAAGGAAATCATCTTTACGCTGCTCTTCTTCTTTTATTCTTTGTATTTCCGTCATGCTCCCCAGCCACTTCATTATTTTACCATGCTCATCTTTTACGGCAGCGGCACGGCTCAGGTGCCATTCATATTCACCGGCTTTATTGCGTATCCTCAATTCCGTTTCAAAATCATCACCCGTTTCTACCGAATGTTGCCACTTGTTATTAATTGATTCTATTTCGTCCGGATGCATTAATGTTTTCCAACCATCATTATATAATTCTTCTCTCGAAATGCCTGTATAATCCGTCCAGTTTTTACTGTAATAATTTACGATACCCGTTTCGTCAGCAGTACTTATTTTTTGAGGCATCTTTTCAGCAAGCTGACGAAAGTTTTCTTCACTTTGACGCAATGCAAATTCTGCTCTCTTTGATTCGGTAATATCCCTGAAAGTCCATGACCAGGCGTAATAGCTACCATCTGCGGCAATAACCGGGTAACCATGCCGCTGTATTATTTTACCATCTAAAAATTCAAGTTCATCCGCACTTATTTCCGTAGGATGCTCATAAAGCCATTTTACTTTTTCTATAAACTGTTCCGGATGTTTCAATTGTTGCACGGCAAAGCTAAGAGCAGCTTCATCATCTTTGGCATCCACAATATGCTGCGGCATATCCCATATTTCTATAAACTTATGATTATAGCTAAGAATTTTTCCTTTGGCATCTACCAGTAAAATGCCATCTAAACTTGCTTCATTATGTGCTTCCAGCAGGGCTTTTTGATATTCCAGGAGCGACTGAAATTCCCTTTGGCTAGTTACATCTCTCGATACTGATATAATATTGGTAACCACATTGGTATTAGGCTGCACCACCGGTGATACCATTACATCCCACCACTTGGGGGTTCCCTTTGCTGTAGGGCAAAATGCCTGGAACTGTGCTGTTTTGCCTTGCAGGGCTTTATCAATTGCATCTAAAACCAATGGCTTTGCATCAATACCCCACAGGTCGGTCCAGGGCTGATTTTTTATGCTGCTGAAATCTTCAATTTCCAATATACAGAGTCCGTTGATATTCATAAATTGAATGCGGCCCCCGATATCGATCAGTTTCACGCAATCAGGACTATTTTCCAGTATACTGCGGGTAAATGCTTCGCTTTCTTCGATTTTTTTGCGGGCAAGCACCTGTTCTGTAACATCGGAAGCTACAACCATTACTCCTGTAATAGTGCCGTCATCTTCCTTAAATGGCTGATAAGAAAAGTTGAAGTAAATAGTGGATACCGTTCCATCCTTCCGGTTAAGATAAGCAGGTTCTTCATTTCCAAAATGGGGAACACCAGTATGATAAACATCCAGTAACCATCCGGTAAATGGCTGGTCTTTCATTTCAGGTAGTATTTCTAAGAATGGTTTGCCCAGCGCTTCTTCCTGCACTCCCCATATTTTAAGCAATGCCTCATTGGCAACATCCAGTATCATAATTTCTCCTTTTAAAATACATATTGGGTGAGTTGCCTGTTCTACCAAACTGCGAAAACGTTGCTCACTTGCTCTCAAATTATTTTCGGCTTTCTTTTTCTCTGTTATATCTTCAATAGAGAGCAATATTAGTTTTTGTTCCTTTTTTTCTCTTGTTAGTTCCAGGGCACTTAATAAAATTATCCGTTCGCCAATTGATAAAAAGTTATGCGTTACTTCAAAATCGGTGACTTGTTTTTTTTGCGGCAAAATTTCTTCCAGTAAAGTCCTTAGTTCAGGTATGTTCCATTGCCGGTTGCCCAGGTCGTAAATCAACACCCCTTCTGTTTCCTGTTCGTTTACTTTAAATGTTTTATAAAAAGAGTTGTTGGCCGTTTTTACCCGCAGGTTTTTATCAAGCACCAGCAGCGGTTGGTAAAGGGTGCTTACTATACTTTCGGAATAATTTCTTGCATCTGTTATCTGCTCATTCAGGTTTATTAATTCATAGTTTAAAACCGTTAATTCTTCGTTGGTGCTTTGTAATTCTTCCTTGCTGGTTTCCAGTTCCTCGTTCAGGCTTTGCAATTCTTCGCTGCCGCTAAGCAGTTCCTCATTGGCACTTTGCAGTTCTTCGTTGCTGGCTTCCTGGTCTTCGGTAATGCTCCGCATATCTTCACGGGCTTGTGCCAGTTCCTGCTCCAGCAGTTTTATCTGTATATCCTTTTCTTCTTTTTTTGTTTTAGCCGAAACTTTTTTCCTGTTGCTTATTGCCGATCCATCGGTATCATTTAAATTATTTTCGTGAAAGAGTACCAGGTAATAAGGTTCCAGCGTATTGGGCAGTGGAACAGCTTCGATAGAAATATTGCGCAGGCTGCCATTGTCACTCATTGGAATATTTTCTTTTACAACCGGTACATTATCCGTTTTTGCTTTGTGCAAAATATTGCGCAACTCAAAGCCCAAACCACTTTTTGCCATCATCAATAAATTATGGCTGGGTTTGCCGGGTGCCTGCTCCAGATATTTTGCAGTGTTGCCTCTAAAATGTACAATATCCATGGCCTCATTTACCACCACACCGGCCGGGGTGTATTTAGTAAGCAAAATATCATCGGCTGTTTTTTGAAAGTCGGTGCGGAGGCTTTCGCTTTTGGAAATGTCAGGTATGCGGTTTAAAATTTGTTCACTTCGCTGGCTGGCTACCTGTATAAACCTGCCGGCCACATCTTTACGGGTGTATAGTTTATCGTTTTTTTCTACAGCAGTAAAAAGGTCTACGCCGCCAATAGTTTCTGATTTGCCAAGCAATAAAAACCCTTTAGGGTTCAGTGCATAATGAAAAGTGGTTAATGCTTTTTTTTGCAGGTAGGGCTCCATATAAATAAGCACATTGCGGCAGCTTATTACATCCATCTTGCCAAAGGGCGGGTCTTTTAAAAAATTGTGGTGTGCAAACACACACATATCCCTTATAATTTTATTTACCTGGTACCCACCATTGCTTTTTGTAAAATATTCTTTCAGGCGCTCCGGCGATACCGTATCTATTTCGCTTTTTTCATAAAGGCCCGTACGGGCTTTTGTAATGGCAGGTTCGCTAAGGTCGGTGCCAAAAATTTGTATTCTTTCATGGTTATCGCCTAAAAATTCTTTAAAGCATATCGCAAAGGAGTAAACTTCCTGGCCGGTGCTGCAGCCTGCCACCCATATCCTTGTTATTTCGCCAGGTATTTTATTTTTTAAAATTACCGGAAAAACATTGTTACATAAATCCTCAAATACTTTTTTATCTCTGAAAAAAGATGTTACCGGTATCAGCATATCCTGGTATAAAAGATCCTGCTCGGGGTTATTGCCTCTTAAAAATTTAAGATAGTCGCCTGTTTCTTCGTTTTTGTTTACTACCATCCTGCGGAGTATCCTGCGGCGTACGGTAGTTTGTTTGTAATAGGTAAAATCTACCCCCTTGCGAATGCGTAGCAGCGAAAGTATTTGTTTAAAAATATCTTCATCCTGCTTGGGAATATTTTGCAATTCTTCATCACTCAGTAATACTGTTTTATTGAGTATTTGCAATATTTTTTTTGGTATTTCTCCCGGTGGAAGAATAAAGTCAACCACGCCGGCCTGTGCCGCACTATGGGGCATACCTTCATATTCTGCCGATGCTTCGTCCTGCGCAAACGTAATACCGCCATGGTCTTTAATGGCTTTTAATCCTTGTGTGCCATCCGATGCGGTGCCGGATAATACCACGCCTATTGCATGCTCCTGGTGTACTTCGGCCAGCGATTTAAAAAAAAGATCAATTGGGAGATTGCGTTCAGTATTACTTTTTACAGGCCTGGGGGCAAGTAATAAAACACCATCTGTAGCCACCATCATTTTATTGCTTGGAATAACGTAAATATGATCGGGGTGTACTTTTATATCATCTGTTATTTCTATTACCGGTATTTTGGTAACTTTTTGCAGTATTTCGGGCAGCAAGCTTTCGTGTTTGGGATCTAAATGCTGCACCAGCACAAAGGCGATCCCCGAATCTTCTGGAATAGCTTTCAGCAATTTTTTAAACGCATCCAATCCACCAGCCGAAGCGCCAATGCCCACCACCGGAAACAGGTTGGCCGATTTAATAAGCTCTGTTTTTGTTTCAGGTTCCAGTATTTCAGGTTCCACAACTGCTTTCTTTGCAGGCGGCTTCTTTTTATTGTTTGATGATGATTTCATTTTCAGTTTTACTTTTTTCTCATAATCGCTATACTATCTTATACAGCGGTATTATTATATTCTTGTTGTAAAGAGCTACTTACAAGGTACACAAAAGCAGTTTGATAACCCGCTTTTATGTTGTTGTGTGTACATCTGTTTTAGTTACCGCTTTACTACTGTGCTGTAAGCCTGAGTCACTGATAAAAAACTATTTTATGCTCTTTAAAAATGACAACAGACTGAGTTTAATAAGAATGTCAGGGTGAGCCTGTCGAACCCGGGTTTAAACAATACCACTCTTTCCAAAATCAGTATAATTCTTTGATAAGCGTTTTAACTTTTCCCAATCTTCATTTATTAATGCTTCTTTCTTCCTTCTGGTCCAACCTTTAATTTGTTTTTCTAATTCAATTGCCTGTTTAATATCATTGAATTGCTGGCTATATACTAATTGCACGGGTCTTCTTTTCGATGTATAAGATTCGTTAGAATCATCACTATTATGATCTGCCAAGCGGCTTTCAATATTATTTGTTACACCTGTATAGTAACTGTCGTCGCTACATTTAAGGATATATACAAAATCATTGGCGTTGCGTTATAAGTCGAACAAATTCAATTGATAGAATTTTGCTCTTTGAAATATTGTAATTGAGTCTGCTGAAAGAGTTGATTTATGGGCATTTTTTAAAAAATAGATATACTTA
>JBKJMZ010000033.1:0-25584 GCA_046596255.1 Ferruginibacter sp. | reverse complement strand
GCGATCTGGTAAGTAGGCATTCCACCCATCATACTATTGGTCCATTTTGGAAAATGTCCGTATTTCTCTTTAAACTCAAATGACTGCTGGGCCATCGCCCTCCATTGAATAACATCCGTTTGCTGCACAACCTTACCTTCCAGGGCGGGTTTATTTAAAATGATCGACAGGATTAAGAAGATGATTACAGCAACAAGATGAGGTAATACCTGTTTGAAATTGATTTTATTCATAATTAGTTTTTGCTTTGGCAAAATAATGCTAAAAAGTTAAAAGATGCCTGTAAAATTATTAATGCTACACCCCCCGGGTCCTGCGCATAAACTTCCCAATTAAAAAAGCCACGGTAAAGTGGCTTTTAATGATTTATGACCGGCTATTAATTACCCATACCCTGAGAAGCATTCTGCATACTGTCCATTTCACCTTTCATGCTTTTCTTTTTAAACAGCGATACATCCAGTTTGCCAAAACGGTAATTGAAGTTCAGGCGTAAAACCTGGGGATCTCTACGACGTGAATTATCCTGTACAAAATATTGAGATTCGGAATGGGTAGCATATAATTTGGTTCTGAAGATATCATTCATCTGCAGGGTTAAAGATGCAGCTTTGTTCTTCATAAAATCTTTTTTAATGGCTATATCAACACCATAATTTGGTTTTATGTAACCCTGTGCACCAACCTGGGGGCCGCCAAACATCATCATACCACCACCGCCACTGCCCCTGCTGTTAGGAGGTAAAATTGTTCTGGCCTGGTAATCGCCGCTTAACTGGATAGAAAAATTCTTGGGCAATGTAAATGAGTTATTAATTTTTCCAAACATGCTGAATTGCGAATTATTGGCACCGCCTGCCAGTGCACCGGCTTTTAAGGTAGAGTTATATAAATTTATATTTACGTTGAAATCCCACCACTTGGTTAATTTGGTTCTAGTTGTTAGTTCCAAACCCACATTATAACTGGTGTTGGCATTGGCATAAGTAGTGATAAGCACTGTATCCGGCTTTGCGTAATTGGTTGCTGTATCAGGATTTTTATCCCTGAATTGATAATTCGTAATTAAGTTGTTGGTATTTTTAAAATATACAGTAGCCAGAAAACTTGTTTTTTTACTTACCTGGTTCTGGTAAGATATTTCTGCCAGATTGGTAAACTCAGGTATCAGATTTGGATTTCCAATTGATAAATTTAAAGGATCGGAGATATCGTAGTTAGGGAGTAACTGAAAAAAATTGGGCCTGTTTACTTTGCGTGAATAATTTAACTGTATGTCTGACTTATCATTCAGCTTGTAGGTAAGAAACACACTTGGAAAAAGGCTGAATGGGTAGTTATTTTTAAATTGTTTATTGGTGCTGATAAGGGTTCCTGTATAACTGGAACTTTCTGCCCGTAATCCAAGCTGGTAAGTAAAGCTTTTAATTTTTTGACTAAAAGTTACATAAGCAGCATAAACCTGGTCATTAAATTTATAATCATTGCTGAAACCGGGAACCAGCTTATATTTTCCACTGTCCAATACATAGTTTGACAATCTGCTTTCATAATTTCTTACAGCAGCCCTTACGCCCATTTCCATCTTAATATTTTCTGATATCGGATTTACAAAATCTGTCTGGGCTGTAAAAAATTTAGTTGTTCCGCCACCACCGGTACGTTCAACTCTTGCTGATGTTTTAGCCGTGTTATTTGTATAAAAAGATTGGGTATGGTAATCACCAGCATTTTCATTTCTGCTGTTGTTGTAGTTTACATCTACCGTCCACTCTTTACTTGGTTTGGCAAAATTGTGTTTGAAACTGATGCTAGCTCCAACATTGCGGAACTGAAAGGATGTTCTGGTATCTCTGATCCCCAGATCCGTTAGCAGCAGGTTATTCTGATAAAGAGTATCTCTTTCAATATTGATGTAATCTGAGTTTTTAAATTGCCCCTTTACAAACATGCCACCAACAGTTATGGTATTCCTGTTATCAATAAAATAGTCAAAACCGCCTCTTAAAAAAGCAAAATAACCCCTGCTGATTGGTTTGTTGTTTTGAAAAGACATCGCAGTAGTATCGTTTTTTAAAAAATCTGTTCTGTCACTTACGTTTGTACTGATGGATTTACGGTAGTTTAACCGGCCTCTTGCAAAGATGTTTATTTTACTTTGTTTTACATTGATATCACCACCAAAAGCAGGGCGCAGCCTGGAATCAATACTGGCATTGATATTTCCATTGTAGCCGGCTTTTTTATTTTTCTTCATCACAATATTTAAAATGCCTGCACCGCCGCCGCTTGCATCAAATTTTGCCGAGGGGTTGGTGATGATCTCCACGCTGGCAATTTCATCTGCCGGGATCTGTTCTAAAGTAAGCGTAGTAGGCCTGCCATCAATAAATATTTGTGGCGATGCATTCCGCATGGTCACATTGCCATCAATATCCACATTTAAAGAAGGAACATTTTTCATAACATCCACTGCAGTACCACCCACACTGGTCAGGTTCTTTTCCACGTTAAATACCTTGCGGTCGATGCTCATGGTCATTAAAGCTTTGCTGCCACTTACTGTTACATTCTCCAGCATCTGGGCATCCGGACTTAAGGTAATATTGCCTAAGTCCTTATCCACAGCACTAAGCATGCTGCTCATGTCCCCGGCTTTTGCAGCATTCATATTTAATTGAAAACCTACTTTGGCTTCGTACGCCTTAAAACCAATAGCTGTGATCTGCAGTTTATATTGCCCCATTACATTGATATTCTCAATGCTGAATTCTCCTTTTTTAGTAGTGAGCATACCGCCAACAACAACATCCCTGCGTTTTTTGGTAGCCGTATCCATTTTATTTTGAACCAGTAATACCGATGCAGCCTCTAATGGCTTACCGCCTACTGATTCCAGCACCTTGCCATAAAAATGGCCCAGGTTCATATTTTGTCCCCCTCCCTGTCCACGGTTTGCCCCTGCAGGCATCTGGGCTTTGGTCGTCATCACACTCATTGTAAGCACTAAACCAAGCAAAGATCTCATTGAATCTGTCATTATTGTTTTGAATTGTTTTCTGATATGGTAGAAATTTCTGATCGGCAAAGTACCTTCTAAAAAACCACATTTACCGGCCTTAAGATGATGAGTGGTATATAACAGAGATAGAAAGGCGCTAAGTTTAATTATAAAGTTGCATATTTATTACAATATGTATAAATCCCACTAACAGGCCGATCAAAGCACCCAGTAACTGAATTTTCAGTAAATGTTTTGCTGCATATTTATTGAACAGTTCCTCTGTTTTACTGATTGAGAATCCGGCAATCTTTTGGGTAACTGTGCTTTCCAGGTCAAGCTCATTTTCAAGTCGTGACACATAACTTTTCATAATGACCGGAAAGAGTGTTTCCAGTTCCAGCAAAAAAGCAGCTTTTAGCTGGTTGATGGTCTTGTCACCGATCATCATAGATAACATGGGAAAATGGTCTTTCAACCTTACCCGTAAAAAACTATCAATATGTGTTTCTATTTCGGGTTTTAATTTATTAAAATTATCCGGGTGTGTGATCTTTTCCTGCAATGCAGCAAAGGAGAACATTTCAGTACTTACAAGCCTGCCGATCTTTTCAGCCAGCAGTTGTTGATTTGCAGGAACAATGCCCTGTAATGTAAACCCCGCAACACGTACCGGTTTTTTAGGATGAAAGATCAGCCTGCTGCAGATCCATATCACCAGCCATCCTGTAAAACTGGATAACAGGACCGGTAAAATAGATTGGATAGCATTCATTGAAAATCTTTATGGGGCTGCAAAGTAAGCGATTAAAGAAGCCTGTTCAAAATGTATTTTGAAGGAGCGGGCTTTTTCTTTATTTTTGCCAGCCCGATAGAAGCCCACGATGTGGGCATCTGTTAAAAAATGGTAGTCGTAGCTCAGTTGGTTAGAGCATCAGATTGTGATTCTGAGGGTCGGGGGTTCGAGCCCCCTCGATTACCCTGTTAAAGTTCTCTCCCCCGGAATTTCGCCGGGGGAGATTTTTTTGGAATAGATTTTGACCTCTTAATCATGATGAAGTGAGTGGCTTTAGTAGTGTGCAGTTGGCAGTTTGCAATTAAGGAGAATTCTTCCATATGCTTAATCTGTATGGCCTGCTGCACACTGGGTTTTACCAATTTTTTTGCCGCTCATCTTGAATGATTTCCATAAATCTGGTTTAACAAAACATTATTGCAAAACATACGTTTAGAGTAATGTAAACTATGTTTTTCCTTTATTTTTACATTATGCAACAAATTGCAAAATTTATGATGAGTAAAAAATTTATTCCGGTTATACTGGTACTTACAGTGGCCAGCCTTTTTATTGTCTTTCAAACACAGGGAAAAAGCGACAACGATAATCCAAAATCCAAATACACCAGGATCATCCGGAATGTTGGCATATTACTGGAACAGGGACATTATAGCCCTAAACCTATCGATGATAATTTTTCAAAACTCGTTCTCAAAAAATTTATTGAGGACCTGGATAATGATAAGAATATCTTTTTACAAAGCGATCTTGATGCTTTCAGGAAATTCGATTCAAAGATCGATGATGAAATACGCGGAGCAGAACTGATATCTTTTTTCAACATAAATGAAGTGTATATAAAAAGATTGAAAGAAACATCTGTACTTTTTACAGATATCCTCGCAAAGCACTTTGATTATACAAAGGACGAAACAGTATTACTCGACAGGGAAAAATTAAACAATCCCAAAACGGAATCCGAAAGAAAAGAGATCTGGAGAAAGCGTTTAAAATACCTGGCACTGGATAGGTATAATAATATGCTTGAGGACAGGGAAAAAAATAAAGGCAAGGCGGATTTTAAATATAAAGCAGATTCAACGCTCGAAAGGGAATCAAGAGATGCGGTAAGAAAACAGATCGACAGGTTTTTTTCTACTAAGATAACCCGTGAAAATAATGATGAGAATTTCAGCACATTCGTAAATGCAATCACAGGCACTATGGATCCACATACCAATTATATGGCACCGGTTGATAAGCGTACGTTTGACGAATCGCTTAAAGGAAGTTTTTATGGTATAGGTGCCCAGTTAAAAGAAGATGATGGGAAGATAAAGATCAGCTCTTTGATCTCAGGCGGACCAGCGTGGAAGAGTGGCGAACTGAAAGTGGAAGATGAAATTATAAAAGTAGCCCAGGGCAAAGAAGAGCCCGTGGATGTTACCGGTTATTCAGTAACAGATGCAGTAAAAATAATCAGGGGAGCAAAAAAAGGATCTGAAGTGCGTTTGACAGTAAGGAGATTAGATGGATCTGTTTTAGTCATTCCTATCCTTCGTGATGAAATAAAACTGGATGATACATTTGCCAAGAGTGCCATTATCAATGGGGAGCATAAAGTAGGTTATATCTATTTACCCGAGTTCTATGTTGATTTTGCTGACCCCAACGGCGCTAAGTGTTCTGAAGATGTAGCCCGTGAAATTGAGAAATTGAAAGCAGAGAACGTACAGGGTATTATTATGGACCTGCGTGGTAATGGCGGTGGTTCTTTACCAGAGGTAGTAAAAATGGTGGGCTTATTCATAGAAGACGGTCCGGTAGTTGTTGTTAAAGGCCGTGAGGACAAGCCTTACCAGTGGAAAGACAAAGATAAAAGTGTTCTATACACCGGCCCGTTAACTGTAATGGTTGATGAGTTCAGCGCCAGTGCATCTGAGATATTTGCAGCCGCGATACAGGATTATAAACGTGGTATTATTCTCGGCAGTACTTCTACCTATGGTAAAGGAACGGTACAGCGCAGTTTTCCTTTAAATCCTGAAAGTGAGAACGCCATATTCAGCAATAAAAATGCAGAAGACCTGGGATCAGTGAAACTTACCTTACAGAAATTTTATCGGGTGAATGGCGGCGCTACCCAGTTAAAGGGCGTTACACCGGATATCGTAATTCCTGACAGGATGGAGTATTTGAAATTCAGGGAGAAGGATAATACAGCCGCTTTACCATGGGATGAAATTACCAAGGCTGAATATAAGCCATGGACAAGCACCATAAGCAACGATGTTGTGATCAGCTACAGCGGAAACCAGATCGCCAGGAACCCAACATTTAATAAAATAAAAGAAAGCATTAGCTGGTTGGAGCAATACAGTGATAAGGCATATTCTTTAAACTTATCAAAATACAAAGAAGAACAGAAGCAATTTAAGGCCAAGCTAAAAGAGTTGGATGAACTATACAAGCTGAACAAGGAAATGACCGTAAAAAATATTGCAGCCGATATGCAAACCATCAACTCAGCAAAAGAAAAGATAGAGAAAAATACAGCATGGCTTAAAAGGATCAGCGGTGATATTTATATTGATGAAACCGTGAAAGTGATGAATAATATGATCACGCAAAGCGCTACTGTTAAGACCAACTAAGTGGTTTGGAGTTCAGAAGATTAGGAGTTTAGATGTTTAGGAGTTTAGGTAGAAGTATTTATATAAAGTAAAAAGCCATCGGTTACGATGGCTTTTTACTTGGCATTTTAAATTATCCCACTCTCAAACTTGCAGGGTGTCAGCCTGAGCTTGTCGAAGGCGGGATGTCCCAAATTTTTATATTATAACCCGACTTCGACAAGCTCAGTCTGACTGCTTTTTTACTCGATCAGTTCCTCAAGAGAAATATCTTTCCTCTATCACTTTCTTATGATGATAAAAATGCCCCACCGTAGTAAAGCCCAGGCTGTTCACTGTAACAGGTTTATTGTTCGATATACCGGATGCATCCAAAGCTTCCTGGTTAAAACTTTCATACAAAAATTCTGTTGTCTTTCTTACTGCTAAGAATTCATCAACCATAGTCTGCCAACTCCTGCTATTGGCATTGGAGTTTTCAGCATACGTATTTTCATCAAATCCGGGGAGAGAGGATGTCTCCTTACGTGCAATACATAATGCCCGGTAATTGAATATCCTTTCTGTATCGATCATATGCTGCAGCAATTCTTTTAATGTCCATTTACCAGTATCGTAAGCATACATTGACTTCTCCTCCGTTATTGAATTGAGCAAGCTGCTGATCACCGGCAATTGATTGCTGAAGGCAGTGCTAAGGTCTTCTTCGGGTACCTGGTCAACATAGTTTTTAAAATAGGGAGGGTAGGTGGAGGGTGATGGTTTTGGCATGTACGTATTAGTTTAAAAGTTTACGAAGTTTAGTTGGTTTAGAAAGTTAGACGGTTTAGATGTTTAGGGCTCATTCAAATAAAATTACTGAAAATGAGCGAAGTGGTTGAGGATATGCTTCTTACTTTCTCAGGCGAATCTCTGATAAAGCAATAAGCCGGGGTCAGGACCTTCATTGACATAACCCGACGGCGAGTATGCAAGCCAACGCACAATCCTATCAGGATTGCAGCCCAGCCTTTGCAGCAAAGCAAAACCTTTTAGTGTTTGAAAGGAAATCTTCAAAAATTTGGTAGTGAAACCGGTTGGTTCGTGAGACACGAAATCCCAGGGTAAAGTTGAACAAAAAATAAGCGTGGATGAAAGGTGCCTTTCATCCACGCTAAAAAAATCCCCTTTAAATATTATTAAAACCGCTTACTGCCAATAGTTATTTTTAATGTAGGGGCATCCAGTTTTTCATTACCGGAATCAACTGCAGGGCTTTCCCGGTAGTTGTCTGGGGCAAATCCGAAATAATTACCTGTTGTAATATTGTTTATAGCGCTGGCCAGGCTGGCTTCATTCACATCTCCCCAATCCTTATCCAAACCATCGGCAACCTGTGCATTCACCGGTATGCCATTGTAATAATTCCCTTGACCATCCTTATTCACTGTTTTAAATGAAACCGGAAATATATACCAATCACTAACAGGGATAGGGAAGAAGCCTACAGGTTTGCCATGGGTGGCACTGGGACCTATTAGTTTAACATCCATATAAGGTTTTAGGTTGTTGATCACCAATTCACTTGCTGAAGCTGTGCCCCGGCCTACTATAAAATAAACATCATCGAGATTTAGGGAACCTGCTTTACGAAAATTCGTTGACTGGTTATGCTGGCTGTTCTTGCTGTTGTACATCTGTGTCATCATCAAACTCCCGTTTGCTGAAGATTTAACCAGGTAATTGCTAAGCTGCTCTGCAAGCACTACATAACCGCCTCCATTGTATCTAAGATCCACAACAACATCAGTAACCTGCTCGCTGGCAAAACGGCTGAATATCCTTTGAAAATCTGCACTTATATTATTAATGCTGCCCAGGAAAGAATTAAATACAAGATAACCGATGGTTTTTCCATTAATATGGTAAACTGAATCAAGGTAAACCGGCTTTTTGGCATAAGTGGCTGCAGTTAAATTAACAGTAACAACTGCGCCTCCGGGTTTTTGAAATACAAATGATCCGCTGCTGGAATTGTGAATGGAATTAATAATAAAGCTTGAATTTGTTGTGGTCATATTGGTATTACCATTTATGGAAGTAACACGCCAGCTTCTTTCTATGCCGGCTTGCCTTGCCGGTGAATTTGGTTCCACCAACCTTACTCTCAGATCACCTTCTGCTCTAAAAAATACCGTGAGACCAAAATCTCCTGCTGCCGAAGTTGCATTTACATGACCTGTACCGCCGCTCATCTGGTCCCATTCCGTTTTTTTCATGGCAAAACTCCACTTATCTACAGCACCCGAAAATCCAGGCTCAATACTGAACGGTCGTATGGCCGTCATGATGGCTGCAGGATCATTATATGATGCTACACTAAAACCTGATGGGATCTGGGTGTTCCAGAGATATATATCTTTTGTGAGCAACAAAACAGAATCTTTTATGCTTACTGAAGAAACTGTGCCGCCACTGCCACCACCCGTACCGGTGGGTGGTGCTACCGCAATTACATCCTTATCTTTTTTACATGCTGTAAAAAACAAAGTTGACATAATTAATATTGGAGCAATATTTAATTTATGTATAGACATTATTTTGGATTTTATTTTTTTTTGAATCACATAAATAACGCAAAATCCTTGCTGTAAGATGTTAGGATAAGCCTATTTAACAAGCCTTTGTATAGACTTCAGGCGCTCTTATTTTACAGAAAGAAAAATCTGTGCCAGCATACACCGGGCACTGCCGCCACCGGCAGTTTATATGTTGATTAAAGGGGAGTGAATGATGCGGATGTTTTTGCACAGCATCAATTTAGCCGGAGTTAAAGCTTTAAAAGCACGGGTTGACATAACAAGAAGTAAGGTTTCGTTTCATGTGGCACGATTCTGATCTCGTCTGTGATCCGAAGCTTCCTGTATTTCCAATACGCACAGGCAATCCATTCTTCCAAAATCTGCCTTTCAAAACTGAACCGCTCTTTTCATATCCGGTGATGAATATTTGTTTGAAGCCGTTCCGTTTAAGTGGGATGGCCTTTTTGTTTCTATTCTGTTACAAAAATTGACCTTACAAAAACCTGGCTACCCACCGTACTTACAGGATTAGGCACGCCATTTTTCCAATAGGTGCCAACAGGTGGGTAAACATTGCCATTGCTTACATTACCGGCTATGAATACATCGTTTCCATAAACAGCAATTGAATAAGCAACACCACGATCAGCCAGTTTGTTTGGCACCCCATTTTTCCAATATGTAGGCACTTCATTGATATCTCCTATGATATGCACTGTGTTGTTTGCGATCACAATCCCGTTGGCACTTGAATTTACTGTGGTATCACTTACAAGGTTTATGAGCTGGTTGTTCTTCCAATACTTTGCAGCAAATTTATTTGTCAAAGGATTCCATTTCCTTCCTGTTATATACACATCATTACCTGCTACTGCAATAGATCCAACGGTTATATTATGCGTACCAGGCGGGAAATTTACGGGTACGCCATTTTTAAGGTAGGCGATAACTCCATTCGCATTTATCCCGCCACCTGTCACATACACATCATTTCCTAAAACCTGGATAGAATTATTAAACCATAAATTAATACGGGCCCCAGGAACATTAACTGACTGCCCGTTCTTCCAGTATTTATGTACATACTCGAGAGTAGTTTTATCTCTTTCTATTCCTGCAACATATACATCACCATTACTAACATAAATAGAAAAGGCGTAAGATGTTAATAACCCGTCTGTAAGGTTTATAGCTACTCCATTTTTCCAGTATTTGGAAACGTCTCCTTCATTACCTGCAGCATAAACATCATTCCCATCAACAAATATGGAGTTTATGATCGCAGTGTTTGTTGCGTCTGTTAAATCGGTAGCTACACCATTTTTCCAGTACCGCGCTATACAGCGTCCATTATCAGACTGGCATCCTGCGACATAAATATTTTTAGCAGTAGCAATAATTTTATCTTTTTTGCAAGAGGATACAAAAAACAGCATACACAGCAGGGTAGCAAAATTAATAGCCTTCATATCAATTCATTTTAGGGTTAAAGAAATCTGTTCATTTACCTGATTAAAACGGACACCAATAAGTCAGACAACTAATATTATAAAATTGCTGCATGCATATTAAAATAGGTCTATTTTTTATTCAGAAAAACCTCCGCCAGCATGCAGCGGGCGCTGCCACCACCGGCAGTTTCAATGTGAGTTAAAGGGGAGTGAATGATACGGTTGTATTTTTGTAGAATGTTAATTTGATCAGAAGCCAGGGATCCAAAGGCCTTTGTAGACATAACCAATAACAATTCACCAATAACATTTTCTACCTGCAGCATATTGCCGGCAAAACTATTCAGTTGATCCAGTGAGATATCAATGATCTCTTTATTATTTTTTTGTAAAGAAGCTATAACATTTTTTCTTTCTTCATCATTGAAGATAGCATCCAGGCAAATAACGGCATAGTTATAGGCAATACACATCATTACATTGGTATGATAAATAGCTACACCAGTGCTGTCAGTTGCCCTGAAGGTTATCGGGCTATAATCAACCAAGCTGCAAAATTCATTCAACAGCTGCTCATCCGTTCTTGGTGATAAACAGGCATAGGCAATTTTATTTTTCCTGTCCAGTACCATGCTGCCGGTTCCTTCTAAAAAAAGATCATCGGTTTCTGATCTGGTAAGATCAATGACTTCTGTAACATCAAACTTAGCCTTAACCGCATCCATTACTGCAGCTTTCCTTTCCTGTCTCCTGTTAACAGCAAACATGGGATACAAAAAAACACGGCCATCGCTGTGAAAAGATATCCAGTTGTTGGGAAAGATGGAATCGGGTGTGGCAGGGAAAAGGCTGTCTTCAACAACAGTTACATCAACCTTATGTTTACGTAATAATGCAACAAAGTCATTAAATTCCTGCAACGCTATTTGTTGTATATCACCCTCAACGTGCTGTTGAAAACTATTATTAACAGCAGTCTCGGCATTAAAGCCAAAATTTACCGGCTGTATCATTAACAGGTGACTGGGATGCTGCATGATCAATGTCCTTTGGCAAAATTCTTTTCACCGGCCCGGATGGCTGCTGATAAACGATTCTCTTTGGGAGGTATGGGACATTTGTAATCAGGAGAATAAGCACAATAAGGGTTATAAGCTTTATTAAAATCTAGTTGAACGTTATTATTTTCTATATCTTTTTTGTAAAATTCAAGATACCTGCCGCTGCCATAGCTTTCATCACCTGTAGTGGCATCGGTAAAGGGAACAAACAAATAATCCTTGTATTGCTCCAGCCGCATCAAATCATAACTCTGGTAAACAAATAAAAGATATTCTTTTCCATCGATCATAAAGTCTAGCCTGCCATATTTATAATACTGCTTTAGCGTTTTAGCGGATGTGGTCATGGTAAAACCGATGGTATCATTTATGCGCTCAAAATGGCAGGTTACATGGTATGTTTTATCGATAGGGAAGAAGCGAAAGTATTTCTTATTCTTTTCCGGTACCACTTCATGCTTAGCTACATAATTCTTTTGGTATGTCTTTATTTCCTTAATGTAGGGATCGTTCTTTTGGGCAAAGCTGCTGGCAAACACGACAGATGTTAACAGTAAAATGAAAATTCTTTGCATATGGTATCTATTTTTTAATTCATCATCAATATGTTCACACTGCGCTGTAAAATATTAAAGGCAATTTCTGCCATCAGGTTCTCTTTATCGAGCGTAGGATTTACTTCGGTAATTTCAAAACAGCATATCTTCCGGTTCTGCATGAACTTACTGATCAGGTCTTCAACTTCTCTTTCCTTTAAACCATTACTTACGGGTGTTCCCGTACCTTTTGATATGGAAGAATCCAGGCTGTCAACATCAAAGCTTATATAGATATCTGTGCAATCACTCAGGTACCGTAATACTTTACGACTTACATTTTCCACGCCGGTACGCCTGATCTCAGCAGTTGTGATTACTTTGATGTCATGCTTTTCAATAATGTTCTTTTCTTCCTTTTCAAAATCACGAAGCGATATAAAAACCACATCTTCGGGTAAAACCTTCGGACATATCTTACCCAGGTTCTTTAACTGCTGCCACTGTTTCGATGTTTTTTCATCCAGCTCATGCACTTTCATTTCCAGGTTATCTTCTCCAATGGAGGCCGCCATGGGCATACCATGTATATTGCCCGAAGGAGTAGTGTAGGGGGTATGCAGGTCGGCATGGGCATCTATCCAGATAACACCCAGTTTGCTTTTGGGTTTCGCTATTTTAATTCCTGCAATAGTTCCTGCAGCATTGCTGTGATCACCGCTTAATACCACCGGAAAAAAATGGCCATTTATAGACTCGGCCACCGCCTTGCTTACCCTTTCACAAACATTAAGCACACCATGCATACGTTTGGCATAAGGCGATTGAATAGGTTCATACAACATCTTATTCTCAACTTCAAGTTCCTCGGAAGGAAAATGCACAAAAAAATTACTCATGAAGTCAAGAGCTGCAATTTTAATAGCGCCAATTCCCAAACTGGCACCCCGGGTTCCAGCTCCTATTTCCGAAGGCACTTCTATCAGCTTTATATTCTTCATAAAAAATGTATGCTTTAAATAAACAGTCCGGATTCAAATCTACAACTTTAGTCTTTACAGATCATAAATGCATGATTTAAGGTTTGATCGCTATATCCGTAAACGTTATTATAATTAATGCATATTTCATTCGTTATTATTACAGACCGAGTCATGCATAAACTTTTTTTTGGTGCTTGATTTACAAAAAAAAAGGCTGTCTTAAAACCAATGAACCGGATAATAGCCGGGAAGGCGGTAAGACGCAAAGTTTTGATTTTCGCCTTACGTTTTTTTTCGCCTTCCCGGCTTCCCGGCAAAATTTGACTTTTGAGACAGCCTCTTGACTATTATGTACTTATCGGTTATTAAAATTGCTCCAGTTTGCTAAAGAAAAAATCTCCTTCAATAACCGCATTCTCATTGCTATCGCTTCCGTGAACTGCATTTTCACCGATAGAAGTTGCAAAAAGTTTACGGATCGTACCATCAGCAGCTTCGGCAGGATTGGTAGCACCGATCAGTTTACGAAAATCTTCCACTGCATTATCTTTTTCAAGAATGGCGGCTGTAATTGCGCCACTGCTCATAAATTCAACCAGTTCGCCATAAAAAGGCCTTGCTGCATGCACCGCATAAAATTCTCCTGCTTTTTCCTGGCTCAGTTTGGTCATTTTGATAGCCACAATACGGAAACCTGCCTCATTTATCATTTGTAAAATTGCGCCGGTATTTCCCTTGCGTGTTGCATCCGGTTTGATCATTGTAAAGGTTCTGTTACTCATTATTTTCTTTTTTTGAGCCGCAAAGATAAGAAGGATTGCAGATTTTAGATTGTAGATTTTAGATTTATCAACGCTTTAAGTAGTAAAAGATATTTGAAATCACCACGCCTCTGCCTCAAATCTACAATCTACAATCTGAAATCTAAAATCCCCATTGGTATATTAGCTGTTTTCACCTACTTTTGCGCCGCTTTATGCAGCCAATTGAAAACATATTCCCCTTACTTGATCAGCCTAAAAAGGTTGTGATAACCATGCACCAGAAACCCGATGGGGATGCTATGGGCTCTACCCTGGGCCTCTATCTTTTTCTAAATAAACTGGGGCATGAGTGCACCGTGATTTCTCCTACTAACTGGGCTGCTTTTTTAGACTGGATGCCTGCCAGTGATAAAGTGCTGGATTATGAGAGCCAGGCCGCTAAGGCTGATGCCATAATTGAGCAGGCTGACTGGATCTTTTGCCTTGACTTTAATGTGCTGAGCCGCACCAAAAGGATGGAAGAAAAATTAAAGCAGGCTAAGGGAGAAAGAATATTGATCGATCATCACCAGGAGCCACAGACCGAAGTATTTGCATATGGTATAAGTGATGTTGGCAAGAGCTCTACCTCAGAAATGGTGTATGATCTTATTGTAGGCTCGGGGCATAAAGACCTGATAGACCCAGTGATCGGTGAATGCCTGTATGCAGGAGTTATGACAGACACGGGTTCATTCCGTTTCCCGTCAACCAAGGCTAGTGTACATAAAATGGTGTACGATCTTAAAGAGAAAGGCCTTGAGCACAGTCATGTGCATGAGGAATTATTCGATAACTTTTTAGAAGATCGCTTCCGGTTCATTGGCCATGTATTGCTGAACCGCATGGAAGTGTTTTATGAATATAATACTGCCTTGATCGCTATTCCCCAGGCAGACCTTATCAAGTTCAATGTAAAAACGGGTGACACCGAGGGGTTGGTGAATTATGCATTAAGCATACAGGGTATAAAGCTGGCAGCCATCATCATTGACAGGGGAGAGGAACGCAAGAGCTCTTTCCGCAGTAAGGGTATTTTTGATGTAAATACCTTTGCCCGTAAATATTTTAATGGCGGTGGCCATTATAATGCAGCCGGGGGATTTAATAAGGAGCCGCTGGATGAAGTGGTGGCAAAGTTCAAGGCCGCTGTAAAAGAGAGTGAAGCACAATTAAGTACTTACCAATTTTAAAAACTAAAAAACAAAATAAACACAATGAAACAATTTTTTTATTTAGCTGCAATTTGTATGCTGGCTTTAACGGCTTGTAAAAACTCTTTCAAAAAAGCCGAAAAGGGCCTTGAGTATAAACTCATTTCAGAAGGAAGCGGAAAGACAATTGGATATGGCCAATTTATGCAGATACATATCAAGCAGGTATATGGTGGTACAAAAGATACCGTTTTAATGGACAGCAGGGATTACATGTCACGTATACAGGTATTGGACTCTGTGAGCACTCCTCTTACTTATTATAATATTATAAGCCAGATGAAAAAAGGCGACAGCCTTATCCTGAGGTTGCTCACTGATAGCGCTTTTAAGGATAGTAAACAGCCCATGCCCGCTTTTATGAAGAAAGGAAAGTTCCTGTATACACACGTAAAGCTTATCAATATTTTTGAAACCAAAGAGCAGGCTGATAGTGCAAATCAGGCCGAAATGCTGTTGGCAAAACCAAGGATTTATAAAAAGCAGATGGAAGAAATTGAAAAGCAGGTGGCGGCTAAAAAATCAAAGATAGACGATGAAGGCAAAGTGATTGAAGCTTACCTGGCTAAAAATAATATAAAAGCACAAAGAACAAAATGGGGCACTTATATAGCCATCATTAATGAAGGAATAGGTGAAAAAATAAATAACGGCAGTATAGCTTCAGTAAATTATACAGGACGTACATTAGACAGTGGCCGTGTATTTGATTCAAATACGGATCCCAAGTTCAACCATGTGCAGCCTTACGATGTTAATATTTCAGCATTTGATGTGGTATTGGGCTGGACAGATGCTTTAATGCAGTTTAAGAAAGGTTCAAAGGCAACCATTTTTGTGCCTTCATCATTGGCATATGGCGAGAATGGTAATGGCTCAGAAATAAAGCCAGGTGATAATTTGATCTTTGATATAGAAGTTTTAGATGTAACAACAGAAGCGGCATTTGCTGCCAAACAAAAGGCAATGCAGGAAGATATCATGAAAAAAATGCAGGAACAAAATGCTGCCGGCGATTCTACGAAGAAGGGCAATAAGTAATTTCAAAATAAATTGTATAAAAAAGCGCCCGCATTCAGGGCGCTTTTTTATATGCATTATAAAGCGTGATCGTTTCTTTGGCTTCTTTTACATCATGTACCCTTAGTATATGAGCGCCGTTCATTAATGCCATCGTATTCAGAACGGTTGTGCCGTTCAAAGCTTCTGCTGCAGTAACAGCAAGTGTTTTGTATATCGTACGCTTCCTGGATAGGCCGGCCAATACCGGCCTGTTAAAAATAGATAATGATCCAAGTTCCTTCAGCAACTGAAAATTATGTGCTATCGTTTTACTAAACCCAAACCCCGGATCTATGATCACATCCTTTATCCCTGCTTTAGTGCAGGTATCCAGTTTCTCACTAAAAAAATCCACCAGTTCCTGCAGCAGGCTATTATACACAGCATCTTTTTGCATGGTGGCGGGCGTGCCCTTCATGTGCATGCATATATAAGGAACCTCTATAGCCGCTACGGTTGAGATCATATCTCTATCCAGGTTTCCTGCCCCAATATCATTCACAATGGTTGCGCCAGCTGCAATTGCTGCCCTGGCCACAACACTATTGTATGTATCAATCGATAAGATCATCCCGGGGTAAGCTTTATGGATACTTTCCACAACAGGCAGCACCCTGTCCATTTCTTCCTGCACAGTTATAGGCTGGCTGCCGGGTTTGGTACTTTGTCCGCCAATATCCAGGATGGAAGCCCCATCATTGATCATTTTTCCTGCAAGAGATACAATTTCACCAGGGGTTAATTTTATATGTCCCTCAAAAAACGAATCGGGCGTAGCATTAATAATACCCATTACCACGGGCTCATCAAAATTTAAAAGTTTTCCTTTACAATTTATGCTCTTCATCAGGCCTTTTCAATTATTTTTGAGCCTGCCTGCTCTGGGAGTGTTGCGGAGCGGCAGGCAAGTTAATTTCACACTAAGTTACAAATGCACAGGGATAAATGAATACGAACGAACAATATGATAAAGCGGTTGAAAGTTGTAAACTGATCTTTTTACAAAAGACCAAAGATTACGGCACTTCATGGCGGGTATACCGCACAGTTTCGGTTGCCGACCAGATATATATCAAAGCCAGGCGCATCCGAAATATCCAGGAAGCCGGTGTACAGAAAATTGGCGATGATATCATCAGCGAATTTAAAGGTATACTCAATTATGGAATTATTGGATTGATACAACTTGACATCAATGATGACGAGTTGGAAGACCTGCCTTATGAAACCGTTGAAAAACTATACACTGAAAAAGCAGCTACTGCAAAGCAACTGATGCTGGATAAAAATCATGATTATGGTGAGGCATGGCGTGAAATGAGCCAGGAAAGTTTTGTGGACCTCACCCTGGCTAAGATCTTACGCATAAAACAGATCTTAGTTAACAAAGGAAAGACGATCATAAGCGAAGGCATTGATGCCAATTTTTATGACATCATCAATTATGCAGCTTTTGGTTTGATATTGATCGATGAAGAAATTCACAGTAGCTAAAAGCCACAATGAGTCGGGACGTTAAAGCAATAAAGAATCGGGACGCTTAAACGGTCTGAATCATAAAGGGGTAAAATATTTAAACAACCGGATTATGAAAACATTTGTAAACATCTCCAGGGTACTCGTAGGCACATTATTCATTTTTTCGGGGCTGGTCAAGGCCATCGATCCGTTGGGGCTGGCTTATAAAATGCAGGAGTTCTTTGATGTTTGGAAATTGCCACTTTGGTTGAACGAGCAGGCCCTGCTGCTTTCAATTATAATGATCACCCTGGAAGTTGTTTTGGGCGTGGCCCTGCTGCTGGGCTGGAGAACAAAAATGGTTTCCTGGCTTTTATTGCTGATGATGTTGTTCTTTACATTCCTTACCAGCTATGTACTGTTCAGCGGCAAAATAAGGGCCTGTGGCTGCTTTGGAGATTGCATTCCCCTAACACCCATACAAACATTTACAAAAGATATCATACTCCTGCTCCTGGTTTTGTTGATCATCGCCGGCAGGAAATATATACGACCGCTGTTTTCAGGCAATGTAAATACGATCATCTTTCTGATCTCGTTTTTTGCGGTGCTTGCATTGCAATGGTATGTACTAAAACACCTGCCTGTAAAAGATTGCCTTCCTTTTAAAGTGGGGAACGATATTCTTGAATTGAGAAAAATGCCCAAAGGCGCAGTGCCCGATAAATTTGATTATACATTCATTTATAAAAAGAATGGCGAGACAAAGAACTTTACAGTGAATGCATTGCCCGACAGTACCTGGGAGTTTGTTGACAGGAAACAGGTTTTAGTGGAGAAAGGGAAGAACAATATCCCGCTGATAAATGATTTTATCTTAAAAACAGAGAATGGGAATGATACCACTGAAGCTATCCTTAACGGGCCGGGTGAATATTATTTATTGCTGGTCCGGGAATTCGATGTAAAAGAAGATAGCTGGTACGCTGACTTTAATGATTTTTACAAGAACAGTAAACTCCCGGTTTACCTGGTTACGGCTGACCCGGTGAATGCAAAAAAAGTACTAACAATACCCGGTCTTGTTATTTTAACGGGTGATGTAACTGCCATTAAAACGGCAGCAAGGGTTAACCCCACATTATATTTAATGAAGGGGCCGGTTGTACAACGAAAATGGGCAGGGGCTGATCATTTTTAAAAAAGTATTTTGACATACATACTTAAAAAACTTTTCTATTCATTGCTGGTACTGCTTGGCGTAGTAGTGCTTGTCTTTATCATGTTCCAGGGTTTTGGCGACCCGGCACGTATGATCGTAGGACAAAGTGGCGATAAAAAAACGATGGATAATATCCGCAGGGATCTTTACCTTGATCAACCTAAGTGGAAGCAATTCGTGTTGTATGTAAATGATGTTTCGCCGCTATCCATTCACAGCCGGGCCGACATTGAAAAAAAACAGCTCAAGGGATTTTTTTTTGGTGGTGAAACTAAGTTCGCAATTAAAATGCCTTACCTGCGTAAAAGCTATCAAACTAAGAAAGAAGTGGGCAAGGTTTTAATAGAAGCATTGCCGGGCACTTTAATACTAGCCGTGGCAGCTATGTTGTTTGCCATAATTGTAGGCGTTTTCTTAGGCGTAACTGCTGCAATAAAAAAAGGCACCTGGATGGATACCACGGCAGTATTCTCCAGCATTGCGGGTATTTCAGCCCCCTCTTTTTTTATGGCGATCATCATTGCCTATTTTTTTGGAGTGGTGCTGCATAATTATACCGGCCTGAATTTAACAGGAAGTTGGTTTGATATTGATGAAGTGACGGGTAAAAAATATTTAAGCCTTAAAAATCTTATCCTTCCTGCATTTACCTTAGGCATCAGGCCGCTCGCTATTATTACCCAGTTAACACGAAGCTCGATGCTGGATGTTTTGAGCCAGGATTTTATAAGAACTGCTTATGCAAAAGGACTAAGCAGGCATGTGATCGTTTACAAACATGCCTTACGCAATGCACTTAACCCGGTAATAACTGCTATTACCGGTTGGTTTGCCGAATTACTCGCTGGCGCATTCTTTGTTGAATATATTTTTGGATGGAAAGGTATTGGAAAGATAACCGTAACAGCGCTGGAAAAATTAGATTACCCGGTTGTTATGGGATCTGTATTATTAAGCGCCTGTATTTTCATATTGATCAATTTAATGGCTGATGTACTGTACCGCGTAGTTGATCCCCGGATAAAAACATTATGACCGCTTTATTTTTCAAGCATCCCGCCATCTACCCATTTTTTAAATACCGCCATATCTTCTACGGATAATTTTGGATTTTTAAATGGCATGAACCCACGCTCGCCCGGGTTTAAATGTATCCTGGTTACCATTTCAGCTCCATACTTAATGGCGGATCCATGATTTTCAAAACTCGCTTTATTACCGCCACGGGAGGGGATGTGACAAGGAGAACATTTGGCCTGTATCAAAGGCGCTACATCCATGGTATAGGTAGTAGTTACTGGTGTTTTAGCCGGATTATTCTTTTTAGCGCAGGCTGCAAAAATTGCTAATGCCGCAATAGTTAAATAGAAAAACATTTTTTTCATCGTGCAGTCATTTTAATAAACAAACAAGATAAAAAAATAAAATCACCGAACCAGGTTATTTTCCCAAATGGCTATTAAAATTTCTTTGTAAAAGTAAAATAGCTGCAATCGTCTTATGGTACATTAATAAAATTAAATTTTACAACTATAAAAAAGATTTTTACCCTATTTTTCGCTACAACATTGTTAAGTACTGCATTCGTACAGTACGGCCACAGAGACAAACAAGATAAAACGAGGCTGTCTTAAAACCAATGAACCGGGTAATAGCCGGGAAGGCGGTAAGACGCAAAGTTTTGATTTTCAACTTACATTTTTTTCGCCTTCCCGACTTCCCGGCAAAATTTTACTTTTGAGACAGCCTCGTTTTTGTATCAATGAAATTAGCCTGCAAAAATATATCCGCATTTATGTTCCTGGGCCCGGCCAAGTGCCCATACACCCGAAGGAACAACCTCTACGCCAGGTAGTATCCCCGATAGCCAATCCTTCCTTACATCTTCATGTTTAAGATTCATAGCCTGGGCTGCAACTGCGCTGTAAACTGTAATGGCCATATTACATACACAGAACATTGCACCGCTGGCCTGCAATTCATTGATGCCGATGGGAACAGGCCCTGCACCCGGTATGCTGAACGCAGGATTAGGTTTCCAAAACATGTTGCGTAATGCCGGGGCTTTGGTTGTGCCGTCATTGATCTTGAACATTTCACCAAACTTATATTTCGCCCAAAGCCTGTCTTCCATGGCAAAGGGAATAGCGCTGTGCCGCCAAACGGTAACTACACTGCTGTCTTTTTCCGGTGTACCGGTTGCTGCATTTGTCATTAAAAATACCCTTGCCCATGCAAAAGGCATTATCAATTCATTTCCCTGGTGTGGTTGTGTTACGTCATATACAACGCGGTGTTTACCATTGATCTTTTTGAACCAATCATCAGCATCACTTAGGTCATCATTATTTTCAGCAATGGTACCTGCTTTTGCCAATGATGTTGTGCCAAAAGCGGAAAGTCCCAGTGCTGCAGCACCGGTTGCTATTGTACCCAGAAATTTACGACGGGGTGAAGTTTCGTTTGTGTTTTTTTTCATTGTTAAAAATTGAGGATTAAAAAATAAAAGATATTATTTATAAGGACTGTTAATCTACAAATAAGAAATGTTAATTGCAAGCATCAGAAATAAATTATTTGTTCACTTCCAGTAAGCCAGGCCCGGCTAGCCCTGAATTAACCATTACCGTTTTAAAATTACAGGCCGGAATTCTTACCTTTGCGCCAAAATCTGGAAAGCTATATGAAAGAGGTATATATTATTTCGGCAGTCCGTACTCCCATGGGTAGTTTTGGAGGTTCTTTAAAAGGATTCACTGCCACCCAGTTAGGCGCTTTTGCTATTAAAGGGGCGCTTGAAAAAGCCGGTATCAAACCCGAACTGGTAAATGATGTGCTGATGGGTTCTGTGATCCAGGCCAACCTTGGCCAGGCGCCTGCAAGGCAGGCGGCAAAATTTGCCGGTTTACCCAATGAAGTTAACTGTACCACTATCAATAAGGTTTGTGCAAGTGGCATGAAAGCCATTGCACAGGCTGCTCAAAGTATTTTATTGGGCGATGCCGATATCGTAATAGCCGGCGGTATGGAAAGCATGAGTAATGTTCCTTTTTATGTAGATAGTATGCGCTGGGGCAATAAATACGGCAATACACAATTAATTGATGGTTTGGCTAAAGATGGCCTTACAGATGTTTATGATGGGAAGGCGATGGGCAATGCCGCAGAACTTTGTGCATCTAACTGCGGGATTAGCCGGGAAGAGCAGGATGCCTTTGCCATTGAAAGTTATAAGCGCAGCCAGGCAGCGGTAGGAACCGGTAAATTTGAAAATGAGATAGTGCCCGTGGAAATACCACAACGCAGCGGCGCTCCTGTTATATTCGCCAAAGATGAAGAACCTTTTAATGTAAAATTTGATAAAATACCCACGCTTAAAGGAGCATTCCAGAAAGACGGAACGGTAACTGCAGCCAATGCATCTACGATGAATGATGGCGCGGCTGCCCTGGTGTTAATGAGTAAAGAAAAAGCAGACGAACTCGGTTTAAAACCAATTGCAAAGATATTGAGCTATGCTGATGCAGAGCAGGCCCCGGAGTTGTTTACAACCACACCTTCATTAGCAGTACCAAAAGCGGTGGCCAAAGCAGGCCTGCAAATGGAAGACATTAATTACTGGGAATTAAATGAGGCTTTTGCCGTGGTTGGTATTGAGAACAGCAGGCGTATGAAGCTGGATCCTGCAACTGTAAATGTTAATGGAGGAGCAGTTTCCATGGGGCATCCGTTAGGTTGCAGTGGTGCAAGGATAATTGTAACATTAATAAATGTATTGAAACAAAATGGAGCTAAGTATGGTGCTGCGGGTATTTGTAATGGAGGCGGAGGAGCATCGGCGATGGTCATAGAAAACATATAAAAACCCTTATCTTATTTTTAATCCCGGTTTACCTAAAAAGTACACCGGGATTTTTTTATATGGTATGGAATATTTAAGCCTGTGTACCTCCAGGTCCTCCGCCATCTTCAATTGAGGCAGCCTTTGTTAAAAGTCCCTTTGGGATACCCCATTTATGATAACCTAAATATCAATTTGCTCATCTGCCCCTGATAAGATAAATTTGCTGCCTATAATTATCGGGATCATTAATAAATAAAATACATGCGACAAATTGCCTTTAGAGAAGCGCTTAGAGAAGCGATGCAGGAAGAAATGCGGAGGGATGAAACTATTTTTTTGATGGGCGAAGAAGTAGCCGAATACAATGGTGCCTATAAAGTGAGCCAGGGTATGCTGGAAGAATTTGGAGAAAAAAGAATTATCGATACCCCAATTGCTGAGCTTGGTTTTACAGCTATTGCCGTTGGTGCTGCTCAGAGTGGCCTTCGCCCGATCGTTGAATATATGACCTGGAACTTTGCCGTACTTGCTTTAGATCAAATATTAAACACAGCTTCTAAAATGCTGGCAATGAGCGGGGGACAGGTTGGTTGCCCGATCGTTTTTAGGGGAGCGAACGGAAGTGCGGGGCAGTTGGGAGCCCAGCACTCCACAGCATTTGAAGCGTTGTACGCAAATATCCCCGGTTTAAAAGTGATCTCCGTTTCCAATCCTTATGATGCCAAGGGTTTATTGAAAAGTGCCATCCGCGATGATGATCCTGTTGTTTTTATGGAGAGTGAAGTGATGTATGGTGAAAAAGGCGAAGTTCCGGAAGAAGAATATTTATTGCCTATCGGTAAAGCATTTATAAAGAGGCCGGGGAAGGATGTAACCATCGTATCTTTTAATAAAATGATGAAGGTTGCTTTGGGCGCTGCCGAAGAATTGGCCAAAGAGGGTATTGAAGCCGAAGTGATCGACCTGGCAACGATCCGCCCATTAGATTGGTTTACCATTTTAGAGAGTGTTAAAAAAACAAACAGGCTTGTTATTGTAGAAGAGCAATGGCCCTTTGCTTCTGTCTCGTCTGAAATAACTTACCGGATACAAAAAGAAGGTTTTGATTACCTGGATGCACCTATCCGCAGAATAACATCTGTAGATGCACCTATGCATTACGCTCCCAACCTGGTTGCTGCTTATTTACCAGATGTACCCCGAACGGTAAAGCTGGTGAAAGAAGTAATGTATATGAAGAGATAGGGCAGTAGTTAATGGTTAATTGTTAATGGTTGGCTGGTCTTCATTTGCATTCAATTCTTAATTTTTAATTCTTAATTTTTAATTACTAATTCTCCCGCATGTCCTACAAATCTTTAGAGGAATGTTTACTGCATCTTGAAAAGCATGGCCAGCTTATCCGCATTAAAGAAGAAGTTGATCCATATCTTGAAATGGCGGCCATTCACCTCCGTGTGCATGAGGGCGGGGGGCCTGCATTACTTTTCGAAAATGTAAAAGGCAGTAAATTCAGGGCAGCTTCAAATATTTTTGGCACACTCCAAAGAAGCGAGTTCATCTTTCAAAATACTTTAAGAACAGTTCAGCAATTGATCGAATTAAAAGAAGATCCTGTTAAAGCGATAAAAAGTCCTTTCAAAAATTTTAATGCGGGATTGGCCGCGCTGAAAGCATTACCAAAAAAAGATCCTGCTCAAAAACCTGTTCTATACCAGGAGATCAAGATTACTGATATTCCCCAAATACAGCACTGGCCCATGGATGGTGGCGCATTTGTTACCTTGCCACAAGTGTATACCGAGGATATGGATAAGCCCGGCATCATGAATGCCAACCTGGGCATGTATCGCATTCAACTATCCGGTAATGATTATGAAATGAACAAAGAAGTTGGATTACATTATCAATTGCACCGCGGAATTGGTGTTCACCAGGATAAGGCCAATAAAAAAGGACTACCCTTAAAAGTAAGTGTATTTGTGGGTGGGCCTCCTGCTCACAGCGTAGCTGCGGTAATGCCTTTGCCCGAAGGGATCAGCGAAATGACCTTTGCAGGAGTGCTTGGCTCCAGGAGGTTTCGCTATATGTATGAGAACGGGTATTGCATAAGTACCGATGCGGACTTTGTTATTACCGGTGAAGTATATCCCAATGAAAATAAGCCGGAAGGTCCCTTTGGTGATCACTTAGGTTACTACAGTCTTACCCATGATTTCCCGGTAATGAAAGTACATAAAGTGTATGCCCGTAAAAATGCCATCTGGCCATTTACAGTTGTTGGCAGGCCACCACAGGAAGATACCAGTTTTGGCCAGCTCATTCATAAGATGACCGGTCAAGCTTTACAGCAGGAAATACCAGGGCTAAAAGAAGTTCACGCTGTGGATGCCGCAGGGGTTCATCCTTTATTACTCGCAATAGGAAGTGAAAGGTACACACCCTATGCACCCTCAAAACAACCATCAGAAATTTTGACCATTGCTAATCATATACTCGGTACAGGACAGTTAAGCCTGGCAAAATTTTTATTCATTACTGCAGATGAAAGTAATACACTAAGTACAAATAACATTGAAGCTTATTTCAGTTATATTTTGAAGCGCATCAATTTAAATAGAGATATTCATTTTTATACGAACACCAGTATTGATACACTTGATTATTCAGGCACAGCATTGAACAGCGGCAGCAAAGTTGTATTAGCTGCTTATGGTGATCCGGTAAGAGAATTGAATGCTGATATACCGGCGGAGTTAAATAGTCTGCAAAGCTTTACTAAACCTAAGCTTGCTTTACCCGGTATAATTTTATTAGAAGCTGATACTTTTACAGATCATGAAACAGCTAAAAGACAGATTGAAATACTCAATGAGCAATGCTCAATGCTCCATGTTCAATTAAAGAATTTCCCCTTGCTCGTAATTTGTGATGATACCGGTTTTACAGGAGCTTCCCTCAATAATTTTTTATGGGT
>JBKJMZ010000211.1:0-5055 GCA_046596255.1 Ferruginibacter sp. | reverse complement strand
GATTTCCTCTTCAAATACTGAGAATTTAAACTTGTTTGGATGGTGAGTGATTTTATACTTTAGCGTTCAGGCCGCTTGGAGCGTCCCGACCCTTAAGCAATCATTTTCTGCAATTCTATTTTATAAACCTTTCCTCTTTTTTCGGCAAAATAATCAGCACC
Organism: Ferruginibacter sp.; assembly: GCA_046596255.1. GTDB lineage: Bacteria > Bacteroidota > Bacteroidia > Chitinophagales > Chitinophagaceae > Ferruginibacter. Next base: position 4,894 of record JBKJMZ010000211.1, on the reverse strand, counting down.
TAACATAATTGTGGCCTGTATGGCCAGCGCTAAGCCAAAGCCATACCAAAACGACCTGTCGGGGTTTGATCTAAATAAAAAAATAAGAATAAAACCAACAACAATAAAGGCGATCTCCACCCAACGGTACACAACAAAGCTTGTCATTACTTTTTCCATGCGGGGCAGTTCCTTTTGTGTGATATAGGAAGCTGGGGATAATCCTACATTATATGCAACATCAATTTTTTGTTTATCGCTCCTGGCGTAAACAGTGTAGCCCACCACCAATTGTATAAGGCTGATGGTCAGTAAAGGAATAGCAGCGCCTTTGTAAAACGATGGGTTGTTTTTCATGAAGAACCAGCAAAGCACTGCCAATATAATTGCAATAAGGCCTACAATAACAAACAACAGGCTTTCCTGCTTTTCAGCAATAAAATATTTGTAAATAAAGCTGAGGTCCTTTTGCTGGAACATGCATAAAAATTTTATTGATCTAATGCTGCTATTATTTCTTTACTCAGGGGCTCAATGGTAGCTCCAAAATAATGGGTTAGCCTTCCGGCTTCATCTACAATATACTTACAAAAATTCCAGGATGGCTGTTGTTTATTCCAACCGTTCTTTGCAGGATCGCTGAGCCATTGAAATATGGGGTTTTGTTCTGCACCCCTGATCACACTGCTTTTTTTCATCAATGGAAAACTTACACCAAAATTAATTTTACAGAATTCAGCTATTTCTTCATCGTCTCCTTTTTCCTGTTTTTTAAAGTCATTTGCAGGGAACCCTATAACAACCAGTTTTTCTTTATACTGCTCACTAAGTTTCTGCAGGTCATCATACTGGCCTGTATAACCACAGTTGGATGCCGTGTTCACCAGCATTACTTTTTTCCCTTTAAGCTGCGCAAAATCATAGACTGAACCGCTATTCAAAATATTTTTTAATGCATGAAAAGGAACCGGGGGCACTGCTTTTTCATTAGAAAGATTTTTGGTATTCAATCCTTTCTTACCTGCAAACCAAATCCACAGAGGGTATACTAATTTCAAAAAACGTTGACGGGCTGTCATATCTTATTTTGCTTGTTTCAGTTTTAAAAATTATTTGATCACCATTTTAAACAGTTTCAACTTTCCCTTAAATGGCGGATACTTCATTGCCGGATCGAACCAGGTTGGGGTTTTCATCACTGCTTTTTTATGACTGAACGTATCAAAGGAATATTTACCGTGATAACGTCCGCTGCCACTAAAACCTCTGCCCCCAAAGGGCAGATTATGATTGGTTAAATGCAGTGCAGTATTATTTACACAACCTCCGCCAAAAGGTATACTCTTTAGCCAGTCCTTTTCTTTTGCCTTGCTTGATGTAAACACATAAAATGCCAGAGGGTTCGGATTTTTAGCAATGACCGATCTTGCTCCTTCAGTAGTTTCGAAACTAATAATGGGTAGTATGGGTCCAAAGATCTCCTCTTTCATTATGGGAGAATCCAAAGAAACATCTTCCAATATCGTGGGTTCAATATATAGTTTACTCCTGTCGGTAGTTCCTCCGGTAATAATTTTTCCCTGAGCCAAATACCCGCTCAGCCTGTCAAATTGCTTTTCATTGATTATCCTCCCATATTCATAGCTTGTTGATGCATCTGCCCCAAAAAAGCCAGGCAATATTTTTTTAAATGATGTTATCAATTCTTCCTTTTTTGAGCTATGCACCAAAACATAATCGGGTGCCACGCACATTTGTCCTGCATTGGAGAATTTTGCCAAGGCAATTCGCTTTGCAGTAACTTTTATATCGGCATCGCTTTCCACCACACAGGGACTTTTGCCTCCCAGTTCCAGCGTAACCGGCACCAGTCTTTCTGCCGCCATTTTATAAATTATTTTACCTACAGCCGTGCTCCCGGTATAAAAAACATGATCGAAAGTAAAGTTGTTCATCATTTCAGGGATAACCAGGGCTCCATCGCCATCCATTAGTTGGATATGATCTTTATCAAAAATTTCTTCGATCATCTTTTTCATAATATTAGCAGTTGCAGGTGCAAATTCAGATGCCTTCAACATTACGCAATTACCTGCTGCAATAGCGCCAACCATTGGCGTAAGTAATAATTGAAAAGGATAGTTCCAGGGACTAATGATCAAGACAACTCCAAGCGGCTCCTGCATAACAAAACTTTTTGAAGGCAGGTTCAGCAGGTTGGTGGGCACGCTCTCTGGTTGCATCCAGTTTTTCAAATGCTTTATGGTATTGTTGATCTCGGATATTAAAAAGCCTGTTTCCGTAACCCAGCATTCTTCCGGGCTTTTTTTTAGATCGGTATATAAAGCTTCGTGGATGTCTGCTTCATATTTTTTAATAGCGTCCCTTAATTTTTTTAATTCATTTATCCTGAATGCATAGGGTTTGGTGATGCCACTGTTAAAATAGTTCCGCATTTGTATTAAGCTCTCCATTATACTAAATTTGCTGAAAGGTACTACTTCGCTCAATATTTTAAAGGGCTTGTCGTTTACAGAATCACGCTTATAGTATAAAGGATAAATTGATGAGTATGACTGACGAACAATATATGCAACAGGCGCTCATAGAAGCTCAAAAAGCATATGATAACGAAGAAGTACCTGTGGGTGCTATAATCGTCATGAATGACCGCATCATCGCCCGTGCACATAACCAGGTGGAAATGCTTAATGACAGTACTGCCCATGCGGAGATCATGGCCATTACAACTGCTTTTAATTTTTTAAGCAGCAAATACCTGCCCGATGCAACTTTATATGTAACCGTTGAACCCTGCCTTATGTGCAGCGGCGCATTATACTGGAGTAAGATCGGCACGATTGTATTTGGTACCAATGATGAGAAGAATGGATATAGAAGGTACTGCGGGATACCCTCCCCCTCGGGGGTTCCCAGCAATGGGAACGAACGAAGTTCATGGAAGGGGGCTCCTTTTCACCCAAAAACCATATTGAGGTCAGGTATTTTAAAAGATGAATGCGCCAGGCTGATGAAAGATTTTTTTAAAGCCCGCCGTTGATCATTGAATGATAAGTTTTGTCCGCACGGTTTTTGCTCCTTGCTTAAGTAATAAATAATAAAGCCCGGGATCCTGGGAAAACATTAATACTACAGTCTCACTACCGGACAGGAGAAGCCGTTTTTCTTCCTTAACTGGCTTACCGCTATTATTTAAAAGGGAGACCCGCAAATATCCCGGCTCAAAACCTTTGATCTCCAGCTCAACTTTATTCTTTGCAGGATTTGGAAATACCTGCACCAGCGGCTTATCATTTACTATGGCCATGCCTGTTTCAACGGACTGGGTAATCAGCTGTATTTTTTGATCGGCTATTGCAGTATCTACTGCTATTGGTGTGTTTTGTGCAAAGCCACTATAAATTCCCAAAAACGTAAAAAAAATTAATGTGATTCTTTTCATTTTAAATCAACTAAGGAAATAGATAACGTAAATTTGTAGTCAATCTTTCACAATGATCTCTTAAAATAAAATTTACACTTTATGGCATTTACACTACCGGCTTTACCATATGCACACAATGCATTAGAGCCACATATCGACACAAAGACAATGGAAATTCATCACGGTAAGCATCACCAGGCGTATGTAGATAATTTGAATAAGGCAATTGCCGGAACTGAAAATGAGAATAAGACAATTGAAGAGTTTGTTGCTGCAGCGGGCAGCATCAGCCCGGCAGTACGTAATAATGGCGGCGGTCATTGGAATCATAGTTTCTTTTGGGAAAGCTTAGCTCCTAATGCAGGTGGTACTCCAACCGGTAAGCTTGCCGATGCTATCAATGAAGCATTTGGTTCATTTGATGCATTTAAAGAAAAATTTGCAAATGCAGGTATGACAAGGTTTGGAAGCGGCTGGGCATGGCTGATTGTTAAAGATGGTAAGCTGGAGGTTTCTTCCACACCCAACCAGGATAACCCGTTAATGGATGTTGCAGAAGTAAAAGGAACGCCAATTTTAGGTTGTGATGTTTGGGAGCATGCTTATTATCTTAATTATCAAAACCGCCGTGCTGATTATTTAGCAGCATTCTGGAATGTGGTTAATTGGAATAAAGTGGCGGAAAGGTTAACCCCCTAACCCCCTAAAGGGGGAACTGCCTCAAATTAATTGCTGTAATCATTATCGATTACAGCTTTTTTATTAACCAGAAAAAAAAGGTTATTTAATATCATCAGTCTCTTTAATATCTCTGCGTCCCGGTTCCCCCTTTAGGGGGCGGAGGGGGTACAGGATCATACCCATGCCCACCCCAGGGATTACACCTGCTGATCCTTTTTACAGTAAGCCATAAGCCTTTAATAGGACCATGTTTTTTAAAAGCTTCAATACCATATTGTGAACAGGTGGGTGTGTATCTACAGCTTGGTTTCAGCAAGGGAGAGATGATCCATTGATATAATTTTATTAAAGCAATGAAAGGGAAACTAAAGATCTGCTTAAGTGTTTTCATCAGTAATTTTTATCAGTCTCTTTAATACACTCGCGGTTTTATCAAAGATCTGCTTGTAATCAGGTAACTCGCTTCCAATATAAATAAAAAATACAGCAAGTTGCTTCTCCTGTGTTGCTAACCTGGTTTGGAGCTCCAGCTTTTGCAGCCGGTAAGCTTCTCTTATTAATCGTTTGATACGGTTCCTGTCTACGGCCTTCTTAAAATGCTTACTACTTACTGCGAACCCGGCCTGTAAACTTGCCCCCGGTGCTTTATTATACTTCCACAATATTCTTAAGGGAAAATTGGAAAATGACTGCCCTTCCTTAAACAACTGTTCAATTGTTTTACGGCTTTTAAGTTTCTCTTCCTTTTTAAAAGTATATCGTTGCTTAGATTCCAATACATCAAAATTA
>JBKJMZ010000173.1:0-25077 GCA_046596255.1 Ferruginibacter sp. | reverse complement strand
GGAAAATTGGAAAATGACTGCCCTTCCTTAAACAACTGTTCAATTGTTTTACGGCTTTTAAGTTTCTCTTCCTTTTTAAAAGTATATCGTTGCTTAGATTCCAATACATCAAAATTACCACTTCGCTTATAATGCTGCAGGTATTAATTCGAATAAATGCTGAGTAGTACAAGTAAAAAAGTCCCCCGATGTATCGGAGGACTGAATTATTTTAACCGGATCTCTTATTGGGAGATCACGCGATCTTATTTTTTATCACCGTGTTCGCTGGAAACAGTCAGTTTATGACGTCCTTTCTTTCTGCGGCTTGCTAATACCTTGCGGCCATTGGCAGTTTGCATACGCTGACGGAATCCGTGAACAGATTTTCTGCGGCGCTTGTGCGGTTGATAGGTTCTTTTTTTACCTGGCATTGTTTAAGTTTTTTCCCCTTTACAAATAAAATTACTGTTTGATCTTGTTACACTCACCAGGGCACCATCCCTGCTGTTTGTGAAAGGACGGCAAAAGTAGGTGAAAATTTTTGATTTTAGATTGCAGATTTTAGATATTTTATTTCTTAGAGGCTCAAATGTGTTGATTTTACAGGCTTTCCATAAAAACGGGCTGCATGACTATCAAAGTCTTCGGTAGAATCAGTGGTAAAGAAAGAGATTTTACTGTTTTTGCTGCATTTTTCAGCTATTTCTGTATGTTTTCCCAGGTACTCCTTTAAGCTGTTAGCCACAATTTCACCCTGTGACAATACAGCTACGTTTGCCGGCACCGCTTTTTTGATCTTATCCATTAATAAGGGATAATGGGTACAGGCAAGTAATATGGTATCAATTTCAGGAGATTGTTCCAAAAGCTGGTCTATATTTTTTTGTATAAAATAATCTGCACCGGGACTGTTATATTCATTGTTCTCTACCAGGGGCACCCACATAGGACAGGCTTGCTGAAAAACCTTCACTTCCGGGTAAAATTTCTCTATTTCAAGTGGATAAGAACCCGAGATCACTGTTCCATTGGTTGCCAGTATGCCTACATTACCCGTCTTGGTAAATTGTCCGATGATCTCAGTTGTTGGCCGGATGACACCTAAAACCCGCTTCGATGGATGTATGTTATTAAGGTCGTTTTGTTGAATAGATCTCAGCGCCTTAGCGGAAGCCGTGTTGCAGGCTAATATCACCAACGGGCATCCCTGGCTAAAAAGCCATTGCACACATTGCAAGGTATATTCATACACGGTTTCAAAGCTACGGGTACCGTAGGGGGACCGGGCATTATCACCCAGGTATAAATAATCGTATTGCGGTAGCTTACCCACAATTTCCTTTAATACTGTTAACCCACCATAACCACTATCGAATACGCCGATCGGCTGTTGCTTCATTTGTCAAAAATAACAAAGCCTCCCGAAGTATCGGGAGGCTTTTATAAATTTCAAGAAATTAAATTAATTACCTGCAGGCTTAGTTCCCGCTGGTGGTGTTGCAGGAGCATCTTTAATACCAAGCTTAGTTTTAACGGCTGGTAAAAGGTTATCTCCCGGAGGCATAACCAATAATGCGCTGGTAGCTTCGTCTAAAACATAAGTATAACCTTTTTCCTTGGCTACTGTTTTAATAGCATCCAATGCTTTGTTCTTAAGCGGGCCTATTTTAGTTTGAGCATATTGCTGTGCTTTTTCCTGTGCTTCCTGATCGTAAGTTTGCAAACGGGTGTACAACTTCACTAACTCATCTCTTCTTATTTCTTTCATGCTGGCAGAAAGACTGACAGAATCCTTAAAGTATTGATCTCTTTTCTTATCAGCCTCAATCTGCAAGGTTTGGCCTTGTTGCTGTAAAGAAACCTGATATTCGTTCAACTCTGTGTTAATTTTTGCAGCTTCCGGCATTACACTCATTAATTCATCAGTATTAATGTAACCGATCTTGGTAGTTTGTGCTGAGGCACTCAAAAGTCCAAACGCCATCACAGCTCCTAATAATAGTTTTTTCATTTTTGTTTTATTGTTTATTTAGTTGTTTAATAAGATTGTTTTTTTAAAGATAAGTTGCATCTATGTGGCTTATTACCTTTTATTTAACACCCAGGTTCCTCAATATATCTGCGCTCCTATCAAGTTTAGGGTCGGCAAAGATAACAGTAATTCCTTCACTTTTATCCAATATAAAGTCATATTGTTTTTCCACGGCCAGCTTTTGCACAGCGTTATAAACCCTGTCCTGTATTGGCTTTATAAGCTCCTGTCTTTTTTTAAAGAGGTCGCCTTCAAAACCAAAACGCTTTTTTTGCAGGTCACGAAGCTCTTTTTCTTTATTGTATAACTCATCCTCTCTTTTCTTTTTAAGCACATCGCTAAGCATAACCTGTTCAGCATCATATTCTTTATACATTTTATCCATCATTGCCTGTTTCTGGTCTACTTCCTGCTGCCACTGTTCGCTGAACTGGTCCAATAATTTTTGAGCTTCCTTATACTCAGGCAGTTTATCTAAAATATATTTTGAATCAATTACTGCATAGCGTTGAGCAACTGCAAGTGTTGCAACCAGTAAAAAGCAACTGGCAAGAATTAAGATTTTGTTCATTTTGTTAATTTTATAAATGTTTTACTTATTCCGGTTCCTGTCCTAACATAAATGTAAACTTAGCTGCACCTTTCAAACCGCTCGTATTATTATACCTGTCGAAGCCAATGCCATAATCAAATCCTAACAAACCAAACATAGGCAGGAAGAAACGTAAGCCCACCCCAGCTGCACGGCGCAACTGGAAAGGATTGTAGCTTTTAAAATCATACCAGCCGTTGGCAGCTTCAAAAAATGCCAGTCCGTAAATAGTACTTCCTGCACTGGTGCTGAACGGGTAGCGCAACTCCATGGTGTACTTATTAAAAATAGTAAAAAACTCAGAAGGTGTTATACCATCGGGATTGATCCTCGGGTTTGATTTATCATAAACCGGGTATCCACGATGAGCAATGATATCATAACCCAATAAGGCAAAGTTGTTACTCAATCCTGCATCACCAACCTGGAACCTTTCAAACGGAGATATGTCCAGCTTGTTATTATATCTTCCGATAAAGCCATATTTGGCAGCGATCTTTAAAATGAATTGCTTGTTCTTATCAGCCCCTTTTGCCGTTCCGATCGGCACGAACCATTCGGCATTCATTCGCCATTTATGAAACTCAGGTAACTTATAACTGTTCTCAGAGCCTGAAGTTATTCCTATCAGGGAATAAGGCAGTGTAAATTGGCCGCTTAAGAAAAAGTTAGAACCACTTGTTGGGAATATAGGGTTAGGACCGGCTGAATTACGTACCAGTGCGATCTTTAAACTTATATTGGTTGAATTTCCATTCCTGATTCCCCTGAAAATATTATCGTAATTCCGCAGTTTGTAGCGTTGCACATTCAATGAGTAAATAAGATTAAAAAAGTCATCAGGCCACTTTAGCTGCTTGCCTAAAGAAACATTGAAACTGGCGGTTTTCACGTAAGACGTATCGCCACATGATTTACAAAAGCCGCCAAATTGATCAAATGCGTTGGCATATTTGGTATTGGAATAACCGATGGTAAATGAATTCCGTTTTTTGCCGCCGAGCCATGGCTCGGTAAAAGAAAAATTGTAAGAACGAAATGCCTTGCCGTTCGACTGTATCCTTGCGCTCAATTTCTGGCCATCGCCGGAAGGTAATGGGTCCCAGGTAGAGCGTTTGGTAATATTTTTAATAGAGAAATTATTGAAAGATACACCCAACGTACCCGTTAAGCCAATCCCTCCCCCAAAGCCTGCAGAAAGCTCAAGCTGGTCGCCCGATTTTTCTTCAATACCCCAGTTGATATCTACTGTTCCGTTCTCAGCATTGGGAACCACCTGCGGATTGATCTTTTCTGCATCAATAAAACCAAGTTGTCCAAGTTCACGCTGTGTACGTATAATATCTGAACGGCTGAATTTTTCACCGGGTATTGTCCTAAGCTCACGGCGTATCACGTAATCCTTTGTTTTTTTATTACCGGATATGGTAATGTTGCCATACACAGCCTGCGGGCCTTCACGCATGCGTAATTCAAAATCAATGGTATCATTGTACACGGCAGTTTCTACAGGGTCTACCTGGAAGAAAAGATAACCATCATCCATGTAAAGACTTCCGATATCAGCCCCATCGGCAGAAAGTTGTTTACCTAATTTTTTATTTAAAATATCGAGGTTATATACATCCCCTTTTTGAATGCCTAATATCACATTCAGGATAGAATCACCATACTTGGTATTACCCCGCCAAACAATATTTCCAAAATAATACTGCCTGCCTTCGTTAACCTGTAAAAAAAGATTAAGGTTATTTCTTTCATCCAGGATCTGCGTATCCTTAAGAATTACGGCATCACGGTAGCCCCTGGAATTATAGTAATTTAAAACACTCTCTTTATCTTCTACATATTTTACTTCGTTGAATTTTGCCCCGCTAAAACCTCTGATCCTGAAATAAGGATCAACATAATCCCTGGTTTTGGATATAGACATGAAACCAATGTCCTTAATATAAGTTTTGAATTCGGGCCTTGTAACCGTATCTCCAAAAGGATTTTTCACTTCAACCGGGAATAAAGTGATCCTGTTCATTTCCTTGGTTCCCTTCATCTGCTTTTTAAGCTTTGGAGAAGCTAGTCCTTCATTACCACTAAAATTTATGGAGTTAACCTTTACTTTCTGGCCCTTATTGATAATAAAAGTTATGTGAATGGCATTGTTCAAAGCAGGCACGGGCTCTTCCTTCATTTGTATATCTACATTTCTAAAACCCTTGCCATAATAAAATTTACGAATGGCCTCAACAGCACTCAGTTTCATATTGTCGGTTACAACCCTGTCTTTTGCCAGGCCCAATTTAGGTTCCAGGTCATCCCTTTCCCCTTTTTTAATGCCTTCTAATTTATAAGATGCCAGGCGTGGACGCTCGGTTATGATGAACTGCAGGTAAAGGTCACTTCCTTCAAGTCTGGTAAAAACGATCTCTATATTGGAGATGAGATTTTGGCGCCATAATTTGGCGATGGCCTTACCAAAAACATCGGTACCGGGGATCATTACTTTATCGCCAACCGCAAGCCCCGAAATTGAAATGATTAGGTTTGCATCGAATGCTTTTGAGCCCACTACGGTAATGCCAGCAATTGTATATTCTTTAGGTGTTTTGGAGCTAAATATTCCTTCTAATTCAGGATTAACTGAAACGGGTTCCTGGGCCCAAACAGACTGGTTGCTTAATAAAATCAGGGTAACAATAAAAAATCCTTTGTAGATCCTCGTCATCAGTTTGTTTTTAACGTGCGGCAAATTAAGCCCATTATTTAAAACTATTTGTTAACCTCATCCTAAATCATTAGCTAAACTGATATAGAACAGGCTGTTATTCAGTTATCCCTTTGCCACCTGCCCTTTTATCTGCTCACCGGTTTTTCCACCTCATCCTAAATCCCTGTCTGCCGTCAGGCAGGCTTCTCCTGAAGGAGAAGGACTTTTTAGCACTCTACTAATTTGTAGGCTGTTCATTTTTTATCTGTTCACCCGTCTTTCCAAACCTTCGTTCGCGGCCCTGGTAATCCAGTATCGCCTGGTACAGGTCATCTTTGCGGAAATCGGGCCACAGTGTATTGGTAAAATACAGCTCGGCATATGCCAGCTGGTATAATAAAAAGTTGCTTACCCTGTATTCGCCGCTGGTACGTATCATCAGCTCAGGATCAGGAAAGGGATGGGTTGTAAGATTCTGTTGTATTGTATCGGGAGTAATATCATCTACTTCCAGGCTTCCGTCTTTAACCTGGGCTGCTATCTGCTTAACCGCTTTCAGTATCTCCCAGCGACTGCTGTAACTCAATGCCATTACCAGGTTTAGACCTGTATTTACGCTGGTTTCATTTAAAGCTTCCTTCAATTCATTTTTGGCTGCCTCGGGCAACATATTCGTGTCGCCTATTACATGTAGTTTGATATTGTTCTTATTCAACGTGGGTACTTCATTATGTATGGTATCGATCAGCAGTTCCATCAGGCCCGATACTTCGTATTCCGGCCTGTCCCAGTTTTCGGTACTGAATGCATACAGGGTAAGATACTTGATACCTAATTCTGCAGCGCCTTCCACAATATTACGCACACTTTCCACGCCGTGTAAATGTCCATAAAGCCGATCCTCCCCCTTTTCTTTAGCCCATCGCCCATTACCATCCATAATGATGGCAATGTGACTTGGCAACCGTTGCATATCTATATTATCTTTCAGGTTCATAAATAGTATAAAAGAGTAGTCAGGCACAGGGCCTGACTTTGGGGGGCAAAAGTAATAAATTTTAGTTGGAAATTACTTTTTACTATAATTCTCACAGCTTTACGAGCTTTCCTGAAAACTCAGCTCCTTTTACCAGCATTTTGTACCAGTACAGGCCAGCTGGCATATTTATGATATCAAACAGCGTTACATGTTTAAATTCAGCTACTTTATTACCATGCGCATTGAGAATAAGGACCTTGTCGGCGCTTACTTCAACTCCACTTTGCATACATTTAAAAATACCCGATGATGGATTTGGATACAGCACAGGTGTAATTATTGCTGCAGGTATTATTCCCCCACTGGCGCAGGCCTGTTTCGACTTTAAAAAGTCCTTATCATCGCTTAGCTTTTTAGTTAGTGTACAATTTGTTCCGTTTGACAAAGTAACTAAAGCATTGGGCGAACTGTAGTCGGGTAATTCAATTAACCGCTGGTTGGTAAAAGTATAGGTTTTACCAAGGTCAGTAATTTCCCAATTGAACACCCCTGAAGCAGCTACTGCTTTAAGCTGGGTAATGCATTGGCCATGTTTGTTAATGGCAGTAATAGTGAATTCCGCATTGCTGCATGGCAATGTTTTGGGTTGTGCATACCATAAATGATTACTGATGTTGGAAAAAACCAGGTCGTAATTTGCTTTTTTGGTTATCCTGCAAAACTTACCGCGGCTTTCTTCCGGAACATCAATATAAAACAAAGCAGAATCAGTGGGGGTTACAAATCGTGCTTCTAATATTTTTTTATTATTATCCTTTATTGAAAATGCGTTGTTTATCTTTTCTGCTGTTGCATACCCCGTACCGCCCGGATTGCTGTTACCTAAACTGAAATAAACCCTGCTGGTGCTTGCCGGTACATAAAAATAGCCCGGCATGCTTTTATCATCAGTATACAGTTCGGTTGCTTTACCAAAGAAAGCGCCGCTTTTATAAAATGAATTTTTATTGGTATTGATCTCTATATCTAAGGAAGATTTATACTTAGTAGAAACCGTGATCTTATAATTCCCTGCATGGGGTAATGAAATATTCAGGCTGCCTTCCTTTGCATTTTTATCAAGGGTAATATCTGTAATAATTTTTAATGCCTCATCAGTTGATTCTACAGTAAAATTGATATAACCTTTGCCGCTCATCGCAAATGTGGGCTTGTAATTTATTGTGAAGTTTCCTTTGGCTGGTGCTTTAATAAAGAATTCGCAACGGTTATAATAATCCATACCGTTTGTATAGTTAAGCTTTACGTTAATCTTTTTTAATGGTTCCAAACCGGCTGCATCTAACCGATTTGAAACAGCAACTGCCTGTTCAAATTGGTATTGGTTAACCCCGTTACTGAAACGGGCAATATCATTCCTGTAGTTTTCCTCTACCTGTGTTGCGTTAATTAATGGTAAACTTCCGTTTTGGTAAGCAGTGCCGTTTATATAATTGTATTGCGTGTAAAAAGCACTGCTGTTCGGATATTTTGAAACTATTTCGGCAATGAGGAAATAACTGTTTACTAATTGCATTTTATTGGTTTTGGCAAGATAAATACACAATGCTGCCGCTTTATCTGTCTTAGTTGCAGCAGGCCGTTGATCGCCGGCCCAATCAAAATACAATACCATATAATGCAGGTAAGCTTTCAATTCCCTCAATCTTTCTTTAACTATTGCAGGTTCCTGTATTATTTTTTGCTCAGCATCAGCTATCACTTTAAAGAACAACGGAAGCTTATACCGGTTTGATGTTCCGCCGGTCATGCTGTTCTTATCTGTCCATAATTGCAGCAGGGCCAATATATCTTTACCTGCGGGGCCAAACATATTGTCGCAAAATTCCTCCAGGCTGTTATCTATACTAATATTATCTTTTAAGCTTTGGGTAACAGCCAATAAAAAAGGAAGGCTTGCAAATTTTGCAGGCGATGCTTCCCACATTAATCCCTGGCTGTTTTTATCTTTTGCTATTTGCACCGTTTGCTTAAAATCATCCAGATAATATGCCGGTGTTTCTCCGCTCCATCCTGAAAGATTTAAATAATTATATTCAGAGATGTTCCGGGTACGGTTATACCAGCGGTTCCTCAATCCATTTGTACTGGTAATATTCTGGTAAACGGCTGGCACCAGTTGCACATCTATCTTATCATTGATCTGGATATTTGCAGAAGGGATATCGGCATGGGTTGAATATGCATATAATTGCGACCGCAGGGCTGGAAAGTTAATAGCTAACTTTTGCATAGTAAAATTAGCAAGTGTAAAATGCTGGTCGCTTTCCTTTGTGTAATCAGTATTACTGCAACCCGAGTTGTCTTTGGTATTTCCCCATTTAGCCGCGTCGGGTACTTCAATACCGATGTTGAAATTGTTATAGGTATAATTCCGGTAATGGTTTACATACAGTGTTGTATTACCCAGGATAGTGTTGCGGTACTGCACATATTTTTGTTCAAGTGTACCGGCCCATAACTGCATGGCGGCTGTATTATTCACGTCGGGCACCGAGTTTTCAGTTGCCTGTCGTGAGCTGTCGTGGCTTGCTACAAAGCAAGGATTATTCTGTAAAGTAGCCATGTAACTGCCGCTCATAATATCTCCGCGGTGTCCTGTAAACCGGTATGCTCCATTCATGCCGTTGCGGCGCTGGTATAAAGCCCAGTTATGACCATTCTCACCAAAATAAGTATCCCATCCGTAGCTATTGTTATTATCCATTGCCCAACGGTTATGTCCGCCGCTGATACTCCAGCTGTTGTACTTGAAATTTGATGTGTAAACGGTATCCGTCTTTTTATATGCCGATTGAAGGGAAGGAATAATCTCCCAGGCAGAACCAGGCTGGTAAAACCGATACCCCAACTGGCGCAGGTATTGATAAATTCCAAAGCAAAGGCCATTATCTTCCGCCGCAGTTAGTTTAAGGTAGGTTGATCCGTCGCTTTCCACCCTGCAATACTGGTTATCGGAAATTGTAGAATCGTAAATGAATATAACACCAGATTGTGGCAACGTGGTATAAATTGAAATGGTAAACTGACTGCCTGCAATTGCTTTTTGTAAAAGCATTGCAGCATCTTCGGCTGTAGATTTCAGCAATTGTGAAGACTTGACAGGATAGGTAATTGTTTGTGCGTTTGTACATAATATACAAAGCAGCATTACCATCGTAACGAAGCCGATGCGAATGAACGCCATAGTTTGTTTTATTGTGGTTGATAAAAAACTATGGTCTCATCACAGAATGATAAGGATTTATGCTTTGTTATTCTTTGGAGGAAACTGCCTGGTATAATTTATACCGGTTAACATGCTTGAAGGGGTATTGTAAAAGTATATTATTTTGTTTTTAAAAACAAAAAGTAGTTTTACACATTAATTAGCGGACGGACACCGATATGTACTGATATTATAAGTTATTCCTATTTCAGCAATAATATATTGATCTTTTTGTTTACTCCAGCCCCTTTGTCTTCCTTCTACACCTAACGGGTTATCCGGGTCTATCTCCACAGAACGATCCTGCAATAAAGCAGCGGTTGACATTGGTGTGAACCTGGTTGCACCAACATAAGTTGTACTTACATCATCCAGGTAATCGGTACCAGTAAAACGATGCGCAACTTCAATAGAGAAATTCATCTTTTCACTAATGTTGTATTTGATGCCAACGCCAAGCGGGATGCATAAGGCCAGGGTATTGTAAGGTTTTCTTCCGTTATACCCTACCAGTTGTCCCTCGGTGCCCAGTGGCCGTAAAAATTCTTTTTGCCCGTTGGTATAAGCATAGGGGTCATACGTAAAAACGCCAACGCCAAGTGTTACGTAGGGGGTAAAAGAATAATCCTTGTTATTTGGGATGAACTTGAAGAAATTAAAATCTCCCTGTAATGCAATTTCCCAGATATTGGTATTAAAACTGAGATTTCTTATTTTTTGATATTCGTTTTTACTGTAGGTATCGCTATAACCAAGTTGTGCATAATGAGCACTTAACCTTAAGCCTACATAATTACCAAATTGCTTACGAAAGAATGCTCCTATTGCAGGTTTAGGGCGATTGATCGCAGCCCTGGTGTTTAGGTCACCAAAATAATTTGCAACTCCCGCAGTAATTCCAAACTCCCCTTTTTGAACATATTCATTATCCTGATTCTGTGCATGTAAACTGGTAACTGATACTACTAGAAAGATTAAGGCAGGAATTTTCATTTTCATATGATGCAAAATAAGAAATGTTTTGTAAAAAACGGGGCGTATGGCTATTTCTGTTAAAAGCTTTGTTAATCTTTTTTCTTCTCAAGGCGCAATCCGGCACTTATTACATATAATAATGGGTTATCCCGCATGATCTGCGAAATACTAAAACTGTACTTACCAGGTTTTCTAAATTTCCTCGGTTGAACATTCAATAATTTTCTCACTTCCCAAATATCATTCATCCCCGTACCCTCCCAGCCATTAGCATCATCGCCCAACTGCAGGTTTACTTTTTGAAAATGCATACTGTCGCCCGGAGGCTGCAATCCAATATTTAACCAGATATTATTGTATTGATAAGCATCTGTATGCCTAAGCACCAGGTAAATACTGTAAGCAGAAATAGTATCTGTGATCATGAATTCGCAGTTAGCTGAAAAATTTTGTTGCCAGGCAAATTTGGGAATGGTAGTATTCTTTTCGTATAGTTCAATTTGGGTACAGGAACCAATAAGCAAAAGAACTGGCGCAGAAATTATTAATATCCGGAGTTTAAAAATGTTAACCCTTTTCATGTATTTCTATATACTTATTTTTGTCACATAACCTTCCGGCAGAAGCCGTTCGGACGGGGAATTCGCCAATAAATGCCTGTTGGTATAAATTTCTATTATGGCTCATTTGTTGCTTTAAAAAACGCTTTGCGCTTTAAACCTGGCTGAATAATTATAGAATATTCAATACCTGTTCCTTTGCCTTCTCCAGCTCGTTCTTCATCTTCACCACGCATTTTTGAATATCTGCATCATAGGCCTTACTGCCGGTAGTATTGATCTCCCGGCCGATCTCCTGTAAAATAAACGATAATTTTTTTCCCTTGCCTTCTTCCGCCTCATTGAGGATAGAACTAAAGTATTCACAATGCTGGCGCAGCCTGATCTGCTCTTCATGAATATCTATCTTCTCCATGTAATAGATCAATTCCTGCTCCATGCGGTTATTGTCAATATTTTCTTTTCCTACATGCTTTTCCAGTAACTGGTTTATTTCTTCCTTGATCCTTTTTTTACGATTGGGCTCCAGTTTCAATATCGCTTCTTCCTGCTCATTTATATTATTGATTCGGCTGACCAGGTCTTTTTCCAATACTGCTCCTTCTTCGGTGCGGTGCTGGTTCAAGTTATGCAAAGCTTCCAGCAGTACTTTACTGAATTCGGCAAAGTCGGTTTCATTTAAAATATCATTGGTGGGCGTTATCACTTCCGGTAAGCGGAGCAATGCACTTAAAACAGCATTGGTATCAATCTTCAGATCATCGGCCAGGGTTTCTATCTGCTTGTAATATGCTTTGATCAGGTCGGTATTTATATTAACCGGTTTTGAAGTACCGTTCTGTTTTATGGTAACCATGCAATCGATGGAGCCCCTGATCAGATGTTCCTGCAAAGTGTTTCTTATCTCAAATTCATATGGCCTTAATAATGGGGGTAATTTTACCTGTAATTCAAATTGCTTACCGTTAAGCGCTTTTACTTCAACCAAAAAAGTTTTATCATTTACTGTCTGTTCTGCCCTTCCGAAACCGGTCATTGATTTAAGCATGCATTATATTTTAGGGTGCAAGTTAAGGATATAATTATGAGTTGAATTTGGGATATTCATCAAACGGTTTAAAGCCCATGATGCGTTCGGGTTTATCTAATGCAGCAAAGCCGAATTGATAGTACAATCCATGTGCATCTTTAGTGGCCAGCATCCACCTCCGCAGCCCCTGCAACCCGGGATGCGCCATGATCTCTTTCATGAGCCATTTAGCCAGCCCACTTCCCCGGAATTCATCAATAATAAAAACATCGGCCAGGTAAGCAAAAGTTGCATGATCGGTAATGACCCGGGCAAAACCTATCTGCCTGCCGGTAGGCAAGGTTTGCTGAAAACTTTTAATCCCTGGTTTTATATCTGCTGCACTTTTATTTACAAATAATCCAAAACAAAAAGAACCCTCAATACTTTTTTGAACGGTCTCTACCGAAATATTTTTTGCCCAATAACTTTCGTTACTTAAATAATTCTGAATGACCTGTATGTCCAATTTGCTTTTATCAGTACTGAGTAAATAATTCTCTTTTACTGCTTCGTAAATTTTCATTTGCTGATATTTTTATTGGAGTGCTTCAACTAATAGAAAAAATAAAGCCCGACTTTTTGGAGTCAGGCTTTGCTATATAGATGGGTTAGTAAGTACCAGGAACCAAATTCCCTACACAATATTAAAAATAATTTTTGCTAACCAAAAAATAATTATGAATTATTTTATACACATTTTAAGAGGGGCTGTGGATAAGGCAAATGTTTTTTTTATCCTTAGCTGTAAGCTGATCATTTAAAAGATCAGCCAGCCTACTATCCATTCGCTAAAGGATCAAAAAATAAAATCGCTGAAACAATGATGAATAATGAGTTTCAACAGGTATATAGTTTTTTGTTCGTTTTTTTAAAATTGATGTTTATCCATCAACACAAAAAAAAGCATTGCTTAAAAAGCTTTTTTAAAATACCTTTTCATGCAAAAAATAATTAAAAAATATTTCCGGGAATTTTTGTGAAAATGGGCTAATGTCACCGTTTTTATGAAAATATCAACTAAAAGCAAAGGAATGTACCTTTGCAAAAATTTCAGATCATGCAATTCCCATCTCCTGTTTCTCTTCAATGGATAGCAGAATTCATCCACGCAAAATTGATCGGTAATATAAATGCGCAGGCTACCGGCATTAATGAAATACATAAAGTTGAGCAAGGTGATCTTGTTTTTGTTGACCACCCAAAATATTATGACAAGTGTTTGAGTAGTGCTGCAAGTTTTATTATCATCAACAAAGAAACAGATGTGCCTGAAGGTAAGGCATTGCTTGTGGTGGAAAATCCTTTTGAAGCATATTGTAAAATTGCAAATCACTTCCGGCCATTTGAGCCATCAACTAAAATGATCAGCGATTCGGCTGTTATCGGTGATGGAAGTTTTATTTACCCCGGTGCATTTGTCGGCAATCATGTAATGATCGGTAAGAACACGATCATATATCCCAATGTATGCATTATGGATCATTGCATCATTGGCAACAATGTGGTTATACAGGCGGGTACCGTTATCGGCAGCGATGCTTTTTATTACAATACCAAAAAAGACCGGGAATTGTGGTATAAAAAAATGCCAAGTTGTGGCCGTGTTATTATAGAAGATGATGTTGAAATTGGTGCAGGCTGTACCATTGACAGGGGCGTAAGCCACGACAGCATAATTGGCAAGGGAACCAAGATGGATAATATGATCCATATCGGCCATGATACCGTAACAGGCAGGAACTGCCTTATTGCTGCGCAGGTTGGTATTGCCGGTGTTGTAACGCTTGAAGACGGGGTAACCTTATGGGGCCAGGTTGGTGTAAATAAAACACTGACCATTGGTGCCAATGCTGTCATTTATGCACAAAGCGGCGTTGGAAAAGATACAGAAGGCGGCAAGGTTTATTTTGGCAGCCCTATAGAAGATGCCAAAGAAAAAATGAAAGAACTGGTTTGGGTAAAAAGGATCCCCCAGTTATGGGAAAAAGTAATGGGCAAATAATCACTATTTTATTGTTCGTGTTTCTATTGCCACAAAATTCTGGCCGTTCACTTTTTGCATACGGGTATATTTCAGTGAAGAACCGGTAACGGTAAGATTTTCAAAATTAACAATAAGCGGTGTTGGATAGAGGATGATCATCTCCATTTTTGTATTTTCCGTATCCAGGTATTTCCAGGTAAATTTATACCCCTGGCCATTGTAATAATAAGTGCCTGTATTATCAGTATTGAATTTATAAAAATCCTCATCAAAATTTACAGTGTTCTCTGTGCCATTCCTTTTGTAGTAAAACATATTGTTGCCATCCATTACACGGCTTTCCTGCATTTTCCAGGTAACCCCTGTTAATGATAAACTACTGCTTACATTCACCGTTTCAGTTGCCGGCCTTACAGGCTCAGGTATTTTAGTAACAGATAGCTCTACAGGCGGGAGTTCGCTTTGCATAAAATTATAAGGCAGCATATCTCCTACTTTCTCCCATGCCCAATAACCGTTGATGGTAATATCCTTCTGCTCATAATAATATCCATTTTGTTCAATGATGATCGATTCGCCAGGTAAGAATGAAACGACAGAAAGCTGAAATTTGGATGGTGCACCGGCGTTTGAATCTAAATATAATGCAGGTGCTTCTTCATGCTTATAAATGACAGCTACGTCTTTTTGATTGGGGAAGGCCTCAACGATGTTGCCATCTTCATAAAATTTATAATTCATAGCCCCGTAAAAATTCTTTAGCAAAATGGCGGATTCTGTATTGTTGTTCTTTACAATGAATTGGATCTCGAAACCCTGATCCTGTAAGTTGCGCTGGTACAGGCTTCGCATGAAATGCAGGATAGACCCATTGTAAGCTGCTTTGCGGGCTGCATTCCATTTTTCCTGCTGTGCTTCATTAGAAGCCTGCATTTCCTGGAACAGCGGGTAGCCTGTGTACACACTCACCTGGGTATTGTATTCATGTACAAAAGAATCCAGTTCATATTTTATGGTATAGCCCAATGCATCGTTCACGATCTCAAGCGGGGCATTGGCTATTACCTTTAATCTTTTAGCACGGCGATAGTAGAAGAATTTAAGGGCTTCCTTATTCTTTATATAAGATTGTTTGGCGTTAACAGTATTGCCTAAAAAGTTTTGCATAAAGAATTCGCCATATTTGGCCAGCCCGTTTGCAACCTCGCTTGTAGATTTAACAACAAACTCGTCCATCGATTTTTCCTTTTTCTTTATTTCAATCAGCAACTGGTCGTTACCAGCATCCCCAGTGGTTACTCTTTTGGTTTCGGTCTGGTATCCTGTAAAAGTTATCACTAAGCTGTATCCTCCATTGGGCAGTCTTAAATTAAAAACGCCATCATTATCCGTAGCGGTCCCCAGGGTTGTGTTCTCTGCAAATACAGATGCACCCTGCAGCGGCAGTTTGGTTGTCTCATCAATGATCTTTCCACGGATGGTGTAACTGGATTGAGAGAATGCAAAGAAAGCAATAACAGAAAAGTATAAAGTAGAGATAATTTTTTTCATTTGATATTTTTATATTGGATTAGACGGGACCTTTGATCAAAAATACATTAATAGCTGTTAAGCTTTTGTTGAAATATGGAACAGGTATCCGCCACACTGTTTTCAATAGTACGGTATTCAAAATCCGGGAAATGCTTTTTTAGTTTGCTGTTATCAAAACTGACTTTTGCCATTGCTGTCCTTGAAGTTTCCTTTGTCAGCAGGGGATCCTTGCCTGTAAAAAAGCTTTTAACAGCCTCCCATCTCCACACCATATTGGCAATTAAGGGGGTTACTTTTTTATGCGGTGGCTTTTTACCAAAGGCTTTTGCTATCAAATTAAAAACATCGGCATAAGGCCTGTTCTGGGAACTGATGATGAACCGCTCTGCGGAGATATTGCTGTTCATTAAAAGGATCATGGCTTTTACCACATCCCGAACATCTACAAAACCTGTGGTGCCATTAGTATACCAGGGAAATTCGTTGTAGGCAGATCTAAAAATTCCCGAAGAGCCGTTGTGCCAGTTGCCGGCTCCTAAAATAATGACCGGGTTCACCATCACTGCATCCAGCCCCTCACCAATACCCCGCCAAACCTGCATTTCAGCCAGGTATTTACTTTGGCCGTAGCTACTGTTGCTTGTTTCTTCCGACCAGTTCATACTTTCGTTGATCACTTTATCTTCTCTTATCCTGCCCAGGGCCGCAACTGAACTTACATGAACCATTTTTTTTATGCCGGCATCCAAAGCAGCATTGACCACGTTGGCGGTTCCCTCAATATTTATTTTAAACATGTGCTGCTTACGCCGGGGATTAAAACTGATAACAGCAGCACAATGATAGACCTGTTCAACTCCTTCCATAGCTTCTGTTAAACCAACTACATCTAAAACATCGCATTGATACTGCTGCAGGTTGGCATTATGGAGATCATCAAGTTTTGTTTTGTTGTATATGGCCCTTACCTGCCTCCCATCTTTCAATAATTGAGCAATCAGTTCTTTTCCCAATAAGCCTGCACCACCGGTAACCAATATCATAATAATGAATAATTTTTTAGTGGATAATTAATATTTTTAGAATGCAGCCACTTTATTATTAAACATGACTGTGATAAATTGAAATGATCGATTAAATTGTAGTTATCCATTATTACATTATCAATTATCCATTATTAATTGTATTCGTAAAAGCCTTTACCTGTCTTTTTACCCAACTCACCCCTCGCTACTTTGTCAGCTTGTATTGCTGATGGTTTAAACCGCTCTGCATGATTACAGGCTTCATATAAAGAAGTTGATACCGCAAGATTCACATCATTTCCGATAAGATCCATCAATTTAAATGGCCCCATCTTAAAACCCGCTGCCTCCATCATGGCATCAATGGTTTCCACATCCGCAACATCTTTCTCCAGCAATTTCATGGCTTCAAGGTAATAATGCCGGGCAACCCGATTTACAATAAAGCCCGGCGCATCAATACATATTACCGGTGTTTTGTTCATTTGTAAACAAAGCTCATAAACGGTTTTAACAACAGCCGCTGTCGTTTGCTTTCCTTTTACCACTTCCACCAGTTTCATCACCTGTGCAGGATTAAAAAAATGCATGCCGACCACGCGTTGTGGCTGCTGCACTTTTGCCTGTATCTCAGAAATGGATAATGATGACGTGTTGGTAGCAAAAATAACTTCGGAATGATTTACTTCGGCAAGCTGGTTAAAGATGGAAACCTTGGCTTCAACTTTTTCTACAATCGCTTCTATGATAATATCTGCCAGGCAATCGTTGGTATCTGTTATAAAGCGTATCCTTTGAAAAATATTTTCTTTTTCTTCCGGTGTGATCTTCCCTTTCTCCAACAGGAACGAAAGACTTTTCTGAATAGCAGCCTTTGCTTTTTCAAGCACTTCTACATTAATATCGAACAATAAAGTATAGAAACCGCTTTGTGCTGCCGTTTGGGCTATACCGCTTCCCATTGTGCCTGCACCAATAACGCAAATCGTAGAGATCATCTTTAAAAGCTGTTTAATATTGAAGTAAAGATATTATATCTCTACTTACTTTAGAAAACAGCCTCAATTAACAAAAAAAAAGAAGCATTGTTATTTAAAAATAACAATGCTTCTTCCTGAAATTTTATATGGGAAATTATTGACCTGCTTCTTTCTTAGCTTCCGCTTTCATTTTTTCATTTGCGGTGATCGCAAATTCAACACGCCTGTTCTCTGCCCTGGTCACATCAGTTGAATTTTCAACTTTGGGTTGTGACTCACCATACCAACTTATCGTAAGCCTTGATGCAGGAATACCCTGTGCCTTTAAATAACTTCCAACTGCCTGTGCCCTTCTTTCAGATAGCGCCAGGTTATAATCATCGGCGCCTTTATCATCTGTATGCCCTTCCACCAGTATATTCGTCTCCGGATATTCATTAAATATCTGCACCAACTTATCCAATGCCCTTTTTGAATTGTTGGTTATATCTGATTTATCAAAATCAAAATACACGCCCATTTTAGAGCCATCAGGATTATTTTCATTAAAGGTTACAATAATACCTTCTCCTACTCTTTGCACTTCGGCTCCCGGTATCTCGTTCTTGATCTTTTCAGCCTGGCGATCCATTTTATTACCTATGATACCACCGGCAACACCACCAATAACACCGCCTATGATAGCGCCCAAAACCGTGTTATTTTTATTACCCACATTATTGCCGATCACTCCGCCAATTACTGCACCACCAGCTGCGCCCGCTGCTGCACCTCTCTGCGTTTTATTTGTTTTTTTTGCGGTCTCGCAACCCGATGCCATGATCATGGTCGCTGCAGCAATTAATGAGATCTTACTTATTATCTTATTCATATGAATCAGTTTTGATTTTTTATTTTCTTACAAAATTGTAAATTATCGCTCCGGCACTTCCGCCAAAAGCTATATCAGATCTAAGTTTGAACTGGTCCTTACTGATCTCGGTTACTGTCAGCCTATAACCATTGCCATTATCCATTGGGTTCTTTTTGTCATCGAGCCTTTTGAACTGAAATTCTTTAGGCAAATCTTTGGGTTCGTAAATTGACCAGCGTATGAATCTTTTCAAAGGAGTACAATCCTTGGATTTATCAACGATGGAATAACTGCCCATACTGTTGTTGGAAATAAAATTCCACTCGCTGCCAATAAAACAACTGAACTCTGCTTCATTAAAAACCCTTGTTTTGGTAACACCCGTTATCCCTTCCGTGATAATGGTTTGTAGTATCCAGTCGCCATTAATGGTTTTTTTCATGGTACGGGCTTCATTGGAAACCGAGCAGGATGAAAAAATAATAACTAAAAATGCAGTAATTAAACTGCATAGCACAGGTCTTAATTTCATAAAATATTTTTTTGATTGATGCATGAACATCGCTTTAACTGCTAGTATTTCAATTATGGTGCCAAAGAAAAATAATAGGTCTAAAATGTTATCTATCAAGGGTTAGTATAAGAAATGGAGATTAATAAAAATTACTGGATGCAATTTGTGTATGAAAGTGTGTAGAATAGTCCCAACGTAAAAATTAATGAGATTACTATTGAAAACAGGATCATCCTAATCTATGTAGACATTTCAGTTGGTTATTTGCAATTAGATACTTAGATCTATTTTAAAATCCTTGAATAACGTTCGGGGAAAATAAACTTCTTTAAAGTAGAAGTTAAATCCGTTAGAATTAAAATTGTCTTTAACTTGAAATGTTATACTGCACTTGTAAACTGCTTTAAAAATCTTTCATCGTTTTCGCTGAAGAGGCGAAGGTCTTTGATCTGGTATTTAAGCATGGTGATTCTTTCTATACCCATACCAAAGGCGAAGCCTGTATATTTATTGCTGTCAATACCGCAATTGTCAAGCACATTGGGATGCACCATTCCGCATCCTAAAATTTCTACCCAGCCAGTTTTTTTACAGACCGTGCAACCTTCTCCACCGCATATCAGGCAACTGATATCCATTTCGGCACTTGGCTCTGTAAAAGGAAAATAACTGGGGCGAAAACGTATCTTAACATCCTTCCCAAACATTTCCTGCACAAAAAAGTAAAGGGTTTGCTTAAGATCGGCAAAAGATACATTTTCTGCTATGTATAATCCCTCTACCTGGTGAAAGAAACAATGTGCCCTTGCGCTGATCGTTTCATTGCGGTACACCCGTCCAGGGCAAATAATGCGGATGGGCAGGATGCCTTTCTCCATTTCACGAACCTGTACACTTGAGGTATGTGTTCTTAATAGCCAATCGGTCCTGCCTGAGGCGGAATGCGAAATATAGAATGTATCCTGCATATCTCTTGCAGGATGGTTCTCCGGTAAATTAAGCGCTGTAAAATTATGGAAATCATCTTCAATCTCCGGTCCTTCGGCCACTGCAAAACCCAGCCTGTTAAAAATTGAGATTATTTTATTTTTTACCAGGCTTATTGGATGACGGCTGCCCAATGGCATAGGATCAGCGGGTAAACTAAAGTCGATGCTGCTGGCTGATACCTGTGCGGGCTGGCCATTTGAGCTGGCTGCCTTAAGTTCTTCATATTTAGCTTCCATAAAAAGCTTGAACTCATTTAATAACTGGCCGGCTTCTTTCTTATTCTCAATAGCCACGTCCTTCATCTCTCCCATAATTGATTTTACAAGCCCTTTGCTGCCCAGGTATTTTATACGAAAAGCCTCAGCATCAGCGTTCTTTAAATCTATCATCTCTGCTTTTAACCCGGCTATCTTTTGTAACAAATGTTCCATGCCGCAAAGATAAGGAACTTAGCTACTGACGCTCCACGGGCAATTAACAGAAAATAAGAAATATTTAGGGCAGAAATCTTTATTTTTAACTTCTAAATAAAACAATTATGGCAATTTTTAAATCCAGCAACCCTGTCCTTACTGAAAAAAAATTCAGGGATACGGTTTTAGATGAAGTAGTAAGTCATGAAAATGCAATGACTATAAGAGGAACAATGAATAAATTCGGGTTCCTGTTCTTAATGGTTATGGGTACTGCTTTTTATGCCTGGAAAGAGTTTGCGGATGGTGGCCAGGTGATGCCCTTGATATTAACCGGCGGTATAGGCGGGTTTGTTATCGCAATTGTGATCAGTTTCAAAAAAGAATGGTCGCCTTACCTTGCGCCTGCCTACGCCTTATTGGAAGGTTTATTTGTTGGCGGAATATCTGCTTATTTTAGTTTTGCTTTTGCAGACCAGGCCCCCAATATTATTATGAATGCAGTAGGGCTTACTTTCGGAACCTGCATTGCGATGTATTTACTGTATTCTTTCAGAATAATAAAAGCGACGGCAAAATTCAAAGCCATTGTTATGACTGCAACTGCAGGAATAATGATCTTTTACATGATCACTTTTGTTTTGGGCATGTTTGGAATATCCATTCCTTTCCTGCATGAAAGCAGTGCGTTGGGAATTGGTTTTTCACTTTTTGTAGTAGCCATTGCTGCTTTAAACCTGATACTGAATTTTGACATGATTGAAACCGGTGCAGCGATGGGCGCTCCAAAATACATGGAATGGTATAGTGCCTTTGGATTGCTGGTAGTTATTGTATGGTTATACCTTGAGATCTTAAGATTATTGTCTTTGCTTTCCGGAAGAGATTAAAAATTATCAATTTTAAAAATCCCTCCTGCCTAAGGCCGGAGGGATTTTTTTTATCAGATACTTACTAATAGGTCTTCTACCTTTTTTTTGATAAAGTCTCTTACTTCATTAAAAGCGGCAGGCTCCATGTGCTTTGGATCAGGTATCTGCCAATCGATGAATTGTTTGGCAGGCATCCAGGGGCAGGCATCTCCGCAGCCCATGGTTATTACTGCATCAAAGGGCGCAAATGCTTTTACTTCTTTAAGGCTTTTACTATCATGTTTGCTTAGATCATAGCCCAACTCCTTCATAGCAGCTATGGCTTTAGGATTTACAATACCGCTGGGTTTACTGCCGGCACTATAAGCTTCTACATTATCTCCACCAATCATTTTTGCAAATGCCTGGCTCATTTGGGAACGGTTGCTGTTCTCTATACATACAAATAAAATTTTCTTAGCCCCCTCCAGCTCCCCCGAAGCGGGAGAGTTATCCAAGCGATTTATATTCTTTGTACTCATAATACTTAAGTTTTAAAAGCATTGGCCAAGTTCAGAGTCTTGTCAATGTTGATTATGGTGAAATTATTAAATTCTTTTTTTCATTGCTACTGCGGTTGTAGGGCAAAGTGAAGTAAACTCTGCTGTTTGCTTTACCGCCGCCGGGGTATCTTCCCTATTGATAACACAGTAACCCTGCTTTTCAAAAAAATCTTTTGCCGTAGTGGTAAGTAGGTAGAGGCAGTTGATGCCAGCTTCCTTAGCGTAATGCTCTGCCTGCCGGTTGATCATTTTTCCAAGCCCTTTACCCTGCTCATCTTTTACTATGCTTATGCTTCTTAGCAAGGCACAGTCTTCAAATATCTCCAGCCCGGCTGTACCAATAACCTTATCCCCATCAAGAAATAAATATAATAATTTGTCTTCATCAATATCCTCAACAGGTAGGTATTGCTGCTTTAATAAATGAATGGCTTGTTGTCTTTCTTTTGGATCAACAGCGATTTTTAAAAACGGGGATAAAATCGTATTGTTCATAAAATTTAAATTTAAACTGATTAAAAAGCTTTGCTAAAGATTAAACTTTGACTAAGCTTAATTTTTAGCAGCAACGCAGTTCGGGTATGCCGCAGCATCCGCTGTTTGTTGTGCAACAACCCCCATCTTTCCTTATCATGTTCATGGCTTTAGTTTTTAGGCCTCACCCCAACCTCCCGATACATCGGGAGAACTCGAGTTTGGCAGCTTAATAATAAATACTTCTTTTATTTTACAATTCCTTTCGCTTTGATCTCCTACATTTCCTTCCGCCGCGGCAGAGAGATATAGGGGGCTTTAACAACATCCGCTTCCAGGCTCACAGCAATTCCTGGCGTCTTTAGCAGGTTTATCGGCATACACAGTAATGCTGGTTATTTTGGTATTCCCTTTTTTGTAAGCCTCTATTTCTTCCGGTGACAGGTAATTTTGTAAAATGGATCCCGGGATAATGATCTCTTTCTCTTTTTGAAGAACGACATTTTTGAACCCTGCTTCGCTGATCATTTCGAGGTAAACCTGCTTTTGGATGGCGCCCGAAACACAGCCTGCATAGAATTCTGCCACTTCTTTCCATTTGGCGGGCAACGCTCCTTCCAATACAATATCAGAAATGGAAAAATGCCCACCCGGTTTTAGTACCCTGAATATTTCACTGATCACTTTGTGCTTGTTGGGTACCAGGTTGAGCACACAGTTACTAACAATCACATCTGCATAATTTGATGTAACGGGCATATCATCAATATCTCCCAACCTGAACTCAACATTGTTGAAGTTCAATTTTTCTGCATTGGCCCTTGCTTTGTTGATCATGGCATCTGTAAAGTCAATTCCTAATACTTTTCCATTTTCACCAACGATCTTCCTGGCGATAAAGGCATCATTACCGGCGCCGCTTCCCAGGTCAATGACCGTATCACCAGCTTTGATCTTTGCAAACTCGGTAGGCAGACCACATCCCAGGCCAAGGTCTGCATCGGGGTTATATCCTTCCAACCGGGTATAATCATCCGACATAATGTTATAAACTTCATCACCACCGCAGGATGATGTGGCTCCGCAGCAGGAGCTCGCATTCTGGGTTTGACTTTGCTCGGCAATGGCTGCATACTTTTCTTTTACGAGGTCTTTGATGGCCTCCTCCTGACCTCCTCCTAAGGAGGAGGATAATAAGGATGCGGTCGTTTTTTTATTGTTCATGGCTTTACTGTTTTGGCCTCTGCCCAACCTCCCGATACATCGGGAGAACTGGGAGTTGGCAGTTATTAATTAAATACTTATTTTACTTTTTAGTCCTCTTCGCTTTAATCTTCTCCATATCCTCCCCCTTTGGGGTTCCTGCAAAGGAAAGAACGAAGTTCAGAGGGGGCCTAGCAACAAGCTTTTTCGTTCTGCACTTTCAGTTTATTGAATAAGAAACTGAATTCGTCCATAAATTTTTCAAATGCTTTCCAGTTAATGCAATAGCAACTTCGTGGACCATCCACATTGCCATCAATGAGCCCTGCATTTTTTAATTCCTTTAAATGCTGCGATACGGTTGATTGGGAAAGCGGTAGTACGTCTACTATTTCTCCGCAGATGCATTCATTCTTTTGCGCCAGCAATTTTAAAATAGCAATACGGGCCGGGTGGGCCAATGCTTTGGCAAAAGCTGCCAGGTCCTGTTCTTTTTGCGTGAATGCTTCTTTTTTGTGGATCGCCATAAATTTTAATCTTATATCGCAAATATACGATTAAAGAAATTAATCCACCAAATTTTTTTAATAAAAATCCAGGTAATTGACCTGGCTTGATATAAGACGCTGAGAACTAAGCGGGGAAGGTAATTTTTTATTTGCCGGATTTAAATCTTAATAATTGAGATTATAATTTACAGTTCCATATTGCACGAGATTAACTGAATCAGTAACCAATGGTTGATTGATCCCATTCCGATGAATATACCACTGTAAATAAATTTTAGGATTAGCTGGAAAATACTGTGAATTTAATATCAGGCTTCTGTCTTGAAAATGATCAGCATTTCCCATAAAGCATTGGGTATATGATATAGTACCACTGCCTATTCCTTCAATATTACCTTTCGCTTTCACAAATAAGATATCGGATGAGGTGTATGTATTTGCCATATGGACCGTGATATTAACCACAGAATTTTTCACCATAAAGACAGTATCATTTCTATCATAACCAGCATCAAATTTCAGTGCATATCCATTAACAATGGCAGGTAAATAACCACTTTTTTTACCAGTCAGCCCTTTTGGCATATGATCATTCTCATACCTAAAACTTACTTTCCCCTGCAAATTAGAAAATGAACTGTCGAATGTAAGTGCACTGCTAAAAGGAAGAAAACTACAATATACTTTTGTATTGCTGATGGGGGTATAATTATCTGCATCTAAGACAACTCCTGTTATAGTATATGAATCTAAACCGGCAGGTTCATCTTTTTTGCAACTTAATAAAGTAATTCCTATCAGCAATAAAGATAAAATGCTCTTCATGGGCAGTAATTTAAAACGGAAATTAAGCTTTTACTCTCTTCCATCCAACAGGTTACCTAACCCACCTAAAATACCGCCTTCTTCTTTACGCTTGTAGGTACCGTATTGCATGATACGACCCGCTAACCTGCTTATAGGCAAACTTTGCAACCAAACATGTCCCGGACCAGTAAGCTTTGCAAAAAATAAACCCTCA
>JBKJMZ010000091.1:0-5129 GCA_046596255.1 Ferruginibacter sp. | reverse complement strand
CCAGTGACCTTCGGGTTATTCTTACTACTACAGTTTTCACTGCTCTTGCCCACGGCAAGATTTGTAGTCTGGACTGTACCTTCATCCGTTTCACGGGATGTCCCATTACCAGTCTCTACACCTGTAATGCCAATTGGCAAAACTCGGCTCGGTATTACCATCACTAAGAGGTTTCACCGAATTTAAGGGATAAACACATAATTGTTACCAACTATGCCGCCCATTGCAAAATTAACTCCCAAGCGTTTCTGTAAATAGCAGATTTTGGTTTCCGCTGACGCTTACTGGCTTCTACTAAGTGAATTTCGGAGCCATAATTATTAAATACTTCGGCTGGAAAAACATAAAACAAGTCATCAGTTACGTAAACTACAGCAAAATCAAAATCGTTTTCACCGTAATAATCACGACGCATTATACGCCGGTTTGTTTTCGTACGCCTTACATCAACAACATAATTTTCTCTTTTACTGTCAAACCATGCGGATTTGACTTGTAAACGAATTAACTTGTCATTTATGTCAAGCGCCAAATCGTAAGCTAACCTGTCACCAATCGGAATTAAAACTCCCCACTCTTTTTTAAGAGCGAAAAGAATAACCGCCTGTTCGGCAATGTCTCCCTTTAACTTGGTATTCATAATAAAAGAGCAATTGCAAATTTTGAGCCCGACGAGCTACCGCTGCTCTACTTCGCGGTGCAAAATTAAGGTTTTACAGCTTCTCTGCCAAATAATATAAATCATTATTGGATCAACATTTCATTTCCAAGCCTCTTTTTGTGAGTATTTGAACCACACCCGCCTACCGGCAGGCAGGTAGAATGATAGAAACATAGGTTTACACATAGTTCTATGTGCTTGCTATTGTTCCTAATGTTACTACCTGCCTACCGGCAGGCGGGTGTGGTTCAAACTAATACACTACCAATTTTGATTTGTAGATTTGAGCATGATTAAAAATTATTTATCCCTCTTAAGTGTGGTACTGTTTATAATTATAGCCCATGGTTGCAAAAACAACATAAAACAGCAGGATGATGAACTGTACAGCCGGCACTTACAAAGGCAGGTGAAACTCACCATTATCAGCACACCCATGCCTGATGATAAGTCGACCCTGAATTTGCTAATACTAAATGATGGTCAGGATGCAGGGCGGCTTCATATTAAAGAAATTATTGACAGCTTATATAAAAAAGGCTTTATTAAACCCTTGCTGGTGGTTGCCGTACATGCCGGCGATCGTACACAGGAATATGGCGTTGCCGGTTATCCCGATTTTTTGAACCGTGGAAACAAGGCCGATCATTATGATGCCTTTATCAATAATGAATTGTATCCTTTTGTAAAGAAAAAAGCTACTGTACGTAAATTCAGTTCAGTAGCCATTGCCGGGTGCTCACAGGGTGGTTTATCGGCATTTGATATTGCCTGGAACCGGGCAGATAAAATTGATAAGGTTGGTGTTTTTTCCGGGTCGTTCTGGTGGAGAGATAAAGATGATAAGGCTGCAGATTATTCAGATGAAAAGAACAGGATCATGCAGCAAAAAATAAAAGCGTCGAGAAAAAAAACCGGATTGCAATACTGGTTCTATGCCGGAGCTAAGGAGGAAGAAGGGGATCGGGATATGGATGGTATCATCGATGTGGTTGATGATACCAGGGACCTTATAACGATCATTAAAAATAAGCATGTGAGCCTGCCGGATGGTATTGTTTATACAGAAGACCCCCATGGCAAACATGATCATACTGCATGGAGCAAACAACTGCCGGCATTTTTGGTTTGGGCTTTTGGGAAGTAAGAATGTTAATCCGTTAATCCGTATATCCGTTAATCCGTAAAGCGTTTAATTTGTAAAAACTCATGCATCATTAAGGGCCCACCAATTAACTAATTAACCAATTAACGGATTAACGTTTCAATTCTTCCTCGCGATAGTGCTTGACCCACTGCTCTTCATATCCCTTATTAATGCTTCGCCTTTAAAGAATATATTGCTTGCACCATGCGCATTCGCATTCAGTTCTGTTTTTACAGTGATGTTAATATCTGATGCTCCCGAAACATTTGCATTGCACATATCGGTTACCAGCTCATAGCCTTTTACATCACTGGCGCCACTGCTAACGATATCTACTGTTTTTGCGGTACCTGATATCTTCGCATCTGATGCACCACTGAGGTTTAGTTTTAAGTTTTCTACTTCTACTTTGCCATTAAAATCACATGCACCCGACATTTGTAAAACAAGGGATGGAACCCTGATGCTTCCTGCAACTATAAGATCGCATGCGCCTGATGCATTGATATTATTGAGCTCTTTAAAGGATACATACACTTTTAATTTGCGGTCCTTTCTTACCCGGCTTTTATCGCCTTTAAAAAAAATAAGCAATACCCCGTTCTCTATATTTGTTTTGATACCTTCCTTCAGCGTTTCGTTGGCAGCACTTATAGCCAGGGAAACATTATCCGATTGAGATAAGAACAGGTCGATACCACCGGAAACTTTTATGGTAGTAAAGCTTCCGTTCAATTGCCTTACAGAAGCATTGGCGTCTACCACAATATCATTTTGAGCAAAAAGGGTAAGGCCTGAAAACATTACCGCCACAGCAAACAAAAACTTTTTCATCTTTATTATTTTATTTTTTATTTAGATCTTTTAACTGCACCGCCACCACTTGTCCTGATATCCCTGATGAGCGCCGAACCTTTATATTTAATATCTGCACCGCTGCTGGCGACCGCACTCAATTCTTTATTGCTTGTTACCATAACATTGGCTCCGCTACTGGCTTTGGCATCGCAATATTCTACGGTAAGGTCATATCCTTTAAATTCTGCACCGCTGCCAGCTGCTACCTTTAATTTATCTGCCTTGCCCGAGATCTTTACGCTGGCACCGCTGGTTATTTCTGCCGCCAGTTCAGTGACCTGTAAACTGCCTTCAAAATCAGCGCCGCTGCTTACATCAAGGCTGAAATTACGGGAATTGATCGTACCGTTCACATTAACCTCCGAGCCGGCCGAAGCGCCCAACTTCTCCAATGTTTTGCAGGATACATAGGCTTTCAGGTTCTTTTTTTTGCCTGATTTCCAAGTGATACCATGGTTGTGGTAGTAGATCTTAAGGGTTCCGTTCACCACTTCAGTTTTTAAGCGGTCAAGGTATTTTTTATCGTTGGCACTTACTGCCAGGGATTCTTCATTTCCCTGGGTTAGAAAAAGCTCGATACCGCTTGAAACAGCAATTGCCGTAAATCCTGCATTTAAACTACGTACAACTGCATTGGGGTCATTGATGACTTTTGACTCCTGCGCAAAAGCAGTAAAACAAATAAGCGTTAGAAAAGCAAATAATAATTTTTTCATCTTTTTTTTATTTAATGATTAAAGGATGATGAAAGCCCATTCTAAGGCCGGTCATGGCTGATCACCGGCTCAATAAGTTTCATGGCTATACTTGATAAGTGATACGGCGGCGGGAACTGTTTTGTTACAGTATCTGCGAAAAATAATCTAAAGTCACTACCTTTGTACTTCAAAAGTTCTTTTTACCGTTTGAATTTCCGGGGTGCTTTTAAATTAAGGCTGAGATCATACCCGATAACCTGCACAGGATAATGCCTGCGAAGGGAGAAAATAAGCCCCTCCTTGAACTTCGTTCGTTCTTTTTCAAAGAACCCCGGAGGGGAGGAACTATCGAAGCGATCTACTCCCCCGGATGTTCAGCTCAATTTTTTATGATGAAGAAGTTAATGATATGTACATTATTGTGTGCCGGCGGTTTGATGCTGTATGCACAGGAAAAGAAATTTAATGACACGGCTTACCTGGAGCCGGTAGAGATATCGGCCATCAGGGCCGGAGAAAAAGCACCTTTTGCTAAAACGGATCTTAGCAAAAAAGATATTGAAAAAAATAACCTGGGGCAGGACCTTCCTTTTATATTGAACCAAACTCCATCGGTGGTTGTGAATTCGGATGCAGGCAATGGCGTGGGCTATACCGGCATACGCATAAGAGGAACAGATGCTGCCCGGATAAATGTTACCCTCAATGGTATACCTTATAATGATGCCGAAAGCCAGGGAACATTCTTTGTTGACCTGCCCGATTTTTCTTCATCGGCCAACAGCATCCAGGTTCAACGTGGCGTGGGTACTTCTACAAATGGGGCAGGTGCATTTGGAGGCTCAATAAATATTGCCACCAACGATTTGAATAAAAAAAATTATGCATCCTCCAGTAACAGCATCGGCTCCTTTAAAACATTTAAAAATAATATCCAGTTTGGAACGGGGTTACTGGGTAAGCATTTTACTGTTGATGGCAGGATAAGTAAGATCAGCAGTGATGGCTATATTGACAGGGCTTCATCAGATCTTAAATCTTTTTACATGAGCACTGCTTTTGTAAGTGAAAACAATTCTTTAAGGCTGAATGTATTTTCAGGTAAAGAAAAAACCTACCAGGCATGGAATGGCGTAGCAGAATCTTTTTTAAAGACAAACCGCACCCATAATCCAAGTGGCACCGAAAGACCCGGCGAGCCTTACGATAATGAAACAGATAATTATACACAAACTCATTACCAGCTTTTTTACAACCACAAATTCAATAGTAACTGGAAAGGAAATATTGCCGGATTTTTAACAAGGGGCAAAGGTTATTACGAACAATATAAGGCTGATGAAAGTTTATCAGGTTATGGTCTGCCCGATTATTTTGATGGTACGGATACGATCACCAATACCGGCCTGGTGCGCAGGCTTTGGCTTGATAATTATTTTTATGGAACTATCTTTTCCATGCAGTATCAAAAGAACAGGACGCAGCTCATCATTGGGGGCGGGTACAATGCCTATGATGGAAAGCATTACGGCGAATTGAAATGGGCAGCTGTACAACCTGCAGTGCCTAAGGATCATCGCTGGTATGATCTAAAAGCTTATAAAAAAGATATTTCTGTTTACAGCAAATGGATACAACAATGGAATAATGAGTGGCAAAGCTTTGCTGATGTGCAGGTGCGGAATATTAATTATACTATTCATGGATTCCGTTACAATCCGGGCTTACACGTTAAAGAGAATTATACATTCGTAAACCCCAAAGC
>JBKJMZ010000072.1:0-36150 GCA_046596255.1 Ferruginibacter sp. | reverse complement strand
TTAGCTGGCTGGTGCCAGCCGGTGGCGCTGGATGCGAATGAGGGAAAGCTTGAAAAAATTTTTGCAAACAAAAATGATGTGGATTTTGAATTCTACATGGGTGGTGGCCGTAATAGTTCCTTTAATTATTTTCTCCGTAACGATAGCCTTTGGTGTACCGGAACAAATTTGTATACCACGGTAATTCCTTTGCGTAATATTGACTTTGAAAGAAAAACGTATTTTCTTGAAAGTAGTTTATGGAAAACCAAGACCAATTATAAATGTATCGAAGTTCCTTTATATGCCATCAAAGGCAAGCTATTTGAAAAAGAATTTGAGATAGAAGCTTTTAAGAAACTGGAAGAGGGAACAATTGATTTTGCAAATCTCATCCTGCCTGATAAGGCCTTTGCTGAAGCATTTATAAAATATTTGAAGGCATACAAATAAGCTTTATATGAGAAATACTATACTATTTTTTATCATCGCCTTACTATTCCTTAACATTACTGCCTGCCAAAAGGAATTAAATTTTGATGTTATCAATAACGGGCTGGCAGTTGGTACACTTAAATCTTCAGCGGGTATTTGTTTACCAAGATCTATACTGGGCACCTATACCAAAGATTCGGTTTTAAAAACATCCAACTATATACAGGTATCTGCAGATATTACTACAGCAGGCACTTACCTGGTAAAAAGCGATACCATAGCAGGTTTTTATTTTATAGCATCAGGTACAATAACTACAACAGGTGTGCAGGTAATAAACCTGGCCGGTAGTGGCATACCAACAAGCACCGGCATAAAAACATTCACCATAAAATTTGATACCAGTATTTGTAAAATAGATATAAATGTGGTTGCTGCTGTGCCACCAAATGCAGTATTTAATTTTATTAATTGTGCCGGTACCAGCTTTGGCCTGGGCATTTATACAGTGGGAACCGCAGTGGGAGCAACACATACCGTAACGCTTAACATAAATGTTACCACCCCCGGACCTTATAACATTATTACTGCAGCAGTTAATGGTATAACATTTTCGGGTTCCGGTATATTTACTGTAGCCGGTAATACCCAGGTAATATTAACTGCAATGGGCTCACCTGCAACAGCAAGCCCCCCGCCATATAATTACACGGTAACAAATGGGGCGTCAAATTGCACTTTTTCAATTACTGTAGCTGCTCCTGCACCCCCGCCAAACTTAGATTATGTACCACAAACCACTTTCAGTAACTGGAGCACAAAATTAGTTGGCGGCACAGCAGCCGATACGGCTTATATTCAGGTTAGCCCCAACTCAAAAACATTTGGTTCAAACAGCTATAAGATCTTTGAAGTAAAGGATATGGGTAACCCAACCGATTCTTTTTTTAACAGGAAGAATGGAGGCATGTACTATCAATATATAGATGGCAATTTAGGTGTGTTAGTTAATCCTATCAATAAAGAATACCTTCTTTTGGATTCAAATGCAGCAGTAAATGCAACCTGGACCGCTAATTTTGGGCCTAATGTTGCGATGGGATTCCCATTATCTAATATCAGGGTGGATGCACAGGTACTGGCTAAAGGCGAAACACGTACCGTAGCATCTATTGTGTACAATAATGTTATACGGGTTAAGTATACGTATACAGTAACTGTGATTGGCATGGGAGATATACCGGTAGCGGAAGAAATAAGATGGTTTGCTCGTGGTATTGGTGTAATTCATTCAACTATTGTGGAGCTGTTAACCCCCGCTACCATAGTAACTGAAACAACCAGGACACAAATATTTTAACTCGTCTCAAAACTCAAATTTTGCCGGGAAGGCGGGAAGGCGAAAAAAAACGTAAATTGAAAATCAAAACTTTGCGTCTTTCCGCCTTCCCGGCTATTATCCGGTTCATTGGTTTTAAGACAGCCTCCTGGTTTGGATTGTATGTATAACACAGGGGAAAACTATATTTTTTCTCTTTTATAAGTTGTTGCCTCACTTAAAACCCTGTCTATTTTATTTTTCAACTGTGTTATATCAAAAGGCTTCTCTATAAAATCATTAGCTTCACAAAATTCATAGTTACCCAACAATTTTGGATCGGTAGCCATTAAACAAATAGGGAGGTTTGGATAAGCAGTTTTAATTTGTTGACATATTTCCCTACGGTATTTATACCCAAAACTTGCATCTAACAATACCAGATGTGGTTTAAAGGAGGAAATGTTAGAAATGGGATTGCTCTTATCGGATATACCTAAAACCTCATGCCCATAAGTATTTAATACTTCAATTAGCATTTCCCGTACATCTTCCGAATTTTCTATTATAAGAATCTTAGCCACTATTTAAGTATACCCTACGAAGGTATAAGAGGTTAGTAGATTAATTATTACACAACTCACCCAAACAGTTTCATAATTCACACAAGCTGTTTCAAACAAATATTTTTAAAATTTAATGAGCCCGATCTGAAACCTAGATTAGGACAAAACACACAAAATTTATCTCCTTCGTGCCACTTCCTGTTTTCTTGCCCTGGTGATTCAATATTTATTTCTTTTTCTTGCATCGCTTTTTAGATCAATTGCGTACCAGTGAGCCCGGTTTTTTGGGAATGCGCTATTGCTTCGCTGCTATGTGTAAAAAAACACGTGTGTATGTTTTTAGCCGCGATCTCATCCAATACCGTTTGTGTAGATGCTGTATTAGGCTTGATCACGTTCCTGATATAAACTGCGTATATACGGTTTGGATATTTTTTGGTAAGCGTTTGATAAATATATGGATCCTGCTGTGCATTATCACCCATAAGTACAAATTGCTGGGTTGGGAGTGCCTCAAAAATGCGGATTATCCTTAAAAGTTTGCCCTCATGTTTTCCCGTTCCGCTTTTATAGAGCTGGTGCAACTGCTTTACCTGGTTCAGTAAAAAAATACCTTCCGGAAGTTTATGCAGCCGGAAGATCTCGTGGAGGTAATCGTATAAATTCCACTCGCTGCTTGACACGTAAAAGAAAGGATTGGGAATTCCCTCACTGGTGCCCGCTGCTTCCAACAACCGGTAATGATGGACAACATCATCAAACAATTTCCTTTGTGATGGCCTTTTAGTAAGTAGTTGCCACAACTTCCTGGCAGGGGATGCGGAATGAGATATAAGAATGGTATCGTCAATGTCGGATATAAAAGCAAACTGTGTAGTGTTGGGCACAAAAACTTTGGCGGTTGAACTGGTACCCGTTGATTGAATACCTGAGGTTACATCATGCCAGCCGGGGGTTAAAACAGATACATCTTCCCACTGAAAAGAAAAAAAACCATCATCCTCCGTAACATCGCTTAAATTCTGGCTCCCCTTTTGTAGCAACACCGTAACCCCTGCTGCCGGTTTTACATTAAAACAACGAAACAGGTACAAAGGGTTGGTGAACATATTTTTTCCCTTAGCAGGCAAATAAGGGAATTTATTTTCAAAAACATGTCCAAAGGCATGCATATGATTTCCATATGCATACCCATTGTAATTTTTAACCGACCTTTTTTTATTGTTGTGTAGCATTAATTAGTTTGATCATGAAAGATAATAATTCCAGGCTTTTCTTTATTGTGAACCCCGGAAGCGGCAACTCTGCAATAAACTGGGCAACTGAAATTGAGAACTATTACCGCAACAGTAATTATGCCATCTTTATATATGAACTGACGAAAGAATGCCTTCTGGAAAAAATTAAAGCTGAAATTAAAAA
This sequence comes from Ferruginibacter sp., assembly GCA_046596255.1. Taxonomy (GTDB): domain Bacteria; phylum Bacteroidota; class Bacteroidia; order Chitinophagales; family Chitinophagaceae; genus Ferruginibacter. The sequence continues at coordinate 32,430 of JBKJMZ010000072.1, read as the reverse complement.
ATTTGATCCGGCTACGGTAATAGCTGCGGGTGGTGATGGCACAGTAAAACTTGCTGCAGAAGCTATTCTTGGGCAAGACATTTGCCTGGCTATTTTGCCGGCAGGTTCAGCCAATGGCATGGCAAAAGAATTAAATATCCCTATGGATCCGGCCAAAGCTTTAGCTGTAATTACCGGGGGCCAACAACAATCAATACACCTGTTAAGGATAAATGGAGAATTGTGTATTCACCTGAGCGATAGTGGATTTAATGCCTGCCTCGTTAAAAAATTTGAAGAGGGCTCTATGCGGGGACAGTGGGCTTATGTAAAAGCCGCCTGGAATGTGTTATGGCGTCATGAAAAGATTTATGTGGAAATTAAAACAGATAATAAGAAGGAAAAACATGAGGCTGTAATGATCGTGCTGGCCAATGCAACTAAATACGGTAATGGTGTTGTGATAAACCCGGAAGGAAGTCTCACTGATGACCGGTTTGAAATAGTGATCGTAAAAAAAATATCACTGGGTGAAATATTTAAAATGCGCTTTACGGGTTGGGCCCTTAATAAAAATAAAACCGCCATACTGCAGGCTTCTGCTGTAACCTTACAATCCAGGCGCAAATTTCATTTTCAGATAGATGGCGAATACCGTGGTAAGGAATCCAAATTAGAGGCAACGATCATACAGGAACGGGTACTGGTGATGGTGAATCCTTTAACAGGTTAAAGTCTACTGGGCGTTTACTTACTTGAAAATTGTGCATTGAATATTGAACATTTTTTTAAGAGCCCGAATAGCCAGACAGCTGGAATATTCTCAATATTCAATCCATTATTTGTGGGATGGGTTACCTTATAGAGTTTTGATGATTAATGCCAAACCTATAGGGTTTTCGCCATGTTTTGTGGGATGGGTTGCCTTATAGCGTTTGGCATAAGAATGTTTAGGTTTCACTAACGTTGGTGGAAGGCTGAGTTTAATGAGCGTTTTTCATTATTTTCGCTGTAATATTTTAAGTGTAAACTACGGGCGTAAAACCCAACTAAAAAAAAAGCATGGCAGATACAAAAGCAAAAAGTATATTAATTGTAGAGGATGAAGGCGATATGTGCCTTTTACTAAACATTTTGCTTACAGGTAAAGGTATGGAACTGGATCATGTAAAATCCCTGGCTCAGGCGGAGGAATACCTGGCGCAAACAGAACCTTCCGTAGTGATATTGGATAACAAACTTCCTGATGGGCTTGGTATGGACTTTATTCCGGTCATAAAAAAAGCGCATCCTGCATTGAAGATCATTATGATCTCGGGCTTTGACAAAGCAGCGGCAGATGTGGCCCTGGAAAACGGTGCTGATACCTACCTGGCCAAACCCTTTACTAAAGAGGAGTTGTTTGATGTTGTGGAGCGATTTGTTAACTGATAATATTCATATACTGGCGCAAGTGTTCCCCAAAATAATTTCAATTACAGACCGAAATGACCCCGGGATCGCTTGTGACTTTTCAATTCCACCCGGATTGTATCCGGGGATCAGTATTATCACTGGCCTCACTGGCGCAAGTGTTCCCACAAATAATTCCAAATTGCATATCGAAATCAACAAGGGATCACTTGTCACATCACAAATCCGCCCGGTTTGTATCCGGGTAATCAGCATCACAAATGCTCAATTTTTAACAACCCATGCTCCTTAGTATAATAATCAATAGCGCTGCTATACTTAAAATGCCAGGGTTCCCAAACCAACCCGCTTCTTACCGGGTTCTCATGAAGATAATCAAGCCGGTCCTTTAATTTTGCTGCTGTGTTTAATTCTATAGGATGATAATCTTGTTTCCAGAATTGATAGTCCTTATTGTTACTATTGTTTTTACCAGCATAGCTAAACAGATTCAACATCCATTCCTTCCGGCTCTCCCCTGGGTTTTCGTGGATGGATGCTATAATCTGTTTGCTCGTATACTTTTTTAGATCCCGAACTATATTCTCAATCTTATTAGTATTGCTACTGATTATTAAATGCGCATGGTTTGTCATGATGACCCAAGCATGAAGGACTAAACCTTTATATTGCTGGCAATAGCTTAAACTTTCAACGAAAAGATCTTTATACTGCTCCCTGCTGAAAACATCTACCCAGCCTACTACAGTAAAAGTTATGAAATGCGGTATCGCATCTTCACCGGGTTTATATTTAGAAGACATTATAGGTACGGATGGGTGTACGTAAATGTATAAATATTTTATTGGTGAAAACTGTTGAAAAACGGAATTTTCATGAGGTTTATCTGTAAATCCCGGTTACAAACCGGGGTGACTAAACAGGCACAAGTGATCCCTAATACTTTTCGCTTTGAATATCAAAAATTTCGTGGGGGAACACTTGCGCCAGTTCGGGTGGAAATGTTGGGAGGAATACTTGCGCCAGTTGAGTGCACGAGCACTTACGCCAGCTGGGGCATTTGTAAACGGGAACACTTGTGCCAGTTGGGACCTTATTGGTTTTAAACTTTCCTTTACTGTTCCTGGAATGCTTTTTTTGGTAACAAGCTTATCTCTTCTTTCCCGATTTCGTTGGTTACTGATTCGATGCTGGTCTTCTTGTTGACTAAGCCGCCGGTTACATCCACCCTAAAATAATATTCCTTACCGAATTTAAGTTTGAAATCAATTTCAGTATCCTGGTTTTTATCAACAGCAACACTGATCTTTCCTTCTTTTGTTATATTGAAGACTTTGAATGTATTTACTTTTAGTTCATGCACTAATGAATCATTAATGTATATAGGAGCGGGTTTTACATTGGAATAATATTTAGGAAAATATGCCCTGTAAAAAATTACCCTGGCATGTGGTACGGTGTCCTGCATGTTGCCTAACAGAAGCTCCGTTCTTAATTTTTCAGGGCTTTTATTTGCATTGGCCGGTAACCACGCATTGTACAATAACAAGGGTATTATCAACAAAACAACAAGACGGTTCATGGTTGGCATTTTAGTTTTGGGACAGGGGCTGACAGAAACCTCCCGGCCTTACGAAGTACGGATATTTTTTCCAGTGAAGGTGGAAAAATTGGGAGGATAAGGGACACTTGCGCCAGTTGGAATTGGAACGGGAACACTTGCGCCAGTTCGGAAGAATATTCGCTGTGAAACGGCTCATATTAGGCAAACCAAATTGATCCCCATTGATTTATTTCTACATACTGCAGGGATCATTACCGGAACTTAAAATGTTAAAGCTGAAAATTGTTCGGGAAGATAAGAATCAAAGTGGTAGAGGATCACCTGATCAAAATAACCGTACCTGTTTCTGTATTTTTCATCATTTTATCAATTTGGTAAATACATTTCCATACATAGGTGCCGGCATCCTGATCCTTTCCCATGTAGTTACCATTCCATCCTTTCTTCGGGTCATTGCTGCTAAATACCACTTTTCCATAGCGGTTAAACACGGTGAATTCATAAAAATTAAAATTACCGAAGGTGAGTGGTCTGAATATATCATTTTTGCCATCTCCATTTGGCGTAAAGCTGTTTGGTATAAATAATTCGCACCCGCCTTTTTGTATGATTACCGTATCTGATAAAGATCCGCATTCGTTACTGATCATAACAGAAAACTGACCCGTTTGCCTAACCAGGTAAGTTGGGTAAGTGCTTCCATCCTGCCACAAATAGTTTGCATTATTTACACCTGGATCAAGCAATAAACTGTTGCTGTTACAAATGGCCTTGTTCGGCCCAAGGGAAAACATCGGTTTGTAATTATAGGCTACAGTGACGGTATCAAATGAGTAACAGCCATTAATATTTACCGCAACATGATAAATACCAGGTGAACTTACCGAAAACCGGGGCTGCGTACTTCCATTATGCCAGAGATATGATGCTCCGTTGTTGGCAGCATCAAGCAACATGGTCTGTATATCACAAAGAACGGTATCGCTGCCAAGGTTAACTACAGGCGAAGGTTTTGTAAATACATTTACCGAATCTCTTTTTTTACACCCAAAATTATCAACCTCCACCCAGTAAAGGCCTGCACTGTTCACGATAATTGAATTAGCCAATGACCCGGTACTCCACTGGTGGGGCAAGCTGGCGATATTCGTTTGTAAAACAATAGCATCTCCGAAACAGATAACCGAATCATTTCCTAAACTAAAAGCAGGAAGCGGTATAAGCATTACCTGGATACTGTCTGCTTTTTTACAGCCATTAGCAGCAGTTACTTCTACATAAAAGAGCCCGGCCGAACTTACGGAATAAACAGGGTTGGCGCTTGCATCCTGCCACAGGTATGAAACTGTATTGGAATGCGTTGCATCAAGCAATAATGAACTGCCCGAACAAATACTTGTATCTACACCAAGATCGATTACAGGAGCAGCCATATAGGTTACAAACAGAGAATCCCGGTGGATACAGCCATCTTTGGAAACCTCCAGCCAGTAAAGGCCCGGATTATTCACGAGGTACGAATTCGCGGTGGAATTGTCCTGCCATAAATAAGTTGCTCCCGCAATTGTTGTTGTTAGTAACAGGTTGCTGTTCTCACATAAAGCAGTATCTGAACCAAATGAAAAATAAGGCACGGGGTTAAACTGTACATTGATGGAATCCGTGGTCCAGCAACCAGTGTTAAGTAATACCCTGATCCAATACAAACCGGTATTGTTAACCAGTATTGAAGGCGTTGTTGCGCCGTTGCTCCAGATGTAAGCAGTACCGGTAACATTTGATGAAAGTACAAGGTTGTTATTTGAGCATAAGCTGGTATCAGCACCCAGCAATACCTGCTGACCGGGAACATAGCTAACATTGATACTGTCAGTCTTTACACAGCCATCAAGTTCAACCCTCACCCAATATAAACCCGGGCTGGTAACCGTAAAAGAAGCTGCCGTAGAATTATCATGCCATAAATATGTTGCACCAGGTATGGCAGCATTTAATAAAAGGACCTGTCCATTGCATAGCAAGGTATCAGCAGGTAATGAAAAATCATTAACCGGGTTGTTCAAAATGTTTATCGTATCAGTTCGTATGCACCCGTTATTATTCATTTCGGCCCTCACCCAATATTGGCCCGGATTGGTTACCGATATAGAATCGGTTGTTTCACCTGTACTCCACACACAGCTTACGTTATTGGCCGGATCGAAAACACCCAATCGTATAGTTTGACCTGTACAAAGCAACCTGTCGGCGCCTAAATTCACCGGCGGACCCGCGCTTAAAGTAACATGAATGGAGTCGTACAGGATACATTCCGAGCAACCATTGCGGGTCATTTTTAAATAATAGGTACCGGCAGTGTTGATGGTAATGGTATCTGATATTCCTAATGGAATGATCGTTGGATTACCTGGATTGGTTTTACTCCATTCATAATAATGGTTGCCGGGAGCCAAACTTATGAAAAGGCTGCTGCCTGTACACAGAACGGTATCCATAGGAAGGGGTGCAAGCAGTTTGACTGTGGGGTCTTTTACCTGCAAGATCTCTGTGACCGTTTCTAAAACAACATTATTTATATCATATAATGTTGCAGTCACCGTAAAGGTTCCAGGCATAGAAAAAATATGCGAAGGCGTAAATGCGGTGGAAGTGTTCTGTGCACCGGAACCTGGGTCTCCAAAATTCCATAACACATGATCAATACCATCATTGGTCAGAGAAAAATTAAGGGGTGCTGGATAACAGCCGCCTGAATAATCGATCCGTTGTAATAACCTGGCTGTTGAAGGCTGGCCGAAAGACGGTACATTAACACCCGTTGCATTTGGCAGGGATTGATAGTTGAAAACAAGATTTGCGGCAGTGCCCCGCTTATTTGGATACTTTACAGATGATAATACCCCGCCAGGGTACCGCATATATATTTGCTTATCCGGTGCCAGTTGTATACTGCCCCAGAATGGGTATGAACAAAAGACGAGCCTGTTACCAAGTAAAACAGCATTAGAAGTAAAAGCTACAGAATCGTTATTCCCATAACATAAATTATATTGAAAAAGGCTGGTATTGGCAAAACCGCACGGTTGTAATCCTACAGCTACCCAATTTTGTATGCTATACAATAATTTGCTGTCTGCTGAAAATTCAAGGTGCATCACTGTGTTACCGGTGAGGTTTGTTGAAATGACCCTGTTTGTAATTGCACCTGTTTGTTTATTGAAATTAAAAACTTCAAGATTGCCTTTAAGGTTCAGGAAAGGCCCTGAATAATTGGTAAACATGCCGCCGGCTATTAGTTTGCCATCATGTGAAGCCCGCATACTTAAAAAGTTATACTCCGTTTTATATGGATTCAGTCCGGCTCTGCTAAGATTCGCCTGCGAACTTACCCCCGCAGACGTTACAAGCCTTGCGTAAAAGCTATCTGTGCGAAACCTGTTACTGATTATCCAGAAATCATCTGAGCCTGTTTTATTAATAATGCAAAAAGCAGTGGACAGGGAAGTATCAACGATCACTTGGGTTGCTATAACCTGGCCAAGCCCCCCGCTTAATGACATATCAATAATGCTGTACCTGAGATCCGACTTATAGGTGGTGCTGGTTCCGGTAGGATAGAAAACAAAGTATTTAGAAGCACTTCCGGGAAATTTCACCCATAGCGGCTTTCCCAAAAAAGCATTTCCCGGGGGAGGAACCAGGCCGGCCATCTGTTGATAGTTCCTGTTCAGAACAGCATAAGGCGAGGCGTTATAAATAAATTTCAGATTCCCGGCCGCGTCGGAACACACAGTAGTGAAGTCGTTAAAAAAGATATTGGCAGGTATACCTCCAATGGGCTGCATTGTGCCGCTGTTAAATGAAAATCCCTGTTGGTCGGAAAAATACCAATTGCCTGTTTCTTTTTGGGCATTTGCCTGTAAAAGACAACATAAATAAAGCAGGGATATTATCAGTTTTGGTCGCATCAGGGTTTGAATGCTGCAATATATGCCTTTTTATTTCAGAAGAAACCTTGAAGTCATTTCCCAAAATAGCCTGGACATCTTTTGGAAATGCTATATTGTTTTCGATAATTGGTTTTTGGGATTTTAATCGGAAGAGGATGAGTGGGTAAAGAACAGGAAAGAAATACCCAGCACGACTACAAGTGAGTGATACAACGATGCCGCCATAAAATACTGAAGCCGGTAACAAAAATTACCGGCTTCAGGTTATGAGGTGTTCTTTATTTTGCTCCGTCGTTAGGAGATCACGTCGTCGTGCCTCCTCGTGATGACGTTTGCTCTTTCGCAATGACGCTCCTACTTACCCTTATACTCAAACACCAGCACCGCATTCTCAGTCAAACTCGCACTGCTGTACAACTCAAAACGTTGCTTGCCGGCATTTACTACAATGAGTGCAGTGTTAGGAGCAATGCTGCCAAGGTTATGTGCAAATAGTACGATCTCGTGCTGGGGCGCTTTTTCATCCAGTTGCAGGTTTACCACAATAGGATTTGTTGAAAGGGCGCGGTTGCCCACCAGCAGTTTATTGTTATAAAACACGCTGATGCTATCGCCGTCAATTGTTCCGTTATCAAATATGTTCAGCGTAATATTAGATACTGATACCGGTATGCGTTTTATTACATTGTTCTTACGGCCTGCAGGCATGGTTTCGTTTTTTACAACCGGTGGGGCCGCTGTGGCGGCCGCAGCAGCAGTATTTATCTTATATTCTTTCGGATGATCGGCACCCATCAGGTTTTTGCTAAAATAATCCCAGCGGCGGCGGGTCATATAATTGCTTTCGGCGCCATAGCCATGACGGGCATTGGGAAACACCATAAGGTCAAAATCCTTATTGGCTTTTTGTAAAGCTTCCACCACCAGGTAGGTATTGTAAGGAGGCACATTATCATCCATACCGCCATGTGCCAGTAACAGCTTACCCTTAAGGTTACCTGCATTCATTTGATTGGCCTGCTTCTCGTAATTGGTCTTCCCATCGGGGCCCTTTGTTTCAAGGCCGATATACCTTTCGCCCCAGTCGTCTTCGTAGTTGCGGTTATCATGGTTGCCCGATTCGGAGATACCCACCTTATAAAAATCCGGGAAAGTGAACATGGCATCGGCAGTGGCAAAGCCGCCACCGGAGTGGCCCCAGATGCCAACCTTGTCAAGGTCCATATAAGGCCTTGCTGCTGCAAGCTGCTTGATACCTGCCACCTGGTCGTCGAGCGTATTGGCTCCCATATCACCATAACAGGCATCGTGGAAGGATTTGGAACGGTCGGGGTTACATGCACCATCGATGATCACTACTATAAAACCAAGTTCGGCCAGTGCCTGGTGATCGCCACGGGCTGGTCCAAAATTACGGGTACCAACTCCCCCGCCCTGCGGTCCGGGATACACGTAGTTTACGATGGGATACTTTTTTGTATTGTCGAAATTAGATGGCGTGAACAGGAGGCCATAGAGATCCCATTTATTATCGGCAGAGCGAACTTTAATGGGTTCTGGTGCCTTCCATCCTGTTGCCAGTAATTTGCTGATATCTGTTTTTTCTAAGGTTAATATTAATTTACCGTTCATATCCCTCAACACAGAAACTGGCGGCACATTGGGCTGCGAATAATTATCGGTAAAATATTTTCCATCGGGAGAGATATTGATATTGTGATTGCCAACTTCGGGAGTTAACAAGGTAAGACCTGTGCCATCAAAATTCACTTTGTAAAAATGACTGAAATAAGGATCCCTTCCCGGCTCACGGCCATTGGCATTGAAGTACAATAAACGCTTTGCTTCATCTATCCTTATCAACTGTGTTACTACAAATGCGCCCTTTGTAATTTGATTCTTGAGCTTGCCGGTATTGGCATCGTATAAATATAAATGGCCCCAGTCATCCCGTTCGCTGTACCAGATTATCTCGTTTGTCTTATCCAGGAAACGGTTGTTGATAGTTCCTTGTCCGCTTTCGTACTGTGTTGCAACTTTCTCCTCAAACACTTCCCTAACATCACCCGTAGCCGCATTGGCTATCCTTACTTTTTCTATCTTATGATCGCGGCTTGTAGAAACAAACATCAGTTTGCTTCCAGCTGCATTCCATTCATTATCATCATAAGGCCCACCGGATGAAATATCATCGCTGAGGGATCCTCTCCTATCGTCGGAGGGAATTTTTAAGCGGATAAGTTTTGCGTTATCAACTTCAATGATCACCCTATGTATCTGTATGATCTGTTTATCTTCCGGCAGCGGGTATTTCCAGGCTTCCAGCTCGGGAGCGCCAACCTTTGTTTTTACCAGGTACATATCTTTTACCATGCGCTGGTCCTGTTGAAAGGTTGCTATCTTTTTAGAGTCGGGGCTCCACAGCATTATCGGCCTGTCACTATGTGTCCAGCCGGCATTATCGGTGGCATAACCAAAATCCTTTACGCCATCGAATGTGAGCTGTGTTTCTTTTTTGGTATCGAAGTCTTTTACCCAAAGGTTCCAGTCTATAATAAAAGCTGCTTTTTTACCATCGGGACTAACACTTTCCAATGCTCCGCCCCTGCGCTGTGCCGGTTTATTATCAGGGAGTATTGTTTTTAGGTCGGCGCTAGTTTTGCGGCTGCCATCTGTAGGGTTGATCAAAACGAATTCCCTGCCGCTTTCTACGGCTACAGAGTACCAGAATTTGCCATCCGGCAACCAGGTTGGGTTAACATTATAGCGGAACACAAGTTTACTCGTATTAAAGCCTAAAGCTTTTGTAGCCTTATCGTAATCGGCGGTGGTTACTACTTTCTTGTCACTCTGTGCCGTAGCGCTGATGGTAGCGCCTGCGAACAAGGCAAGGATAATAAATTGTTTTTTCATGTTGAAGCTTTTCTTGAATGCTTCAAATTTAAGGTTTAATGGGGATTATTTGTAGGCACTTATTTAAGCGGTTAAAAAAGCATATGTGCTGCTTTATAAAGATCAATTCTTTTCTTTCTTTACTTTTTTGTCTTGATACAAAAAAATAACAAAAAAGATCAAGTCAAACCCGATGGCTCCGCCCGTTTTGCCGGGCCATCGCCAAGGTACCAGTAGGCTTAAAATAAACCGGACAATATACATTCCCAATCAGCTGGCAATATTTGAATCATTCACTTCATTCTCCAATCCGGGCGGCAGCTCAACAAATTGCAAAAAGTAAAATGGAGTGCCACCATGGTCGCAATATGAATAAATTTTATAAGAGGGTGGGTATCCTTCAAACTAAAAACTCTCTGCAAACTGTTTAAGAGTGAGCACCTAAGAGTAGAATTACCAATGCTGAAGCTACAGTAGTACAAAAGCTTAATATAGCTGCTTCCGACAAACGGGCCGTAATCGTTTGTCGGGCTCCTTTTATTGTTCTTTTTTGGAGAAGCAAAAAAGAACAATAAAAAATAATAAAGTCTAAACTAATAAGACCTGCCATTTTATTAGTTATATCCCTGCATCCCTTGTATCAAGACAAAAAAGTAAAGAAAGAATTGGAAGAATACTTTTTTATATAAGCAGTTTTACACAATAATAGTTTCTTGTTTTATTGTCACTTTTTTGCCCCGAAGCAAGTTCGGATGCACCACTTGCCCAAAAAAGTAATTAGAGAAGAAAAAATTTGCAGTGTGAAATATCTATTCCGCAGTAAGCGCCACCAGGTTAGTATCCATCACGATTTCCTTAAAGCCATCCCTGGTTTTGATCTCATCCATTATCAGGTCAATATAATTTTCAGCTATTTTTCTTTTGTCAACATCTGCCCCTATTTTACACAAGCTCATATAATACTCGGTATTCTTCATGAGCATATCAACCAGGTCGCTTGATGAAACTATTTTCAGGTCATGTAACATTCCTGAAAGGTATGCCGGCTGTGGGCCATGTTTATTACAGGATTTCCCTAAAAAGTTATAGAATTCCATAGTTCACTATTAGGTTGGCCAGATAAAAAAAAGGCTTTTAAAAACTATTGAATGAACGACTCTCTCATAAAAAAGCCCCTTAAAAGGGGCTCTGATTATTAAATAAGATCTTTGGATATTATGCGTTGATGATCTTTGAGCGGTTGATATATGATTTATCAGGGCTGTAAATGAACAGGCAGGTACCACCTTTTATTTTATTAATAATTGGCTTACACAATTTTTCCGGTAATGCGGGACATCCCCAACTGCGGCCCAGGAAACCCTGTGCTTTGATAAAACCTTCATTAGCATAAGCAGCAGCATGTATAACAATGGCACGGCGGTTAGCGTTATCATTGATACCTCTTTCAAGTCCTTCTAATTTTAATGAATAACCGTGGCCACCTATGTAAGTTCCTAATGTTTGATAAAAACCAGGACTGCTTTTAAGGCTTTCCGGTTCGTTAGAAAAATTCTTTGCCATTAATGCACCGGTATTAACGCCGTGTGCTACATAGGTATTGAAAACCACTTCTGCTTTTTCAAGATCAATTACAAACAACCTCTTTTTAGAAGATGGCTGGCTGAAATCGGCTATAGAAATGATGCGGTCATTAACCAATTGCCCTGTTTGCACCAGGTGGTTAAAACCTTTCATAGCATATTCAAAGGTTTGCTTTGAAAGGCCTTTAAGATCAAGGTCCATGCTATCGTACAGGGTAGCAATATTATTCAGCAATGTGTTATTAGCGGCTTCGGCTACAATGAGGGGTGCTGTTGTAATAGCTGCTACAGGGCTGATATTACTGACCGGCTTATTGTGAGCTGATATCAAAAACAAATGTAAAACAATGATGAGGGTGCTGGTTAGGACGGACAGAAAATTCTTCTTGAATGATGGCATACTTGAATGGATTTTAAAGAAATTATACAAACCGTTTAACAAGTGCAAAGGTCGTTTTTTTAATTCCTACACAATGTTAAAGAAAGCCATCATTTTGTTAAAAATTTCGATGAAATTGTATGTATTTATATTTTTATAGGAAACGTAACTAATTATTTATCTATAACTTATAGTAATTTATTACCTTTAATTATTAAACATTTTTGCCATCACTGCTTTATCATGTCCATAGATATCATCAGCAAAATGTAAGAGTCCAGCTTCATCAACCCATGCGGTATAATAAGTGATGAGTACCGGCACGATATTTTTCAGTTTTACATACTTCTCGTTACCGCTGTTCATGGCCTCATCAATTTTTTCAGGCGTCCACTCAGGTTGGTCCTTCAACAAGTAGTTAGCCATTTTTGCAGGATCACTTAAGCGGATACAGCCATGGCTGTAAGCACGCCTGTCCTTCTCAAATAATGCTTTTGCCGGGGTATCATGAAAATAGATATTGAAGCTGTTGGGAAAGAGGAATTTAACCTTACCCAGTGAATTCTTGGGTCCTGGCAATTGCCTGATAACAGGTAAACCACCTTCATTACCCGTACTCTCCATGTTTTGAGAAGCCAGGTAATTGGGATTCTTTTGAATGGAAGGCAGTATTTCGTTCTTAACGATGCTTGAAGGCACATTCCAGTAAGGGCTAAATACAACCTGGTTGAGATTACCGGTGAACATCATGGTGCTGTGTGCCTCCTTACCTACCACCACTGGCATATCAAATACTTTGGTGGCTCCTTCTTTTACATGCAAAACAAACTCGGGAATATTCACCAGGATCAACGGGCCCTTGGGCTCCGTGATCAGCCATTGCGTACGGCTCATATTTAACAGGAGTTGTTTAACACGGTCTACCGCAGGTACATTTAAATTCTTGATCAGCGCATCAGTAACAATACCTGTGGGCGTATAGCCAAACCTGGTCTGTACATTCCTGATGCCGGTTTCAAGTGCATCATTAAAAACGGGTGTTGTATCTACAGCTATATCTCCTGATATCTGCAGTCGTTTTTTTAATTGCAAAACTGCCGGGGAGGAAGTTCCTTTTTTAAGTTGCTTTGCAGGAACAGTGATCTGTGGCCATCCACCTGCCTTGGCAATGGCAACATATTTTACCAACTCGTTCTTTAAAAGCTTATAAGATTTATTGGCGTCCCCGTAATATTTTTCATCTTTATGTTTCTTGGAGATGAGTGAATCGGCAAGCAGTATAGGATCTTCTTTTTTCCGGGGAATAAAGCGCTCCATTTCTTTACGCTTCACCACACCATCTTCATAATTATTCAGCGTGTATAAAATAAAATGTTCTGTAAGTTTAAGTTCTGTTTTAATGATGCCTGCATCAGATGCTGAAACCGTGAATCCATCTGTTTCTTCAGCATAGCCATCCATTTTAGCATGCAGTGCTTTATCTTTCAGCAGGCTGTCATTTGCATACGTGGTATGATAATTATGCATGTTCCAGAATCCCCGTGCCTGCTCGGTTAGGCCTGAATCAGTGAACCAGGCAAACTGGTAATTACGGGCATTGTAAAAACTCGTCATGCGGCGTTCAATATCTTCATCAACTTTATTATCTGCCAGGTATTTTACCAGTACCGAGCTATCGAAAAAAAGATTGTTGTAAGCATTCGCTGCGCTTATGCTGCGATCTCTTTTTGTCATTTTTTTACTTGTAGTGTTGCTGTCACTGTCGTTATCACTTGTACTTTGGCTATTGCCATTACAGGATATTAAGGTTGCAAAAAATATGCATGCGGGAAGAAATATTTTAATCATGCAGGTGTATAAACAAAAGCTATGCCCATTTGTATTGAGCTGTACGTTAATTGGTGAATTGGTTAATTAGTTAATTGTTTAATCCGGTGGCTCCCTCTGATAACTATTAATCAATTAACGATTATTTGTTACCCGTGCTTTTAAAGTCAGGGTCATCGAACATGGATTTATTGAAGAGGTAGTATTTTCCATCCCGGTTATTGCGCCAATATCTTTTTCCCTGCAGGTCGTAATAGTATCTCCCGTCCACACTTCTTTTGGCATACTTATCATTAACAGTAATTACTTTGGCAACAGGTATTTTCTTTTTTACAGTTTTGGGCGCTTCAGTGGGTGCTGTAGTATTTTCGGGAGCCGACTCCGGGTGTGTTTTTTTTCTGCAGCTTATGATCGCCATAACAATCCAAAGCAGTATGAACAGTGTGTACTTTTTCATTATTTATTTTTGGGGTTCATCACAAAATTATACCCTCCGGGTTTTTAGTAAAGTTACATAGCTATAAATTAAAAAACCCTCTGCACAGAGGGTTTTCAAAAGATAAGTAATTTTTTAATCCATCATTAAAGTTAATTGCTGGTTTTCTAAGGTTGATCAGGATCTTAAAACGGATATTTAGATATTCTAACAATGCAAAGATGCATTAACTGTTTAGTCCGTTTTGTAAGTTATTGATCATATCTGTTGTAGTTTTTTTACGAAGGCAACTATAAAAAGTACTATAGCGCCTCCACTAAAAAACCCCAGATATACTGGGGTTTATATTTCCTTCCTGGTATTCCTTTCGCCGGAATTACCCGGAGCAAGTTATAAGGGTATAATCTCAGATAATCTATAATCACCCCTGTACAGGAAAGTTAACAATATTAAGCGTACGATAATCATGCCAGGATCTACATTGGTGATCATGAATTACAAAAAGGGTTGTTTATAAACAAACAACCCTTTCATAATCTAAACCTCCAAATAACTTATTTTGTTTTTTCTTTAAGAACTGTACCGTCTGCTGCATACTTTACCTTCACTTTATTTCCGTCCTTGGTAAGATGCACTTCATAGTTTACTGTTTTGTCTTCCTTTTCTTTTTCTATTTCTGAGATCGCATAACCTGGATAGCCTTCCATAATGGCTTTTACAACAGCCGTAGGCAGGTCACCGCTATTGTCTAAATGAATGACAGGCTCAGATTTAATGAACTCTCCCTCCGGTGATATCCAGGTTGTGTAAGGAACATTATTTAGCCTGTACCTGACAAAATAATAATCTTTTTCCAAATCCCAGTTATCAGCTTCTACGGGATCATAAACAACCCATTCTACATCAGCAGCTTTATCCGCTTTTGCTTTAAAGGTTGTCATTACTGGAGCTGGTACTTTATCAACAGTGATCACTGTTTTTTTACCCTCTCCTGCTTTTGTAACAACTGTTGAAGTTGATTCAGTAGTTGTGGTTGCTGCTGTTTCATTAGCGTCTTTTTTATCATCATTACACGATACACAAAAGATAGCTGAGATAAATACAGCCGGCAAAAAATTAAATAGTTTCATAAAAGATTTGTTTTGCCTAATACTATTAAAAAAACGTGCCATACTTGTTTTTTAGTTCCACAGTTTATAACCAAACTGTTCAGCTCACAGCATTAAACGTTAGATGGCACAACGGGCTAACTACATTAATACCTTATAAAAGTAAATAAACAAGTGGGTAAATTTTTCCTCATATGTACAGTTAAAAGAACATCTTCAAGGGTCATTTGTGCTTTAATCAGCCTGTAATACTCATCCTGCTTCGATTAATGACAGCTACTTCATGCTCCGTTTCATCACTTTTAAAAAGCACGGCGGTTTTAGCATGGGGTAAGATATGTTCTACGGTTTCGTTCTAATATATATGTAATTGCCCTCCATCGGAAGTTTGCCAGTCATCATTCAAAAAGGTTATCAGTGAATATTTACGGCTGTCATCATTCCTGAACTGGTCCTTATGCCGTTTATAAAAACTTTCTTTCTCATATACTGCATAATGAAATTCGCAGGCATTGATGCCTGTATAGCAGGTGCGGTTTAGATGATCTATAAAATCCTGCGCATGTTCCAGGAATTGGTTCTCAAACTCATTATTATGGCTTTTATCAAGCCAGTATATCTTATCGCCACGCATTTTTTGGTGAATATCTTTTACTTCCTCATTACCGACACCCGCTGCAGCTCACTGACCTCATTTTGCAATTGCCTGATATTTTGCTGAAGGCCTGAAGATTGTGAAGGCGTTAAAAAACCCGGGGCAATGCCCACCTGGTAATCCAGGTATGAATTGATGAGCAGGTCAAATTGTAGTTGCATTATAGTAGTTGTACTATCTAAGATAGTGCTTCTACCCATTCGATGATTTTATTTGATCCCATTCTGTTGCCCTTGCTATGATTAATTGACATAAAACCATACTTTTACTTTTTAACAATCAAAACTTAAGCAATGAAAAAATTATTAGCGTTTTCAGCATTTGCAATTTTATGCATCACTGCCTGTAACAGCGACAGCAAAGAAAGCAGCACAACTGAAACCAGTACAAGTGGCAGTACCGATTCAACAACTGCAACTCCAAGACAACAGGAGATAAAAGACAGCACAACCATGCTGGATAAGAAACTCGCTGATCCCAATAACAAGTATTCTCCCGACAGTACCAAATAAGTCCGGCAAACGTTTTAATAAAAAGCAATGATCTCCATCATTGCTTTTTTGGTTTATAATTTACCCACCTCATACAAATTCTACCCAATAGGTGTAATAAAATCTACACCTGTAAATTTTCAAATAAAATATAGTTATGCACATAAGTAGTGTTACTAAGTAAAAACACAATGCGTTATGCATTTAAAAAAAAATTACACTTCCCATTGGCACTTGGTTTGCCTTAGTTGTTTTGTTAAATTATCCCCTAAAAATGATTTAACGCTTACCATTTAATAACAATTTAAAAGAACTTACACATGAAAACTACTTTACTTTTCACTGCTTTAGCAGTATGCACATTATTTTGCCAGGGCCAGCAGGGCCCGAACCTGCCAATGTTTCAAAATTTCAGCAATGGTACACCTCCAGGGTGGACCTTAATTGCTGCCACAATCCAGGAATATAACCGCAATACTACAAGTGCAACCTGTATAAAAGATACCGGTGTAGCTACCAATCCAAGTGCGGGCAGTAGTGGTGGTAATAAAACAGGAATCAAAACTGATACCCTACGATTTGTAAGAACATCAAGTATAGTTACCGTACAGTTTAAAAGCTATGCTTACCGTGGTAACCAGTTCGGATGTAACGACCAGTTGTACAACGATGTTTGCAGTGCATTCGGCCAGGTGTTACTCTACTCTGTTGATGGTAACAACCTTATTGGAATGAGTGACACCATTCCATTGAATTTAACTATCTCAGGTCAAAATACTATTTCGGCTGTAGTAACGGCTCCTTTAACCACGTTCACCGAATTTTATGTATTGCTCGATATAAGCTATATCAATTGCAATACGAATGGTTCAAAAAGAATTGTTATCGACGATGTCTTTATTTCAGCAACAGCAGGCGGACCACTTCCCGTTTATTTTAAATCATTTACTGCAGCACGTTCCAAGCACACAGTAGGACTGAACTGGATTACAGCTACTGAACAAAACAGCCGTGGATTTAATGTACAACGTAATACAGGAAGCGGATGGGAAACAATCGCTTTTGTAAATTCTAAAGCGCTTAATGGCAACAGCAGTAATGACTTGAATTATACTTACATGGATATTAATGGATCAAAGGGTATAACTCAATACCGCATAGTACAGGTAGATCTGGTTACCAACAGGCAACAGATAAGTGAAACACGTTCTATCAGAGGTGAACCTAACAGCAAGAATGTAGTTTTTCCAAACCCATCAATTGATGGAAATACTAACCTGTTGTTCAATGATGATAATGGCGCCCGTGCAGTTACCCTGATCGATCCTTCAGGAAGATTAGTAAGACAGTGGACAAATGTGACTACAAGCAGCATGCAACTTACCGATCTTAAAGCAGGTTTCTATTACTTAAAAATTAGTAACCCAACAACCGGTGAGCAGTCAATGGAAAGAATAGTTGTAAAATAAAACCAAGCAGTTCTCAATAATAGACAGCACTGGCAATTGCCGGTGCTGTTTTATTTTAAACCATTCATAATAAACTTACCCGGTGCCCGGTTAGTATATAGTTTATTTTTTTATATTTATGCTATCTAACAAAAATGAGAAAACAGGCACTTATATTAATTTTACCTTTTGCAATTTTTTTGACTGAGACGGTAAGTTTTATACCGGCTTTGCAGGATGCCTGGACTGTTGCAATGGTTAAAGAACGTTCCTGCTGTATGTTGCCGGCCGAAACCAATGAAAAGGAATGCAGCAGCAAAGAAGACAATAACAATGAAGATCCGGCTAAGGGCTGTGCTGAGAACCCGGATTGCACAACCTGCCCTGTTTGCTATACATTCATCTTTCAGCCCCGGTATGAGTGGACCGCACAACAGTTTGTTTTCAAAAAACATTATGCTTTATTCAAAGCGGATTATAACTCAGCTTATACAAGCAATGTGTGGAAGCCCCCGAATGGATCCTTCATTCACGGATAACAACTTTACTAAAAATTAAAAAGAATATTATGAAAAAAATACTGATGCTGGCAATGGTATGTTCATTAGCCACAGGCACTTTTGCCACTGACCGTAAGGGGAAAAAGGCAAAAAAGAGTAAGCAATGCAGCACACAGCAAAATTGCAAACCTTCCGATTGCACACCTGCAATTTGTTGCCCGATGCCCAATTGTGCAAAGCATAAATAAATGCTGTGCATTTAAAAACCCCGGTTGATCCGGGGTTTTTATTTTTAATTTTCGCAACCGGCTCTCGTCCAGCGGATGATAACCTGCAAGTGGATTCTAAAAAAAATAACTACATGTCTATTTTATAAAAAAAAGGCAACGAATGTTGCCCTTTTATAAAAACACAAACCTGAAACTATAATTATTTTTTGGGCATTAATACCGCATCTATAACATAAGTAACACCATTGCTTGAGATCACATCTGCAATAGTAATATTAGCCTTTCCACCCTTTGCATCATGTACCATCCATTTGTTGTCTTTGTAATGGATCATTAATTCTTCGCCCTGTACCGTTTTTAATTTTTGGCCATCTTTTAAATCAGTTGACTTAAATGCACCAGATACTACATGGTAAGTAAGTATACCCGTAAGTGCAGCTTTATTCTCAGGCTTTAATAAATTATCAACAGTACCTGCCGGCAACTTATTAAAAGCTTCATTTGTTGGCGCAAAAACGGTGTAAGGCCCTGCAGCTTTTAAAGTTTCAACAAGTCCAGCAGCTTTTACAGCAGCAACAAGCGTTGTATGGTCGGCTGAACCGGCAGCATTATCCACAATATCCTTTGAAGGCACCATATTCGCTCCTCCAACCATTACACCGGCCTCTTCAGCAGGCTTCATTGTTTCTGTTGAAGTAACTGCAGTGGTATCTGTTGTAGTTTCTGCTGTTTTGCTGTCATTGCAGGCAGTAAAAATTACTGTTGTACAAGCCGCAGCTATCAACAGGGAAAAAAGATTCTTTTGCATAAAAATTGTTTTTTGGTTAAATATGATAACAGGTACGCAGTAAAATTGTTTTTGGTTTGCGGAAAATAGCCTGTTTTTTTTATTTGTTGTTTAATTCGCCTGGCCATGTATGCTGTTATCGTTCAACAGGGCAATAATTTTATACCGGAATGATAACTAAATCTACATAACAGCCCTCGTTCCACCGTTCATGCAGATAATTACCGCCCTGGTGCAAAATTTGTAAGTTGCATACTATGCAAAACTGGAAAAAGAAATTAACACAAGGCGCCCTACAGCTTGATGATGTGATCGACAGACAGGTATATAGCCTGCGGCAACGGCTGGGCTCCATTGATAATATACAGGTAGTTCCTTACCGGTCTTATGGTACTGCCAACACGGTATATGTACGTGGCCGTGTGCTGGAAGACAAAAATATCACTGCTGCACAGGAGGGCGATAATTTTTTCACCAACATGCTAAACATGTACAAGCGGCTGGAGACCGATGAAGTGCCTGCTGCAGTTGTAGAATTGAATTTACTGGCAGAAAAGCGTCAGGCCATAACCGATAAAGAGGGGTACTTCGTTTTCCATTTTGAACCTTCCATAGCACTTATAACAGAAGAACTCTACCTCAACATTCCACTTAAACTTGTGGATGCACCGGTATCATTTAAGGAGATAACCGTTAATGCCGAAATGATGATACCGCCTGCGGATGCGGAATATGGCATCATCAGCGATATAGATGATACTATTGTACGTACCGGGGTGGGTAATATATGGGCGATGGGAAAGACCGTGTTATTTGGCAATGCCCGTACCCGACTGCCTTTTGCAGGGGCGTCTGCTTTTTACCAGTCGCTGCAGCTTGGGCGCAATGGCAAACGCAATAACCCTTTCTTTTATGTAAGCAGCAGCCCCTGGAACCTTTACGACATTTTGATCGATTATATGGATCACAATGATATTCCGCAGGGCCCCTTATTGTTGAGGGATTTTGGCATACAGAGCGAATCCTTTATGAGCGGTGATTATATGAGCCATAAGTTCACTGCCATAAAACAGATACTTGATACTTATCCTCAGCTTAATTTTGTTTTGATCGGCGACAGTGGCGAACAGGATCCCGGGATATACAAGGAAGTGGTGAAACATTTTCCCGGGCGTATCATTTGTATCTATATCCGGGATGTATCTAATGGCGAAAAACAGGAGATCGCAGAACAGGTTGCAGCCGAATTAAAAATAGCAGGAGTTGAAATGATCCTTACTGAGCATTCTGTAAAAGCGGCCGAACATGCTGTTGCATCGGGCCTGATCTTTAAGGAAGAGTTACCCGCTATAGTGCAGGATAAAAAAGAAGATAAGGGCCAGGCTCCCGGTAAGGTTGAGCCGGAGATCATCTGATCATTTCAATCCTTTCCATTCCGCAAGAATAGCTTTCTCCCGGCTCATTAAAGATCCTAATGCGCCAGGTGCAAATCCTGTTTACAGGGATTTTCTCATGGTCAATGTTGACAATGAACGCGCTGAATCTTCTTCTATAGAGTCAGCAGCCGCGGTTAACAGTTGTCGCGTCGTCAACTTAAAAACATATTTACATCACTGCAGACAACAGCTTTATATCAGATCCTGCAAATGCCGCCCGATATCTTGTCCTCACTTTTTGGGCAGCAGTGTTTTTCTTTTGCGCCAGCAATGATTGATAAAGGCCAAATAATGCCCAGCCATTTTCATTATTATTCAGCAAGTCTTTTTTAAAAACTTTTTCTGCATGAGGTGCCTTGCCGGAAACTAAGTAAGCATTGCCCAGGTAATGCTTTGGATTCAGTAACCAGTCTCTTGGCTCATTGTAAATCATCTGTTCTTCTGTAATAACAGCTTTGTTGAAAGCGGCAATAGCATTGTTGTATTTTTTTTCTACTACTGCAATGCTGCCGGCCAACAGATTTTCAGCTACTACTGCCCCATCAATTGCAGGCGAAAAAGGAGTGAAAGGTATAAGCAGGCTACTGTCCTTCATCAATTGCTGCATTTGCTGTAATGCCAGCTTTGCGTCGTTCAATTGAGAGCGATGTACTAATGCCATGCCTCTTCCAAAATGAAAAAGTATATTGGCATAAACCAGTTTTTGTTCCGGCTGTTTTGCATGCATCAGTTCTTCCCAGTTGCCAAAACGAATATTTATCAAAGTTGGCGTCATATAAATGTACTGAACTACGGAGCCCAGCGGCGCAGGAAATGCTAAATAATCAGCAGGAATACTGGTGAGGGTTTCTGTTGCTGCCTGCATAGCATTGGAACGCTCCCCCGCCATCATGGCGTTATTGGCTTTCATGTGTAGGTTATGTATCACGTATAAAAAATCATTAGCTGCAACAGCACTATACAAAGGCAACATTTTTTTATAACTGTTCACAGCATCTGTGTTTACGGCCACACCCTGGCGGTACTGGCCGGTGCGTAAATAAATATGCGAAGGCATGTGTACAGTATGTGAAAGGGCAGGCGTAAGTTTTCCAAGACGGTTGGCGCTTGGTAATGCCTTAGCAGCATAGGGCGAAGGCTCCATCACATGAATATAATAATGATTGGCCCCGGGATGCAGCGGAGTTGTTGCCAATAATTTTTCCAGTACTTCTTGTATAGCAGGTGTCCAGGATTTTGGCTGGCCGTTCACAAACCACAGGTCCCAGGGATGTTCCAGCATCATGGCATCGGCATACAATGCCTGCACATCAGCATGGGCCGGGAATGTATGGAACACCTTTTTCATTGCTTCTGTATATTTCCGGTTAAGAATGGCACGTGTTGCATCGGCAGAGTCTGCCGTATATCTCAACATCATCGCATTAATCAATTCTTTCTCAACTTTGCGGGCGGATGCTGCTAATGATGAAGCCGTTTGTGTGGCTTGCAAGGCAGCTGGTGAAGCTGCATAACCCATGTCATTTATGTTTGGGCCATAAGCCAGTGCCTGTGCCCAATATAGCATGGCACATTTGCTGTCGAACTTTACTGCCTTTTTAAAAGAAGCCATAGCTTCTATGATGTGAAAGCTGTAATACATATTCATACCCTGGTTAAAATAGGCCTGGGCACTGTCATCCTTTGTGCTGATCGTCCATTTATGCTCTCCTGTTCCTGCAATAAGCGGTATATCCATTTCATCCAGTGTAGCCTGGAGTGTTTCCCAATCGGGGCTGCAGCCAATCGCTTTTATCTTTTTAAATGCCGTGTTAGGTATTTCATTTTTAGCATAGGCCGGATCATTGGGGCCTATGATCGTTGCGGCAAGCATTGCCGTAGCAAATGCCATGATAGCGATAAGCACTAACCTTTGGAACATGAGCGGGGAATTTTATACGCAGAAGGTACAAATATTATTTTAATGATACTATTTACAGATGTAGTTTTATAGACTGATGCATCAGGAAAAACCCGTAATACCCAATAAACCAAAGTCGGAACTTTTAATAAAGCGACGCCGTTCAAATGAGAGTTGCTCATAAAACCTGATTTATAAATTAGTTTCTTAAGTTACTAAATTCATATGCAACTTCATCGTTTTTTAAACTGAATGGCTGTATGGAAGTATTGAAGGTAAAGATGATTGTCACCACCCGGCCATCCATACCAGGCACACTGGTTTCCCTACTTCAATACGATTCCCGGAATCAGTCAGCAAACCTGATTGCATATCCCTTTTAAATACCACGATCTCATCACTGTTCTGGTTGGCTGCCAATAAATAATTCCCGGACGGATCCAGGCTGAAGTTACGGGGAGTTCGGCCCAATGTAGACTGGTGGGCAATACTTTTCAGTTTACCGTTTGCAGGATCAATTGAAAAAATGCCGATATTATTAGCCTCTGCCCGGTTAGAAGCATATAAAAATCTGCCATCGTGCGAAACATGAATATCTGCGCTGGCAGCGCTGCTACTGTCTCCTGCAGGCATACTGCTAATGCGTTGCTTCATTTTAAGTTTACCCTTCTTATATTTATACGTAACGATGCTGCCGCTTAACTCTTCTATTACGTACGCATATTTATTGGAAGGATGAAAACTGATATGCCTTGGTCCAGACCCTGCAACTGATGCGGCAAAGGATTGTCGGGCGGGCTTAAGTTTACCCGTAGCCGCATCAAATGCATAGATCATCACTTTATCGATACCCAGGTCGGGCACAAAGAGGAATTGGTTGTCGTAAGAAAAATAAGTACAATGCACATGCGGGGAGTTTTGTCTTTTATCAGGCCCCATCCCACTATGCCTGATAATGGAGTTGGCAGCACCCAGACTTCCATTCTGCTGTACAGGCATTACAGATAAACTTCCACTGCTGTAATTACCGGCTACCACCCATCTCCCGGTCTTATCTACCGTCACATAGCAGGGATGATCACCGCCTGTTGATTGCCTGTTAATATAATGTAGCATGCCTGTTTGCTTATCAAAAGAGAATGCTGCAATTGACCCTCCTTTTCCGTTATTTCCGGCATCTTCCTGCACGGCATATACAAACTGCTGATCAGGTGACACTGCTAAAAAAGAAGGATTGGAGGTTTTTATGTGACTGATCTTAGCAGTTGAACCATCATCGCTGTTGAACCGATACACATATACTCCTTCGCTTATACCGCCGGTGTAGGTACCAATTAACAGGTAATGCTGCTGGGCCGTTGTTATAGAACAACTGAACAAAAAAAACAGGGTCGTAATAAAATAATATTTCATGATCCTAATATACTACAGCTATTATTAAAATCGGGCAAATGCTATCCTGCAATTCAGCTATATTTATGCAAAATAATGACCGCTACATGAAATACTTATTTTTAATTTTTACCATACTGCTCTGCAGCTTTTGCAATACAGCCAAAAGAGCATCACAAAATGAACAGGCAACCGGTACCGGAATCCTCACTGGCGCTGAGCAAACAGAAAAATACCTTCCTTACTTACAAGGGAAAAGAGTAGCTATAATGGCTAACCAGACTACCATTATTAAGAAGACACACCTGGTGGACAGCTTGCAAAAACTTGGGGTGAACATAGTTAAAGTATTTGGGCCTGAGCATGGCTTCCGTGGAAATGCAAGTGCAGGTGATCATGTGGCTGATGAAATTGATGCGCTTACCGGTATACCCATCATCTCCTTATATGGAGCCAGGAACAAACCTACAAAAGTAGATCTGGCTGATGTTGATATTATGCTGTACGACCTGCAGGATGTAGGTGTACGCTTTTATACCAATATAAATGCATTGAGCAGGCTGATGGAAGCCTGTTATGAAAATGGCAAAGAGTTGCTGATACTCGACCGCCCCAATCCCAATGGATATTTGATAGACGGGCCGGTACTTGATATGAAATATAAGTCCGGCATTGGTATGTTTCCAATTCCAATGTCGCACGGATTAACCGTTGGCGAATTTGCACAGATGGCTAACGGCCAGGGCTGGCTGACCAATAAAGTAAAATGCAAAATCAAGATCATACCGGTTGCCAATTACCATCATGATATGCCCTATACGCTGCCGGTAAATCCATCGCCCAATCTCAATACGCCGCAGGCTGTTTTGCTATATCCTTCCACCTGTATGTTCGAAGGCGTGTATGTGAACCACGGCCGTGGCACTTATTTTCCATTTACTGTTATTGGCAGCCCCGAGCTGAAAGGCATTTATGCATTCTCCTACACAGCAACTGGTATAAAAGGAATGGCCGAAACACCTTTATTCATGAACGAGGTATGTTATGGTTTAGACCTGCGCAATTATGATACGGAGCTTTTGCGCAAGTCAAAAAAGATAAATATTCAATGGATAATGGAATTGTACAAAGCGCACCCGTACAAAGAAAAATTCTTTGATTCAAAGCTGAGTAAGCAGATGAATAATATCGAAGTACAGACCGGCTCAGGACTTTTCCGGCAGCAGATCATTGATGGTATTCCTGAAGAACAAATAAGAGCAAGCTGGGAACCTGGTTTGAGTGAATATAAACTGATGCGGAAAAAATATTTGCTTTATCCTTAAAATAAATTTGTCCATTTTGTGAATATAATATCACAAATGGTTCGTGTGCAATACAAAGCGTTTTTTATTTAAACCAACCAGGGATCATATTATCCTTTGATCAGTGCTTTTAAAAAGGATTGCACCGCTTCCGATCTTCCAAGTGGTTCTAAAAAAAGATTGAAAACATTAACGGCTATTGCAAGCCAGGTAGCTGGATGTTTCAGCCTTCCGTACTTCCATGCAAAAAAAAGCAACATCACAATGATCATTCCTGTTGTAAGGTAAAGTGAAGCCATGATATTAATATCGGGCCAATTATCTCCATACATGGCCAGGGAAACAAATTGCACACCACGGCCAAGTGCAGGCATCATGATGATGAATACGGTTGATATCAGCCACCAGGCATGGTCTTCCACCTGCTTGCGGTGAATAATGCTTTTTATTACAGCATACCCAAAAGCTGTCATCATAACGATCTCTACAGCCGCAACACCCAGGAAGAACCAGGGTTTGAAAGGGCCAAAGCGTACCGGGTCTGCAATGGAGCTTTCAGCAGAAGTAATATCCCGGTGCAGCATGCTCAGCGCTGTTAAGCATACCGCACCCGCTATGAACATACCGATGATACCATTGGTGCGGTGCCTGGGCATTTTTCCATGAGTAGCATAATACGGTTGAATGATGAGGTAGAGATACCATACCGTTCCCGTGTAATAATGAACGTGAACTGACCAGGCGTTCTCTGAAAAATCGCCCCAGTAATCATAAAATATACCTGCCTGCATAATGATCATGGGTATGATCATCCAGAGATGAAGGGTTTTGTATTTTGTGATGTAGCTCATAAGCATATTTTATTCAATGGTAGAATTTGAGATACGTGATCCTGTCCGTTTATCTTTTATCAGCCAATACAACCAAAAAATAACCAACGGTATAAACCAAACAGAAATATCAGAAGCCAATAATGCTGATGACTCATCCGGGAAAAGATATCGAAAGATGCCCATCGCATATCTATCAATTATCCTCACTGTAACAAAATAGGCTGCACAAATGTAACTGCTTATCATCAGCCACTGATGCAATAATATCCTTCTTTGCCTGATAAAATGATACGCCAGTAAAACAAATATCAGCCAAAGGCTGGTTACCATATAGTTTGATAGCCTGCATGGTGCACATAATCCATCGGGTATCATAATATAGAGTGTGGTAATGCAGGCAAGAGATGCAAGTATATAAACCTTTCCAAGCTTACGATGGAATGGGGTATAATTATTTCGTATGTAGGGCGTAAATTGAATGAGCCCGGATATATACACGATGGTACCAAGGCTCATGTGAAGCAAAAACAGCAGGTGCCTGTCCATCCAGGAAGTGCCCATATATTCAGGAAATCCATGTTTTAAAAAATCAATGAACTTTGGTATGGTCATCAAAAAAAAGAAGCCGAAGAAGGCCAGCCAGAATAGCGAAATGAGAATTTTTTTTATCATTTATAATATTTATAAATGAACCTGATTACCCTTGCCTTTACTTTTTTCACATCGGATAAATGATCCGGCAGATTAAGATAAACCATTTTATTTAATTTAGCATACTGATCAAATTAAAATTATGGATGCAGCAACACTTAAAAATTTACAGGCTCCTTTAAAAGAACAATACAGACAGGATCCTGCATCTGCTATCATTACCTTAAAAGCTTCCGGAAAGATCGGTGAAAATTTTTCCTGCAAGGTGGATACCGGCAAGGCTTTTGTTGAAGCGGGTCTTCATACAGCCACGGGGGGAATGGGTATGCTTGCCTGCTCCGGTGATATGCTGCTGGAAGCTTTGGTTGCCTGTGCCGGCGTTACCTTACAGGCTGTGGCAACCGCAATTGAGATCGAGATAAAGAAGGGCACTATAAGTGCTGAAGGCGACCTTGATTTCAGGGGAACTCTGGGCGTATCCAAAGAAGCACCGGTTGGTTTTAAAGATATCAGGCTGCAGTTCAATCTTGAAACTTCAGCCACTACAGAACAAATGGAAAGCTTAAAGAAACTCACCGAAAGATATTGCGTGGTATACCAAACCCTTGCAGGCGGGGTAAACCTGCGTAGTTCCTGGCATCTATCATAAAATAAAAGCCCATCGTGTAGACGGGCTTTATGATAATATCTGAATTATTACTTCGCTGTTTCAGGATTGATGACTGTCCCTATCTCCACGATCGTATTAGCAGGGAACCCACCCTTCTGTGCATGTTCTTTGATAAGCTCTTCATTCTCAGCCTTGTAAATGCAATAGATCTTGTTGCCCGTTACATAACTATGCAGCCACTGGATGTTTGGGCCCATTGCGGTAAGTACTGAACATGACTTTTGCGAAATGCCTTTTAGTTGTTCGGCTGTAAATTTACCCGCTTCGGGTATTTCTCTTTCGATAAGATAGGTTTTCATTGTTGTTGTTTTTTGAGTTGAAGATTTATTGCCTGCTTTGTTGTTTTGCGCATTGGCAGTAACAGTAAAAAACAGGAATGTAATGATAAGTGTAAGTTGATTGAAGATGCGTTTCATAACAGTGATTTTAAATGTGAATTGATATTGTAAAGATAATATCATACAATGCCGGCAGGCTGTAACAAATCATGCAATAAATGGTAAGGCACCTGCAACAAATCGTTCAAATAGTGGTAAAATTGGTTCAGGGAATGTAATGCCTTTTACTTGAGCATTGAGAATTGAGCCTGCCTTGACAGGCAGGTTCAATATATAAGTGGCTGGCATTCTAATGCAGCAGTTCGAGGTACGCCATTGGCAACAGCCCGTATTTCTTTTTAAAGCATTTGGTAAAATAAGAGGGGCTGGTAAAACCAGAATCAAAAGTTACCTGTGCAACAGGGTAATTTTTTTTCCGCATCAACTCCCGGGCTTTTTCGAGCCTGAATTCTTTAAGCAGGATATTTGGCGACATGCCCGTAAGCTGTATGGTTTTGCGGTATAACTGCGAACTGCTCATTGCCATCTCCCGGCAATAATCTTCCATATCAAATTCAGCATTTTGCCAGTTATCTTCCAGCTTGCTGAAGAGGGATTGCAGCAGTGCTTCATCCTGCGCACTTAATATCAACAAATGATTGCCTTTGTTCAACGGGTGATCCTTTGCTACCAACTCCTTTATACCCGGGGTGATCACGATCTGCATATTGCCCGCAATAGCACACATGTAACCACCAAGTTGAATGGCATCACCGAATAAGCTATTGCTTTTTTCAACAGGCTCGCCCCCATTAATGGCGATCTTTAATCCCAATTGGGTATTACCGCTTTGCTGAAGTTCTTTTTGAATGGCCAATGCACAGGATACAGCTTTTGATGCCGAGCTGAATGAAATGATAAAATCTGTTCCGCCGCATTCCACTTCTCTGCCGCCATACGCCGTTACCTGCTTCCTGGTAGTTTGCCTATACAGGTCAAGCATTTCATTGGCCTTATCCATGCCCAGGTGCTGTTGCAGCAGCAGTGCATCTTCCATTCTCGCTAATAAAATTATACGGTAAGATGGGTCGGCAAAAACCTTTAACCCATCTCCATTAGTTACAGCGGTTTCCGGGTCATATATCCTTCCCAAAAAAGAAGAAACAACATCCGGGCTTACCTCGATCACTTTGTTCGGCAATAGTCCATGGGCCTTGCCATGCATTTCTTCCACTGCCTCCCTTGATGGTGCTTCTATCAGGCAAAAAACATTTCCCCTTTCCTCATCTATCCAGTAGGTCATACACTTACAGGCAAACTCATCCTGGTGTATAAGGTCCTGGTAATGGGCCTGGGCCACGTCCTTTGCTTTTACGCCCGGCAGAATATGTACATCCATGAAGATCGGCATGGGTTAAAGATAAAACTAAAATTGATTAAGGCAAGCGGCTGCTAAAGCAGGATAATTCCGTACCGTAGTTAAGATCGTTAAATAATATTTGCAGGCGGTTATTGATACTGAATATAAATCGGCTTCGGTGTAAATTTTAATAATTCTTCGGGGCTGTACATACCCGACCTGCTTCTGCCATCATTCTTATAAAACAATTTAAAGCCCGTAAACTGTACGGGTTCTTTATAAATATACCTGAGCCAGGTAGATCTTTTTAATATCTTATCGCCAAAGCCATCCATATCGATCACTACCTGTACTTCGGGTACCGTTCTTATTTTATCATAGCCGGTTATCATACCCTGTGTAAAACGGTGTATCACCAGAATCTTTGGGCTAAGCCCATGTTTACGAACAAGGCCTGCGAGGTATTCAATAGCATCGTTAATATCATCGGATGTGAACGTACCTATCTTAGAACCCGGTATCTCTCCGTTCTTCATGGAGAATTCAGGATCAATGCCGAGGTGAACATTCGGCAGTTGCAGATATTTTTCAAGTGAAGGCACTTCTTCTTTAACCGTGCTATGCCCTACCTGTATATCTAAAAATACCAGAGCATTAATTTGTTTTGCCCAATCCATGATGGTATCTATCTGATGAAAAGGCATACGCAAACGGTGTTTGCCTCCCTTACCCGGTGAGCCTTGTGCAGTGGTAGCAATATAATGCAGGGCAGGGATCGTTTTTACAGCCGGGTCGGCTGCCTGCCAGTTGGCCACTTCCTGCTGTAATTTTTTAAACATCGAATCCTTAGGCAGCTCACCCAGGATGCCCATGCGCTTTGAATATAAATTACCATAAAAAGCGATCACCCTGTTGTAAGGAAATATGGCGCCGGGCAACGGATAAGCTGTCTTCACCGGCCATTTACCGGTAGAATCATTACTCAATGCCTGCATTTTTTTATTGTAATCTGCAGTATCAAATGTTCCTGTTGTTTTGGTATTTGGGCCCGCTTGTTTTACAGGATCCGCAGGTTGTTCCTTTGTATTTTTTTCGGCTTTGTTTTCATTGGTATTCCCGGCCTTGCTTGCATCATTGCAACCGGCATGCAACGCAAAAAATAATATAATAAATGAAGATGGCAGTATCTTGCTGATCAGTTTTTTCATAGGTAAACGGTGTGGATATTTCCCCGGCGCTTGCCATTGGCTCCATGATATGCTTAAGGCAAATTTGGTACCACAATTTTTTGTTTCACGCAGAGATGACTTTGCTTTAAACACAACGCATTGATTCGTGTAGTCACAAATCATTTGGTTATTTTTTCCGTTTCGTGAGACACGAGGGGCAGCGGGGAATGAATGGAGGAAACGGCGGCGGTAAAAAAGGCTGCTTTTTACAGCAGCCTTTTTGAATAATTGAAAAAATTTATTGTGGATTTGTAACCGTATTCATTTGAAGTGTTACTGCAGTTTGTGCCAGTAATCTTCCATTAATTGTTGCACCAGTTGTCATATTAATCCCGGTTTGTCCTAAAATAATTCCTTCAAAATGGCTTGTGGTACCTAAACTAACTGCTCCTGCTGTTTGCCAGAAAATATTTTTTGCCTGCGCTCCTCCGCTTAATGTAATTCTTACTGCAGAACTCATGTTTAATGTCCCATCTATTTGAAAGATCCAAACATCAGTATCTGTACCGGAAATTGTAATATCGGTTGGGATGATAAGTGCCGATGTCCATTTATAAAGGCCCGGTGTAAGTGTCCGGCCACCTATATCTCCTGCCCCAAGATTAATAAAATCAGGATTTACACGTCCGGCGGCATCGGTATAAGCTGTCTCCATATCACCCACAGATAAAGTTAATCTGGTTGCATTAGTCAGCCTGCAAGGAAGCGGTCCTGCTGCATCAACAGAAAATATATTTCCTACAACTTCTGTACAGGTTAAACCAATGGCAGCACCTGTAATAGGACTTGTGCCTATGTCTCCTGTTATTGAAGATTTATACACATCTGTAATACCCGATTTAGACAAGATGGCAAATTCTCCGGACAGGCCGAGATTTACAGGCTGCAACTGTTGCTGGTTTTTTCCGGTTACTGCGTTAGTTGCAGACAAAGCAGACGGACTTCCCGGTGCGGCCGAACCTGTTGTAGATAGTGGATCTTTTTTGCATCCGGCTGCAAATACCATCAATAGCGATACTACTGTTGGTAATACTAGTTTTTTTAAAATCATAGTAATATAGGTTTTTAATTGTGACGTAGAAAATTGGAATATGGTTTACAACATTCATATTAAACAGGTAAACTTTTAGTAATTTTTTTCTGTACGATCTATAACAGAACACAAACATGCGTGATGATAAATTATGCAGCAGTTAAAACAGCATCAAATAAATAAGCGGAATAATACCTGCCGGTAATTGCTGAAGTATATCAATAAAATTGTTGCTGAACTTTGTTTTTTCGAAAAGCAGGAATTGCTTATCGATTTTTCATATTTGGATTTTGATAACCGGTAAGGTTTATTTTTTACAGGTTACCTGATACTAAAGTTGACAATTACCGTGCCACCAATCAATTAAAATAATTTTGGTTTGTCATCTTTTGGTCTGCCAGTCGGCAGATGGACCAGACGGGGCTTTTGCAGAGCGATAGTTGTGAGAAATAAAAATCCCGATTCAATCAGGAAGATTTAAAACGTCATCACCTGATGCATATCGGGAAGTGATCCCAAAAACTTTACGTTTTTAATTTAGTTATTAAAAAAGGGAATATTTGCGACAGTTGGGGAATATTATTCTTCATAACGCCTCCCTCCTTGCGGAGAGAGGCGGATGAAAAAATTTGTATAATGATTGATACTTTAAATAACCCTTATTTTATAATTGCAGTTTAATTAACTGCTTTATAAAATACTATTTAATAAAATGAGACATACCGGTAAATACCAGTCCCACCTGAAAACGGCCTAGGTTATCTACAGGTGCATTGGCAAGTTGCTGCATGTCGCTGCTTTTCCAGGCCATATCTTTAAAACTACCCGAATAACCTGCCTGGATACCGATGGAGCTATTGCATTTTGGCGCTTTTACAGTAAAACCTAATCCAAGGTTATACGTTGCAAACTTATTTGTAAACTTCACCGGGCGGATATTGTTCTGCGTAGTGGATGAATTGAGAACATCAGTAAAGCTCACTGATGAATTATCCTTGTAAAACTTGGCCTGGTAACCTTCAAATCCAATACCTACCAATGGATATAGCATGAATTTTTCGC
>JBKJMZ010000151.1:0-6887 GCA_046596255.1 Ferruginibacter sp. | reverse complement strand
TTGTCACCCTCTTCCACGTAAAAGGAAATATTCTTAAAAAGTGTTCTTATGCCAAAGGATTTGGCCAGGTTTTCAATTGAAGCGTAATGCATAGGCGGCAAAGGTAAAGGAGTAAATGTTTGCAGCAGAATTGATTTTAGATATGAACCACTATTTTTGAGGAAGATATTTCGCCTTCGGCAAAAAAAATATTGCCACAGAGACACAGAAACACAGAAGTGAAAACCTCAATTGTATTTTTCTGTGCTTCCGTGCCTCTGAGGCAAACAATATCACGCCTTGCTCCCTTGAAACTTTGCGAAGGCGAGCAGGGAATTAATACTTTGCCCCTTGGCAAAAAAAAGGCTACAGAGACACAGAAACACAGAAGTGAAAACCTCAATTGTATTTTTCTGTGCTTTCGTGCCTCTGTGGCAAATCAAATTCCCATAGGGAATTAAATAACTTCATGGTAAATACACGGCTAATGAATTTTTCAAGGTTGATCAAATCAGAATCTTATACAAGGGGAACTGCCCTTTCTGTTTTGTTCAACATTATTTCCAAAGGCATCCTTTTCCTGCTCACCATCATCATTGCCAGGTATTTTGGCAGTAATATAAAAACGGATATATACTTTTTTGTTTTTGCTACGATGATCCTGTTCTCGAGCTTTATCAACAATATAGATACGGCAGTCCTAATACCTGAATCTATGCGGCTGCGGGAAAAAGAAGGAACGGCAAAGGCAGCTGCTTTCTTAAATTATTTCCTGGTTATCTATGCTGCCATCGGTATCCTGTTCAGCATCGCTATGTATTTTTTTGGAACAATTGTATTTGGGCTGATCTCTAAATTTCCGGAGGCAGATATCATTACTTACCGCAATTATTTCTGGATTGGTTCATTCTTTTTCATTTTTCATGTACTTACCAATTACCTAAACAACATCCTTACTTCCTTAAAATTTTTCAGCCTGCCGCTCATCATCAGCAGCATTAAAAGCTGTATAGTTATTGCCTGCATTTTTTTGTTGAGGGCTGAGTACGATGTGCTGAGCGTTTTTCTGGCAGGGCTTATCTCTTATGCAGTAAACCTGCTTTTACAATTATATGTATTAAAAAAATATGCCGGCTGGAATTTTAGTTTCAGGCGGGTGGCCATAAATAAAAAAATATGGAGCAATGTGTTTTATGCCGAGCTTGGACAGATCACTACAGTTGCCAGCAGCATGTTTCCGCTATACCTGTTGAGTGGCTTTGGAAGCGGTATCATCAGCGTGATGAATTATGGTAAGAATATCGCTGATATACCCAATACACTGGTCACTTCTCAATTTGCGAATGTGAGCGGTGTAAAATTCAATGAGCAGGTTGCCCGGCAAGATCATGCAGGTATGAATGATACTTTTTTAAGAACAACCAAACTAATGGTGTTCATCCTGGTGCCGCTGGGGTTTTATTTATTCGTATTTGCCAGGCCTGTTGTTGAGCTTTTTTATCAAAGCAGGAATTTTTCCGGGGAGTCTGTGACAGCATCTGCTATGTTCTTAAAGCTGCTGGCTGTTACCATCTTCAGTATCGGCATCAATGCCATGGTAACAAGGTTGTTCATTGCCATACAGGCAATCAGGCAGGCTTTTTATTACCAGTTATGTTTTAATATTATTTTAGTTGTAGTAATTGCAGTCTGCACCAGGTATGCAGGCGCTTATGGTTATCCCTATGCCATTATCATTATTAACCTGGTCAATTTTTTCAGCATGTATTTTATATGCCGAAGCCTTGTTCCTTATATTAATTATACCAGCCTGCTGACCTACACGGTATTTATCATTTTCATCAACGCAATAATAGCGGCTGCCATTTATTTTGCAGTAAGCAGTTTTAACCTGGGTGGACTGCTTCAGCTCATATCCGGTTTTTTACTGTATCTTATTATTCTGGTCATACTTAATAGAAAATATAAATTAAATCCAGAGCTGGCACAGCTATTAAAATATGCTGCACAAAAATTTTATTAAACGCTTGGTAATAAAGATCCGTCGCTACATTTTAAGGCAGCGATTTATGCCGGTAATGGCGGGGCCGTTAAAAGGTTTTCTGTGGTCTACTTCCAGCAGCTATGATTATATTTTAGGGGAATATGAAAACCCTGCTACTTTAAACAAATTTATATCCTGGTTAAAGCCCGATACCATTTTTTATGATGTGGGTGCAAATGTGGGCTATCATTCACTTCTTGTAAACAGCATCATACACAATGGAAGAATATATGCATTTGAGCCCATGCCTTTTGTAAGAGCCATCTTTGAAAAGCATATCCAGCTTAACAGGAGCCGCATTGGTAAAAATAATATTTCGGTGTTGCCGATTGCCATTTCAAACGAAGCAAAGGAGGTTGAATTTTCTAATGACCCAATGCACAGGGATGGTAATACGTATATACCGGAATCCTATGTATTTAAAGCAACAGGCGATACCATAAAAGTACGCTGCCAGTCGATAGATGGATTGATAGCGGAGGGATATCAAATACCCCACATCATTAAGATCGATGTGGAAGGGGCAGAGTATGATGTGTTACTGGGAGCAAGAAAAACGCTGGAACAGCATCATCCTTACATTTTATTAGCCACACACGATTGCCATTTACCGGGAGTGCAGCAAAAATGTGTTGACTTCTTAAGAGAACTCGGGTATGAGACAAAGCATACCGGAAATTACCATAAGTATATGGCCGGACTGGATGATTATATTGCAATTCATAAAAGCAGGCAGTGAACAGCAACAATAAAATAAAGCTACTCATTATAACACCAACCTTACAGTGCGGTGGCTCAGAGAAATTTGTATCCATGGTATGTAACCATATTGATACCAATATTTTTGAGGTGTGCCTGGTAGTTGTTAACAATAAAAAAGAATTTTATAAAATTATCAACCCTGCTATAGGGGTTATAAACCTGCACAAGGGCCGTGTACTGTTTTCACTTAGCAGTATAAAAAAAGCTGTAAAGAATTTTCAACCCGATATTATTTTTTCTACTGCCAATCACCTGAACCTATACCTCGCCATTTTTAGGAATCATTTCAGCAGGCATATTACATTCATTGCCCGGGAAGCCAGCATTGTAAGCATCAACAGCAGGCAAGCGAAAATGCCTTACCTGTATAATAACCTGATCAGGGCTTTTTATAAGCGCTTTGATCTTATCATTTGTCAGTCGGACTATATGCAGCAGGACCTGGCGAAGCACTACAATATTCCTGTTGCTAAAACAAAGCTGATCTATAATGCTGTGCAGGAACCAGTAGCCCGGCCGGCTGATACAATCTTTCAAACTAAAAACGGTGTCTTTAAATTAGTAACTGTTGCCAGGCTTAGTTCTGAAAAAGGTATTGAAAGATTGATACATGCAGCAGGTCTGCTGTCTGTGCCTTTTCAGTATTTCATAATTGGTGAGGGAAATAAAAGAACCGAACTGCAGCAGCTCATCAATCAACTGCATTTGCAGGAAAATATTTTTTTAATGGGAGAAAAAGCAGATCCTTTCCAGGGAATGCAGGACGCCGATCTTTTTTTAATGGGCTCTTACTATGAGGGCTTTCCCAATGCAATCCTGGAAGCTGGTGTACATGGCATACCGGTAATTGCCTTTAATGTACCTGGTGGCATTGCAGAGATCATCATCGAAAATGAAAATGGAATGCTTATTGATGATAATGACATCATTGCTTTTGCTGCTGCTGTGAACAGGGCATTGCCCGGTAATTTTAACCGGGATAAAATTAAGGAACTAACAAGCTCCCGTTATTCAGTAAATAATATGATGACACAATTGCAAAAATTGTTTTTGCAGGCTGGCGAAAATAAATAACGGATATTTGCGCTGCGCTAATATGCATATTTAAACGGTTGCTAACCTTTAATTGTTAGCAACCTTGCCAACGACATATATTTTTGAGGTCTGATTTTTAAACTTTTAAGCTGTCAGACTGCCTGTCCCGATTTTTTCGGGGAGCTTGTCGAAGGCGGGGTATATTAGTGAACACCGGGTTCGACAGGCTCACCCTGACACCCTTTTTTTATTCAAACATTTGTTATATGCTGAGAGAATATTTTGCGATTGCAAAAATTTTATTGTTCACAACCGCTGATGAAAACAAAAAATGAAAACGAATGAATGGTATTAAACCCAAACTGCTGATCTTTATCAATACCTTACAAACCGGCGGTGCAGAGCGGGTGGTTTCCCTTTTGCTTAATCATTTAAAAGCTGATTTTGAGATACACCTGGCGCTATACAGCAGGTATATTGATTACTCAATTCCTGATGATATAAAAATTTTGGACCTGCAGCAACCCCTGCTGCAGAATAAGATAATCCGGTTTTTAAAATTACCCGGAATTTCACTAAAGCTGTACCGCTATTGTAAAAAACACGGCATTAATAATTCGGTGGCTTTTTTATACCGGCCCTGTTATATCAATGCCATCATGAAAAGTTTTTTGGGATATAAGGGCCATGTGATCATGTGTGAGGGAACACACCAGACCACCATGCAGGAGAGCCATTCGGTTATTTACCGCATGTTCTCCAAATTTATGGTAATGTATTCCTATAAACGGGCCGATCTTATTTTAGCAA
This sequence comes from Ferruginibacter sp., assembly GCA_046596255.1. GTDB lineage: Bacteria > Bacteroidota > Bacteroidia > Chitinophagales > Chitinophagaceae > Ferruginibacter. The sequence continues at coordinate 2,257 of JBKJMZ010000151.1, read as the reverse complement.
ATTCCTATGCCATACAGACCGACCTTATCGAGAATTTTAAAATAAGAACGCCGGTAAGGGTAATTTATAACCCGGTTGACCTGCATTTCATAAAGGATCATGCGGCAGAGAAACCTGCTTTTGTTTTTGAGAAGGGAATTTTTCATTTTATTACAGTTGGTAATTTACGTAAAGAGAAGAACCAGCTTTTATTGATACAGGCTTTTTTTGTTTTAAAGAATCTGCCCTGTAAACTATTGGTGGTTGGTGCAGGTGTAATGGAAGATGAACTGAAACAAAAAGTGTATGACCTTGGACTTATGGAAAAAGTGATCTTCTGCGGGTTTGATAAAAACCCTTTCAAATATGTAAAGCGCAGCGATTGTTTTGTGCTGAGCTCTAATGTGGAAGGCTTTCCCAATGTGCTTATTGAAGCGCTTGCCTGCGGAAGACCCGTAATCTCCACCGATTGTAGCAGCGGTCCCCGGGAATTACTGGCACCCGATACCGACCTGCATCACCGGGCAATTAATAATTATGAACTGGGCGAATATGGTATACTAACGCCTGTAAAGGATGTTATCTCCCTGGCTAATGCGATGAAGAAAATGTATGAGGACGTTTCTCTGCGGGAACTGTTTACTTCAAAGGCGGCCAAAAGGGCCGAGCAGTTTGATGTGGATGAGATAAAACAATATTTTCATGTGGCATTTACCGGACTGTAAAACCTATAAGGTCTGCAGCGCTGCTTTGCCGCCCGGCAGACCTTATAGGTTTTCTTTTGTTTTACGAATTGCTTTGCTTACCGGGCTTTTGGCCATAAAACGTTTTTACACTGCTGTGAATATTTTTCTACACTTTCGTTTTCTTTGCCGCTGGTCTTGCCCCTGACCTTGCCCGTGTCAACTTTACTTTTTCTTCGGCTTCTTCATCTTCTTCCATAGCGGCATCAAGGTTTATATTTGTTTCTGCTACTGTGGTAAGTTTGCTGTCTGCATTTTTTTCTTCCTGTAAAGTGCTCTCCAATTGGTCGGCAACTTTCATTTCATCCAGGATACGTGCAAAGGACAATAGGGTGCCATAAGTGGCAATTTCATAATGCTCTACTTTTTGGCAGGCGCCAATTATTCCGGCATCTCTAACAGGACCGGCTTCTGTGTCTTTAATTGTTCCTTCTCCTTCTTTGATAAGCCCTTCCATGGCTTCGCATTTTTTTGCACGGGCTGGTTCTCCCAGTAGTTCAAAAACTTTTTCAAGGCGGGATACCTGGTTTTCAGTTTCCGTTAAATGGCCATTTAGTGCTTTTACCAGTTCGGGTGCGGATGCATTTTTTGCCATCTTCGGCAAGGCCTTTGTCAGGGCTTTTTCGGCCCAATAAATGTCTTTTAATCCCGCTATCATTAATTCCCGAAGGTGTTCAGCAGCCTGGCGGGAGGCTGGTGTTTTTTTAATTCCATTTTTTTTGGCTTGTGCAGATTTCATGATCTTGTTTTTTGGTGATAAATAATTTACACTGTATCACTGAAAAATCTGTGCCAATAAGCGATACAGGGAATCTGGCACAGTATTACCTGTTGAATAAGTAGCTTACTTAAAATCATCATATGCCTGAATTACCAGATGTAGAAATTTTTAGCAGGAACCTGGATGCGGTATTTGCCGATAAAAAATTATTGAAGGTAAAGATCGTGAACGGTAAAAAATTAAAAGACAAACCTGCTGCATTCTCCAAACTATTAACAGGCAAAAAGCTCAAACGCATTTACAGGTCGGGTAAGGAAATGCGGTTTCAATTTACCGGCGGTGTTCTCGTGGGATTGCACCTGATGTTAACGGGTGATATTTTTATTTTTGAAAGCGCCAACGATCATCATAGCACCATTGCCGAAATGTATTTTAAAGGAGGGCAGCACCTGGCGCTTACCGACAGAATGGGAAATGCGCACATAAAACTTGATCCGGTAGATAAACAGGGTGTGGATGCGCTTTCGCCGGAACTTAATTATACCTACCTGAAACAGGCATTGCAGCGCAAAACAAATATCAAAAAAGTGTTGACGGACCAGGATGCGATCAGGGGAATTGGTAACAGCTATTCCGATGAGATATTATGGGAAGCAAGGATATCTCCTTATTCAGTTGCCAGGGCCATACCTGATGAGAAGATAAAAGCGTTAGTGAAGATCATTAAACGGTTATTAAAGGCAGCCATCAAAAATATTTATAAAAAATACAAGGGCAGGATAAACGTAGAAGTAAAAGAATTTCTAAAGATCCA
>JBKJMZ010000148.1:0-5658 GCA_046596255.1 Ferruginibacter sp. | reverse complement strand
CCAGCGTCTCCTGCACAAACGGTTACGTTTGCGAGTAGTTTAGGCACAGTAAGTGGTCAAACAGTAACCGGCTTAGGAGCTGGCACACCAGTTATTACGCTTACCAATAACTTTGGTTGTACGTTTACATTATCAGCTACATTGGCAAGTGCAGCAGGCCCATCAGCATTGCCATTAACACCAAATAATATTATTTGTGGAGTCGGAACAGGAAGTATCACTATAGGAGCGCCAACAGGAGGAACCGCTCCATATACATATAATGTTAACGGCGGAGCTTTTTCTTCAAGTCCTCCAGTAACAGGGCTAGCATCAGGAACCTATACCGTTGGCGTTAGAGATGTTAATGGTTGTGTTTTTACAAATACAGTAACCATTTCAGTAACTACAGGTCCAACAGCTATTGCGGGAACACCAACACCAGCAGGCTGTGGATTAACAAATGGCACATATAATATTACAGGAGTAACTGGGGGCACAGCAGCCTATAGCTTTAGCGTAAACGGAGTGGCAACAGGAAGTTTAACAAGTAATTTGGCACCAGGAACCCATACAGTTTTAGTAAGAGATGTAAACGGCTGTTTATTTAATACAACTTTTGTGGTAGGCGGTACAACGGGCCCAACATCAGCAACGATTACAACTACAAATGCAAGCTGTGGCACAGCCAATGGATCAGCAACAGTTACTGGCGTTACAGGAGGATTGTCACCATATCAGTATTCTTATGATGGCGGTGCGTTTTCGGCAACAACTAACACAGCAGGATTAACAGCAGGATCCCATACCGTTATTATAAGAGACGCCAATACATGTACCTTATCAGTAACCTATAATATATTAAACACAGGCAGCCCAACAGCATCTGTAACCAACACAGTAAACGTTAGTTGTTTTGGCGGAACAAACGGAAGCTTTACAGTAACTCCAGTAGGAGGAACAGGACCGTTATATTCGTATACTTTAACAACTCCTTTTCAAACTAACGGAACAGGTCTTTTCTCTGGCTTACCACAAGGCACTTATAACATTACAGTAAAAGATCAGGTAGGATGTGTAACAACAACGTCTGTAATAATAACACAACCAACAGTATTAACATTAACAGCAACATCAGTAGCAGCACTTTGTAATGGAGCGGCAACAGGCACTGTAAATTTAGTAGGAGCAGGAGGCACACCAACATATTCTTATAATTTAAATAGTGGAGCATATCAAACTTCACCCACTTTTGCTAATCAATTTGCAGCTATTTATTCGATGGGAATAATTGATGCGAACGGATGTACTGCAACACAAACGGTTCAAGTACTTCAACCAACAGCTTTATCTATAAATGTGTCAACACAAAACGCAAACTGTACTGCTGCAAATGGAATTGCTTCAACTACAGTTTCGGGAGGCACAGGAGTAATTACTTATAACTGGACTGGCGGCGGCGGATCAGCTTCTGTATCTAACGGTGTTGTAGCAGGAAACTACACAGTAACAGCAACAGATGCAAATGGATGTGTAATTTCTAGTCCAGCTACTATAGGGTTAACACCAGGCGGTACAGCCTCTATAGTTGCTTCTTCTAGTGTTACTTGTAATGGATTATGTAACGGTAGCTTAACAACAGGCATGACGGGTGGCGCAGCACCGTTTACGTATTCTTGGTCTCCATCCGGAGGAACATTACCTACCGCATCAAATTTGTGCCCTGGTACATACACCTGTGAAGTAACAGATTTTTATGGATGTAAAGCTTTTATTAGTGGAACTATAATTCAACCACCAACACTAACAGCTATTATGAATTCCAATAACGTAAAATGTTTTAATACACCAACAGGAACTGTTTCTGCAGCGGGAACAGGAGGGACAGCACCATACACTTATTTATGGACAGCACCAATTGTAAACACATCGGCTACTGTACCAAATGTTGGTGTTGGCAATTACTTTTGCAATATTACAGATGCAAATAACTGTTCAATCACACAAAGTATTGCAGTAACTCAGCCAACATCATTAACCATTACATCAACAGTAACAGCGGCCAATTGTAATTTAGCAAACGGATGTGCTACTATTACTATTTCAGGAGGCTCAGCGCCATATACACAAACTTGGAGTAATGGAGCAACCACCACTACTGTTTGTAATGTATTTGCTGGAACATATACTATTGTTGTTACAGATGCTAATAACTGTACACAAACATTAGCAGTAACTATTCCTAATTTATCCGGTCCAACATTAAGCATTACTAGTTTTACAAACGTGAGTTGTTTTGGAGGCACAAACGGGGGCGCAACAGCAACAGCGGCCGGTGGAACAGGAACTTATAGCTATTCTTGGAATACAGGACCAATAACACCAGTAGCAACAAATTTAGTAGCAGGTGTTTATACCGCGTCAGTAACAGATCAGGCGGGATGCGTAGCCTCAGCTAGTGTTACTATTACTCAACCAACAGCATTAACAGTTAATCTTGTTGTAACCCAACCAAAATGTTTTGGGGCATTAAACGGAGGAGGCTCAGCTGCATTAGTTGGTGGCACACCTGGTTACTCATATGCTTGGACATCAACAGGCGGAAACGCCTCAACGAGCAATCCATTAGGAGCAGGAAATTATGGTTTAACAGGAACAGATGCAAATGGTTGTGTAGTAACAGCAAGTATGACTTTAGTAAATCCTCCAGCAATGGTTGCAAGTATTACTTCGACTAATGTTACCTGTTTTGGTCTTTGCAATGGAACAGCCGTGGCAACAAGTACTAACGGCATAGGTGTTGTAAGTTATTTTTGGACAGGTGGGCCATCAGGTGTACCAAGTCAAACATTAACAGGAGCATGCGCCGGAAATTACACAGTATTAGCAACTGATCAAAATAGTTGCACAGCTAGTGCGCAAATAGTAATTACTCAACCATCACAAGTAACTGCCAATATTACGTCAACAGGAAGTGTAACGTGTAATGGAGGAAATAATGGTTTTGCGGCAGTTACAGCCGCGGGTGGAACAGGCTCGCACACATACAATTGGTCGCCTAGTGGAACTACTGCTGCAACCGCAAACACTTTAACGGCAGGGGTTTATGTAGTAACAGTAATGGATGCCAATTTATGTTCGGCAACCGCAACCGCAACTATTCTAGAGCCAACGCCATTAGCAACAACTTTAACAACCACCAACATATTATGTAACGGCGCGTCTGATGGAACTGCAAATATTGCCTATTTAGGAGGAGCAGGAACAACAACGTTCTTATGGGGGCCAACACCTTTAACTGGCAACCCGGTAAATAATTTAAATGCAGGGCCTAAAACCGTTACAATTACCTCTAACGGAGCTTGTCCAACAGTATTGTCGTTTACATTAACGGAACCCGCTGCATTAACAGCGGTGGTGTCATCAACTAACTCTAACTGCGGACAAGCAAACGGCAAAACATGTGCTGTTGTGTCTGGCGGAACAGGCGCTTTAACAACGCTTTGGAGTAATGGTATTCCAACATTATGTAACAACAATGTAGTGTCTGGCGCATATACTTTTTCGGTAACAGATGCCAATGGTTGTGTTGCTCAAGCAAGCGGTTTAATTAACGACATTGCAGGCCCAGTAGTTTCAGTTACAAGTCAAACCAATGTGAGTTGTTTTGGAGGCACTAATGGAGCTGCAACAACAACAATTACTGGTGGATCCGGTGCAACAAGTGTATCCTGGAGCCCAGCAGGCCAAATCACCCAAAATGTAAATAATTTTAATGTAGGTATTAAAAACATAACTGTAACAGACGCAGCAGGTTGTGTTGGAACAGCTTCTGTTCAAATAACAGAGCCTACTCAACTAGTAAGTGCCATAGGCAGCTTTACAAACGTTAGTTGTTTTGGTTTAAGCAATGGCGGAGCAACAGCATTAGTAAGTGGTGGAACACCAGGGTATACTTATTCTTGGTCGCCAAGCGCACAAACAAACTCTGTATTAGTTAATGTGCCAGCAAGTGCACCAACAGTAACCGTAACAGATGCAAATGGATGTATAACAACTTCATCATTAACTATTTCTCAACCACAAGCTTTAGTTATGGCAGCATCAAGTTTTAGCAATATTTCTTGTTTTGGAGGAAGTAACGGACAAATATCAACTACAGTACAAGGCGGTACGGGAGGATACACGTATGTTTGGTTACCTTCTGGATCTGCACCTACAATAAGTGGGTTGTTTGCTGGAGGTTATTCAGTAACAGTATCGGATGCAAATGGATGTTCTATTAATGCGACTTTCAATATTATTGAACCATCCGCATTAACATCCACGTTTACTTCATCGCCAGCAACCTGTGGTTTAGCAAATGGTGCAGCTACTGTAACATTAGGTGGAGGCACGCCAACGTATAGTTTAGTTTGGAGTATTCCAGGAACCCCAACAGGTTCTGTTGCTACAAACATGGCTCCTGGTAACTGGTCTGTTTTAGGAACTGACTCTAAAGGCTGTTCAATCACACAAACGGTAAACGTAGCAAACCCACCGGTGTCTACTATAACAGGATTTAGTGTTACCATGCCATCTTGTTTTGGGCTACCAAACGGAGAAATAACAGTTAACTATACCGCTGGATCAGGGCCATATACAATCACTTGGTCAAATCCAATATCTCAAACAAGCACATCAGCAGCATTAAGTCAAAGTGTTGTTGGAATTGCTTCTGGAGCTTACACCGCAACATTAACAGATGTTAATGGCTGTGTAACTTCACAACCAGTAAATGTAACCTCGCCAATGCCTTTAGTATTAATTACCACACCTAGCCCTAGCATTACAATTTGTTATGGAGAATCTACACAAATTAGCGCTAACGGACAAAATGGAACCCCTGCTTATACCTATACTTGGCCATCTAACCCATTTGTTGGAAGTGGGCCGCATACTGTTAGTCCAACAACAACAACACAGTACACGGTTTCAGTAACAGATTTTAATGGATGTTCTGTTTCACCAAAAATAATTACAGTAAATGTAACGCCACAATTAATTGTGACGCCAACCGTAATAACGGTTTGTCATGGCGCACCCGTTACGTTATCACCAGGATTTGTTAGTGTTGGAAATGGTGGGCCATATACATATAATTGGACTCCCGGCGCATCAAGTTCCAGTTCACTGAGTGTTATTGGAAATGCACCAGGCAGCGTTGCAACAAGTTATACGTATGCTGTTACAGTAAGCGATGGTTGTACAATTCCTAGTGGAACAGCAACGTTTACAGTAAATGTAAATCCATTACCGATTATTGATTTTGTTGCTACACCAACAGCTGGTTGCGCTCCATTAACTTTAACATTAACAGGCACATCAAATAATGTTGGTGATATATTTACTTGGTATGATATTGGAAATGGCATACAAGGAAATAATGTGGAAATTACAATAAATGATCCAGGCTTATATACTTTATCTTTATTTGCTACTAACCCGTTAACAGGTTGTACCCGAGATTTAAGAAAAACAAATTACATTGAGGTATACGCTCAACCAATAGCCTCTTTTTACGCGGACCCACAAACAACTAGTATTTTGGATCCAAATATTGATTTTATTAATACGTCGCAAGGGGCTGTTTCTTATTTTTGGAATTTTGGAGACCTATTAGCAACAGGCGCCACAAAC